>OZ241370.1:1351666-1689583 GCA_965200665.1 Rhodopila sp. | reverse complement strand
CGCACCGTCAGGCGCAACTGCATCGGGGCGTAGCCCTTGCCCTCGATCCCAAGCAGTTGGGAAGCCGGGATGCGGCAGTCCTCAAAGATCAGCTCATAGGTGCGCTGGCCGCCGATCATCGGGATTTCACGTTCGATGATGAAGCCCTTGGTGCCGCGTTCGACGATGAATGCGGTGACGCCCTCAGCCCGCTTGCCCTCGCCGGTGCGCGCCATGACGATGACGAAATCCGCCTGCGGCACCCGGCTCACCCAGATCTTCCGCCCGTTGATCACCCAGTCGCCACCGTCCCGCACCGCCCGCGTGGTCATCCCCGCCGGATCGCCGCCCGCACCCGGTTCGGAGATCGCAATGCAGGAATGCATTTCCCCGCGCGCATAGGGTTCGAGGTACTTCCGCCGCTGCTCATCGTTAGCGGCGGCGATCAGCATGTGCAGGTTGGGGCTGTCGGGCGGGAAGGTGAAGGTCAGGCAGGTGCGGCCCTGTTCCTCATAAACCCCGACCAGCGCCGAGTAGGGCAGGTTGGCGCCGCCGTATTCCTCAGGCACGTCCAGCCCCCACAGGCCAAGTTCCTTACACTTGGCAAGGATCAGCTCCTCTTCGTCGGGCGACGGCCCGGATTTCTGACCGGCGGCTTCCCGAGCCAGCACGCCCTTTTCCATCGGGATCACGTCGCGGTCGATAAACTTGGCCACCAGATCCTTCAGCATCTGGTGCTCTTCAGGCAGTTCGAACATCTCGGGGCATCCTGTTGAATTGGCTGCCAAGCCAATACTGCCGGGTAGCTGCGGCAACAAGCCCATGGCCTATCGCTGGGCGTCTGTGGCTGGCGCTACGTCCGCAATCCGGGGTGATGCGCGATGCTGGTGAAATAGCTGTCGATGGCGTCCCGGATCAGCCGCGCGATCAACAGCCGGTGCCGCCCGTTGCGCATCAGCGCCTCGTCCTGGCGGTTGGACAGGAAGCCCATTTCCACCAGGACGCCGGGAATGTCTTCATTGGCCAGCACCCAAAAATGCGCCGCGCGAGCCGGCGCGGCGGTCATCTCCATGGCATCGTTGAGCCGATCGATGATCGAGTATTGCAGCCAGGCGGATCCGGCCTGTGCGGCAGGTGGCTTGCCGAGCGCCTGCGCCATCTCCGCAAGGCCCGGCGAGTGGCCTTTCAAGCGCGAACCGGCCACCGCGTCCGAACGGATATAGACGCTGGTGCCGCGGGCGCTGCGATCCGGCGATGCATCGGCGTGAAGCGATATGATCAACGCCGCCCCGTGCATCCTGCCATACACCGCTCGGTCTGCGAGCGACACGAAACGATCATCGCTCCGCGTCAGCAGGACCTGGTAGCGCCCACTGGCGCGCAACACACGCGCAAGCTCAAGCGCAGTATGCAAAGTAACGGTTTTCTCCAGCGTGCCACTGCGGCCCACGGTACCGGGGTCGATGCCGCCGTGACCCGGGTCGATCACGATAACCGGCCTGGAGTGCTGCGCGCGGGAACCGGAAGGTCGATGCCTGTGGACCGGCCGGGCTGCGGCGTGCGGCTTGCGGGACCGCGCCTGTGCCCCCGAACTGACGCCCGCTGCCAGCAGCAAAGTCCCCAGTGCGCACGCCAACAGATGCAGGCAGTGTCGACGTTCCCCGGTCATGCGCCGTCAGTAGCATAGCTTGCGGTTCGGGTCTGCTACGACATCAGCCGGCGGTTGAGGTATTTCGCAGAAATTTATCGCCGGCGGTTGTGTCCGGGCTTATATCGCCGCTCACCTGGCTTTCCGGCATCGCCGCCCAGGCCAAAAGCACGGCGCCGAGTCCGGCGGCTGCAAGCACGACGAACGCAACCTGCGGGTCAAACGAATCGGCGACGAGGCCCGCCATCGACGTGCTGATGGTGGCGCCGATCCCGCCGGCAAACCCGATCGCGCCGATGCACAGGTTGAAATGCCCGCTCTTGCCGGCCACGTCGGCTGCGATCAGCGGCAACATGACCCCCATCATTGCACCGCCGATACCGTCAAGCACCTGGATCGGGACCAGCAAGGCCGGATCGTCGACGACGCAGAACAACAGAGCCCGGATCGGCAGGGCGATCAGCCCCAGGATCAGGACCGGCCGTCGACCAAATCGCACGGCCGCACGACCCACCCAGGGCGACAGCAGCGCCACCACGGCCTGCGGCACGATGATGCAGGCGGCAATGATGAGTTGGATGTTGTCGACCACCTGCGCCGTCGCCTCGCCGGCCGCGAGGTTCAGCATCGCGGCGTTGGAAAGCTGGAACAGCAGCACGCAGCCGGCAAAGATCAGCAGGCGCCGGTCGGTGAACAGGAACCGCAGGCTGATCCTCGGCGGACGCGCCTGCCCGCGAACCGCCGCTTTGCGGGGAGCCCTGGGTTCTTTTGCCGCTCCGACTGTGAACAATGTGCAGATCGAGGGGATGCCAAGGGCGGCGGTGAACCAGAACACGGCTCGCGCCGAAGCAATGTCGCCGAGCCATCCCATTGCGGCCGCGGCAAGGCCGTTACCGATCGCAGCCCAACGCGCGTTGCGGCCGAGCCGTTCGCTCAACCCGCTCTGCCCGACCAGAACCAGGGAGATCGCGGCAATAGCGGGCGACAGCATGCAACTCGCGAATCCATGCATGACCTCGGCGATCAACACCGGAATCCAGGTGGGACTGGCCGCCAGCAGAACCGCACTGAAGGAGATCGCCAGGATCGCCAGGGCCGCCGCGAGCCGCTTGCCGCTCAGCGCGTCGACGAATGCGCCGGCTGGGATCTGGCTCACCATTGCGGTGGCCGTGCCGACGCTCAATGCCAGGCCAATCTCGCCCTCGGTCCATTTGTGTTCGGTCAGGTAGGCAGCGATGAATGGACCGAAGCCGGTCTGGACGTCGGCGACGAAGAAGTTAAGCCAGCTGAGGCCTCGCAGATCGCTTCCCGGCCGCTTGGAAAAGCGATTCACCGCAGCCTCGCGGCCGGCTGGTCGGCGGACGCAGGCGAAGGGGGCGACGCAGGCGGCGGCAGGATGGCATTCAACGGCTTGCCGGTTTCATACTCGGCGGCGGCCTTCGCCTGCTCCTGGGTCACCGCCGTCGTCAAGGTCGGGCCGTCGGGGCTTTGCGTGAAATGAATCGCCTGCCAGGATACGGCGATCTGCCGCCCTTTGGGATCCAAGGTGCTTCCCAACGCAACGACAACCGCCCGGGGTTGTCCTGCAGGGTCTACCAGCAGATCGGTTACCCGGCCCAAGGCCTTGTCGTTGGCCCCGTTCAACGTTGCGTCGATCAATTTCAGGCCACGCTCCGGCTGAGCCGGCGGGGCAGGTTCCGCCTGCGGGTCAGCCCGCGGTATGGTGGCCGCCGAAGGCTTCACTTTTGCCATTGCCCGGATCTGGTCGCGACCGAGGTCCGCAACCACCCCGACCGTGTCGGCCTTGGTATCGAAGTGCAGCGAATCCCACGGCACGACGGCGGTGTGTGTGCCGACCCCCATGAAGCCATCAAGCTTGACGATTGCACGGTTTGGGACGGCGTTGTCGATGAACACGTTGATGATCCGCCCGATGACCTTGTCGTCCGGTCGTTGGACCTTGCTGTCCAGCAAGCTCAGGACCTGATCCGGATCGATCACCTCCGCCGAAGCGGCGGCGCAGCCCAGATCCGGCACTAGGACTATCGGGGCGAGGATCGTGAAGACCAGAACTGCAAGACGGTGCATGATGCTCCTGAACAATTCGCCTCCAGGGGCCGCTTCCACCGGCTGTTTGCAGGGATAACGGCCGGCAACGCTGGGCTGCCGGCCCATATCAGACGTCAGGGCGTCCCTTGTGACGGGAAGGACCCCGTTTAACCCGATGGATCAGCGACCCACAAATCGTGGCGCGCGCTTTTCCATGAACGCCGTGCGGCCTTCCTTGTAGTCGGCACTATTGAAACAGGTTTCCATGGCGCGCTGGATCGCGTCCATATCGCGCTCGCCGGCGTCCTTCACCATCTCGTTGATGGTCAACTTGGATGCTGCGACAGACAGCGGCGCGTTGTCGGCGATCGAACGCGCGATATCCAGCACCACGTCGTTCAGCGCTTCTTCCGTCGTCATCCTGTTGATCAGGCCGATCCGTTCTGCCTCCGCGGCATCGATCCGCTTGGCGGTATAGAGGATCATCCGCGCATGCGCCGGCCCCACGAGGTCGATCAGCCGCCTCACCGCGTCGGGCGCATAGGCGATGGACAGCCGCGCCGCCGGGATGCCGAACTGGCTGTCGGAAGACGCGATCCGCAGATCGGTCGCCATTGCAATCGCCAGCCCGCCGCCCATGCAGAAGCCACGCACCCGGGCGATCACCGGCTTCTTGAAGTTGATCAGCTTGTTGCGCCCGACGCTGTTTGCGCGGTCATACGCTTCCTGCGCCTCGGCGCTGTTGCGATTCTTCTCGAACTGGCTGATGTCGGCACCCGAAACGAAGGCCTTTTTGCCGGCGCCGGTCAGGATCACCACGCTGACGCTGTTGTCCTCGGCGAATTCGTCCAGGATATCTCCCAGCCCGGTCCACATCTCCATCGAAATGGCGTTGCGCTTTTCCGGCTGGTTGAAGGTGATCAGCCCGACGCCGTCATCCTTCGCCGCCAGCATCTTCCCGCCCGCGAAGGGTGTGGTCTCTGCATGATCCGGCAACATTCAGATGGCTCCCTTCTTGCGCATGTCGTCCAGTTCCGCATCGGTGTAGCCGACACTTTTCAGGATCTCGGCCTGATGTTCCCCGGGATCAGGGGTGTGCATCCGAACCGCCTTGGAGAACCCCGAGATATTGATTGCCGATGCAACGATTTCGGCGTCGCCGACATAGGGGCTGTTCATCTTCGTCGCCATGCCGAGGTGCTTGACCTGCGGGTCGGCGAACACTTGGTCGATGGAGTAGATCGGGCCGCACGGGATGCCGTTGGCCTCGAACAGCTCGATCCAGTGGTTCGACGGCTTTGTCTTGGTGATCTCACCGATCGCGGCGTTGATCGCCTTGCGGTGCTGGCTGCGGCCGACCTGGGTCTTCCATTCCGGATCATCCAGCCAGTCCTTGCGGTCAATCGCCTCGCAGAAACGGGTAAACACCCGCGACGAACTGGCCGCGATGTTGATGTGTCCGTCGCTCGTCGGAAACACGCCTGTCGGGATCCCGGTCGGGTGATCGTTACCAGCCTGGCCGGCGACCTCGCCTTCCATCAGCCAGCGGCTGGCCTGGAAGTCGAGCATGAAGATCTGCGCTTCGAGCAAGGACGTGGTGACCCAGCGACCGACACCGGTCCGCTCGCGGTCGAACAGCGCCATCATGCAGCCCATCGCCAGCAGGTTGCCGGCAGTCAGGTCGTCGATCGGGATGCCGACCCGCATCGGTCCGCGACCGGGTTCACCGGTGATGGACATGAGCCCGCCCATGCCCTGCGCGATCTGATCCACGCCGGCGCGCGGGCCGTACGGTCCGTCTTGCCCGAAACCCGAAATACTGCCGTAGACGATGCGTGGATTGATCGCCTTGACGTCTTCATACGACACTTTCAGCCGGTGCTTCACGTTCGCCCGCATGTTCTCCAGCACGACGTCCGCCTTGGCCGCCAGGCGCATGAACGCCTCGTGCCCTTCCTTCGACTTCAGGTTCAGGGTGATGGCGCGCTTGTTGCGGTGCAGGTTCTGGAAGTCAAAGCCGTGACGGCGGCCGGCAACATCCTCCCCGTCGCTGGCCGGCGGCTCGATGCGGATGACATTGGCGCCCCAGTCGGCAAAGTGCCGCACCGCGGTGGGTCCGGCACGGGCCAGTGTCAAGTCCAGCACGGTGATGCCGTTCAACGGCAGTCGCGTCTGGCTGTTTGCGAACATCGCCTTATCGGCCGGGCTCTCGGGCATGACTGGCTCCTTCTGGGACATCTGGCCTGATCATCCGCCCGTCTCGCCATTTGCTCAAGTGGCGAACCCGAAAGCGCGCAGCGCGGACCACGAACCGCACGCCGCCGGGAGATGCTCGCAACCGGCGCGCCAACGGCGCCTGGAAATGAAACGATCGGTATGTCGGCTTTACTTCTTCGCGGTATCGCGCAGGCCGCGCATCGCGAGGTAATACCCCAGAACCCCAAAGCCGGTGACCATCCCCTGACTCACGGTCGCCGTATCCGACACCGGCCCACGCCGCACGGGGTTGGAGATATGCACCTCGATCACCGGAAATCCCACTTGGCTGATCGCTGCCGTCAACGCTGGATACCCACGCGAGAAGCCCGCCGGGTTGACCAACGCCCCGTCGAAGCCATGGTCAAAGGCGTTGTAAAGGAAGTTGATGATCTCGCCTTCAATGTTGGAATGGACGATCTCCACCTCGATCCCCAGTTCCTCGCCATATTGCCGGATGTGCTGATTGTACTGGTCCAGCGTCATTGTGCCGAAGATCTCGGTTTGGGTCTTGCCGCGCATATTCATGCCGGCCCCCTGGACAACAAGGAGTTTCATCGCGACGCTTCCCCTGACTGCAAAACCGGTCAGACGCTAGGCGCCCAGGTCGCACCTGACAAGCGCCGCCAAAGGGGGAAACATGAGCACTTCGGATCTGATCGAGGCATTCTGGCGGGCACGCCAGCAGGGTGTCCATTTCCCGCCCGCCTACTACGGCAAGCTCGCCATCGACGATGCCTACGCCATCCAGCTCGGCTTGATCGCCCGCCGCGCGGCCGGCGGTGAGCGTCAGATCGGCTGGAAAGTCGGCCTGACCGCCAAGCCGATCCAGCAGCAGTTCGGTTCCACGAACCGGTCTTCGGCTGCGTGCTGGACAGCAAAACCTCCGGCCACGCGTTCAGCCCCGGCGAGCTGATCGCGCCCGGCTTCGAGAATGAATTGTGCATGCGGCTGCGTGTCGACCTCTCCGGCACAGTCGATCTCGACCAGGCCCGCGCCGCCATCGACGTCGTCTACCCGTCGCTGGAGATCATCGAGACCCGCGGCCCCTTCACCGAACAAATCGCCTTGGCTCTCGCCGACAATGCCCAGCAGAAAACCGTCATCCTCGGCACGCCGGCGCCGCTGCCCGCGGACCTGACCGCGATCGAGGCGCGCGTGTCGATCAACGGTGAAACCGTCGCGACCGGAACCGGCGACGCCGTTCTCGGCAACCCGCTTAATTCAATCGTATGGCTTGCCGGAAAACTGGGCGCTTACGGCCGCACCCTCAAAGCCGGCGAGATCGTCATGACCGGCTCGTTCACCCGGCAATTCCCCATCTCCCCCGGTGACCGTATCGAGACGGTGTTTTCCGGCCTGGGTCCGGTGCAAACGTCGATGACGCGCTGAGCCGGCCGGGCTGGTCCTAACCGGCTTTTAGGTTCCAAGCGCGATATCTGGACGCCGCGCTAAAACATCCTCTCGGGGTTGCGCTGGCGGCGAAGCCTGCTTACTGGGCAGCCGCACAACCCTTCGGAACCGCGCCTGCATGACCACGATCCGCTCGCTCCAGCTCATCGCCGATCGTCAGGTCGCGCTGGTGGATCGTGATGCCCCTCCTGCGCCAGGCGCTGACGAGGTCCAGCTCCGCGTCCGGGCCGTCGGACTGAACCACATCGACGTATGGGGTTTTCGCGGGATGGCCTTCGCCAAGCGGTTGTATCCGCTGACCGTCGGCGCGGAGGCCGCCTGCGAGGTGACCGCAATCGGCGCCGGGGTGACGAACGTGGCTGTCGGGGACCGCGTCGTGCCATACTCGGCGCTGACCTGCGGCACATGTCCGGCCTGCCTCAACGGTCGCGACAATCTGTGCGAGAATGTGGGCGGTGTGCGTGGCTTCCATGTCGACGGCTTTGCCCAGGACCTGACCAATCATCCCGCCCGCCTGCTGGTCAAAATTCCCGCCGGCGTGTCCATGCCGGACGCGGCCTGCGTCGCCGTCGCCTACGGCACGGTGGAGCACATGCTGTTCGACAATGCCCAGCTCCAGCCGGGCGAAACGATCCTGGTTCACGCCGGCGGCTCCGGCATCGGCAGCATTGCGATCCGCATCGCCAAGTCGATCGGCTGCACTGTCATCACCACCGTCGGATCGGCCGGAAAAGCCGAAAAGGCCGAAGCCCTGGGCGCCGACCATGTCATCAACTACCGCGAAGACCGGTTCGAAGGCGCGGTTCGCAAGTTGACCAGGAAGCGCGGCGTCGACGTGGTGTTTGAGCACACCGGTGCCGATACCTGGGCCGGCTCCCTGCTGTCGATGAAGCGTGGCGGCCGGCTGGTAACCTGCGGCGCCACCTCCGGCCCGGTAGCCAGCCTGAACCTGATGCAACTGTTCCAGCAGCAATACCGCATTATCGGCTCGTTTGGGTCGCCGATCTCGGCCGTGATCCGAGCGCTTGACCGCATTGCATCGGGCGTCAAGCCGGTGATCGACACCGTTTACGGGCTGCCCGATTTCCGCGCCGGCGTCGAACGGCTGGAATCGCGGGACGTGTTCGGCAAGCTGCTGATCGAACTCTGACCCAGGTGCGACGCCAGCTTGCGCTTTACGGGGATCGCATTGTCGGCCGTCTGGTCAAGTGGCTGATCCGCCTGTTGCGCCGGGCTGATCCGGACCGGGCTTCGGATGTGTGCGGCGCCGTCGCCCGCCGCATCGGGCCGTCTCTGCCCCAGCATCGTATCGGCCAGGTCAACCTGCGCGCCGCCTTCCCCGAGAAGGATAAAGCCTGGATCGAGGCCACCTTGCGCGACGCCTGGGAGAATCTCGGTCGGGTCGGCGGCGAGTACGTCCACATGGCCCGTATCGCGGCATTCGATCCCGATCATCCCGATGCCAGCCGTGTTCGGACGGAAAACGAGCCGATGTTCCTGGCGCTGAAGAATGACGACAAGCCGGCCTTGTGCTTCTCGGCCCACCTGGCGAACTGGGAATTGCCGGCGGTGGCCGTCGCCGCGCAAAACATGCCCTCCGCGGTGGTTTACCGCATGCCGAACAACAAGGCCGTCGCTCGCGAGATCACCCGGATCCGTGCCCCCCTGATGGGCCGCATGATCCGCACGCGGGCACAGGCGGCGATCGAGATGGCCGCCGCCCTGTCTGTCGGGGAGCACCTTGGGATGCTGGTCGACCAACATTTCTCCCGCGGTGTGGACGTCACGTTCTTCGGGCGGCGGTGCAAGGCCAACCCGTCCATCGCCCGCCTGGCAAGGCGTTTCGACTGCCCGGTGGTCGGCGTTCGGGTGGTGCGCCTTCCTGACCATCGGTTCCGCATCGACGGCTTTGGCCCTTTCGAGCTGCCGCGTGACGCACAGGGCCAGGTCGACGTGCCGGCCACGACCCAGATGATCACCGACGTGATCGAGGGTTGGGTGCGCGAGCATCCAGGCCAATATCTATGGTTCCATCGCCGCTGGCGCTGATCGACACCAGAGACCTCGGAAGGAGGGCTTCATGCGTACACTCTTTTTGGCGGCCGGATTGATGATCGGCCTCTCCACAGCCGCAATGGCACAGCAGGCCCAGGTGTTGCAGCCGCTCCCGGCGCCCGGCCTGGCCGAGGGCAGTCGCCCGTCCGACTACCTGCGCGCCGCCGCGGCCGCGCTGGCAGCCGGCCGCACCGGGGAAGGGGAGAACGCACTGGAAATGGCTCAGACCCGGATGCTGGATCGATCCGTCCCGCTTGGGCAGACCGGCAATCCAAGCGACAACCCGACGATCACCCAGATTACCCAGGCACGCCAGGCGCTGGCGGCACAGGATCGCGCGACGTCCCTGCAAGCGATCCAGGCTGCAATCGTCTCGGCAACAGCGCAGGGTCTGTGATCGATCACGCCTGCGCGGACCACGCTTAGACGATCCCGATGCGCAACAGATCGTGCACGTGAATCAGTCCGATTGGCTTGCGGTTCTCGACGACGAAGACGCAGGTAATCCGCGACTGGTTCATCTGAGCCAGAACCTCGACCGCCAGCACGTCCGGACCCACGCTGTGCGGCTGGCGGCCCATCACCTCGGTTACCGGCCCATCGACGAATCCGCGCTTGAATGCCCGTCGCAAATCGCCGTCGGTCAGCACGCCGACCAGCTCACCCGCCGCATCCACCACACCGGTGATGCCGAACCGTTTGGATGTCATCTCCATGATGGCATCCGACAGCCCGGCGCTGACCGGCACCACCGGCATCTCCTGACCGCCATGCATCACGCTGATGGCTTTGGACAGCCGCGCCCCAAGCTTGCCGCCGGGATGGAACTTCTGGAAGTCGACTGAAGTAAATCCGCGCCGCTCCAGCAGCAGAACCGCCAGCGCATCGCCTGCAACCATCTGCATGGTGGTGGAGGTGGTAGGCGCCAGCCCGTTCGGGCAGGCCTCCTGCGCCGCCGGCAGGAACAGCCCCACATCGGCCGCCATCCCCAGCGTGCTGCCCGGCCTGGAGGTGATTGCGATCAGCCGCACCCCAAACCGCCGCGCGTAGGCGACGATGTCTGAGAGTTCCGGGGTTTCGCCCGACCAGGACAGCGCCAGCACCACGTCGCGCTCGCGGATCATCCCGAGGTCGCCATGGCTCGCCTCACCAGGATGCACGAAATAGCTCGGTGTCCCGGTGGAAGCCAGCGTCGCCGCAAGCTTCCGCCCGACATGCCCCGATTTACCCATCCCGGTGACGATGACGTTGCCACCGGCTGCCTCGATCACGTCGGCCGCCGCGGCAAACGCATCACCCAGTTCGCCGCCCAAAGCCTGCCGTATGGCTTCCAAACCGCGCTGCTCGATGTCCAGCGTACGGGCAACGCTCTCGCGTGCCGACAGGTCAGGCACCGCGATTGGCCCCAATCGCTTGATCGAACTCCGCCGTGGTGATGCCGATGCTTTCCGCTGCCGCCCTGATGTCGCGCCAGGTCGTGTCATCGACGTCGATGCCGTTCGCCATCCGCTGTGTCGCGTAACGCCGCTCCGGCTCCCCTGGCGTCAGCACTTCATTGAAGCCTGGTCCCGGCTGAGCCGACTTCACGTGCGCCTTCACCGCTTCGATGTCCGCCCCGATCTTGTTCGGGTCGCCCAGCCGCGACAGATCGATCACCGTCGCCAGCATGGAGTTGAGCACACCGCCCTTCGCCTCGTGGAAGGCTCCCTGACCGCCGGCGACCGCCGAGGCCATGATCTCGCACATCACGGCCAGGCCGGATCCCTTATGGGTGCCGAACGCGCGCAATGCGCCGGTGTGGTCGCGAATGAACCCTGTCGGGTCGTTCGTCGGCACGCCGTTGGCGTCGATCAGGCAGCCTTCCGGCACCGGGACGCCCTTGTTATAGGCCACACGGGCCTTGCCGGCCGCGATGGTCGTGGTTGCCATGTCCAGCATGACCGCCGGTCCGTCCACTCCCGGCACCGCAACGCAGAACGGGTTGGTGCCGAGCCGAGGCTCCGCCGCCTGCCATGTCGCCTGCACGTCGTGATGGTCGGCCACGTTGACGAACGCTGTAAACGCGCAACCCTCGGATGACGCCAGTTCGGCGTAAGTCCCGATGCGCCCGATATGCGAGGCGTTGCGGAATGCCAGAACGCAGGCGCCGAGTTCCTTTGCCCGCGCGATGGCCCGCCGCACGGCATCAGCCGCCATGCGCTGGCCGTAGCCGCGCCGCGCGTCGATCACCAGCAGTGCCCCCGCATCCAGCACCGTCTCCGACGTCTGGTTGGGCACCAGCAACCCGGCGTGCAGCAGCCGCACATAAGTCGGCAGCATCCCAACACCGTGGCTATCGTGACCCGCCAGATTGGCTCGCACCAGATGGTCCGCGACGGTTGCCGCTTCATCCTCGGCGCTGCCCATCCGACGGGCGATCAGATGGCTGACGGCTTGCAGCGCGAGCTGTGAGAGAATCGGCATTGGATGATCAACCTACAGAAGTTAACGCGGCGACAGTACCATCACCATCTGCCGGTTTTCCATCCGTGGCATTTGCTCGACCTTCGATGTCGGGTCCATCTCCGCCCTGATCCGTTCCAGCACGCGCACACCGATGTCCTGGTGCGCCATTTCGCGGCCACGGAAGCGCAGCGTCACCTTGACCTTGTCGCCCTCATCGATGAACGACTTCATGGCGCGCATCTTCACCTGATAATCATTCTCGTCGATATTGGGGCGCACCTTGATCTCTTTGATCTCGATGACCTTTTGTTTTTTCTTGGCCTCGTTTCGCTTCTTCTGCTGCTCGTATTTGAACTTGCCGAAGTCGAGGATCTTGCATACCGGCGGATCGGCGTTCGGGCTGATCTCCACCAGGTCGAGGCCGGCCTGAAAGGCGCGCTGCATGGCCTCACGGGCCGTCATCACACCTTGCATCTCACCGTCCTGATCAATCAGGCGAACCTGTGGAATGCGAATATCCTCGTTGACGCGGGGGCCGTCGCGTGTTGGCGGGGCGGCCATTGGTCCTCTGGCTATCGTTCTCTCCTGTCTCTGTTAAACGGCGATCAGCGGCGGCGATCTCAAGGCGAAAATCCGGATGCGCCGCCGACCATCCCACAGTTTGCGCGAAAGCACGGCCTAAAATCAAGCCATGTTGCCTGGAATTAAATCGGGTGGTGTCGCTTCGGATGCAAGTCTGCTGACCGCTTCCTGAAGCGAAAGTACCTCCTGCGCCTGGCTTCCCAGACGTCGCAGCGCCACGGTGCGATTTTCCGCCTCTTTTCGACCGACCACAGCAAGCACCGGCACGTGAGCCACGCTATGTTCACGCACTTTGGCGTTGATCTTCTGGTTACTGAGGTCTGTCTCCACCGCCAAACCTGCCGCGGCAAACGCCTTTGTCACCTCGCCGGCATAATCGTCGGCATCGGAGACGATGGTCGCCACCACCACCTGCACCGGCGCCAGCCACAACGGGAAACGTCCCGCATACTGTTCGATCAGAATTCCGATAAAGCGTTCAAAACTGCCGAAAATTGCCCGATGCAGCATCATCGGCCGATGCCGTGCACCGTCTTCCCCGACATATTCTGCATCCAGACGTTCCGGCAGATTGGGATCAACCTGCAGCGTGCCGCACTGCCAGTCCCGTCCGATCGCGTCGCGCAGTACGAACTCCAGTTTCGGGCCGTAGAACGCGCCCTCACCCGGATTCAGCTCGTATGTCACACCCGCTATCGCGCACGCTTCCCGCAGGGCACCCTCGGCCTGGTCCCACAATTCGTCGCTGCCGATACGGGCTTCCGGCCGGTCGGAGAACTTGATGCGGAAATCCGGGAAGCCGAAGTCGCTATAGACCTGTGACAGCAACTTGATGAACCGAGCGGTCTCCGGCGCGATCTGGTCCTCGGTGCAAAAGATGTGCGCGTCGTCCTGGGTGAATTGCCGGACGCGCATGATGCCGTGCAGCGCGCCGGAGGGCTCGTAGCGATGGCACGATCCAAACTCCGCCATCCGCAGCGGCAGCTCCCGGTACGACCGCATGCCCTGGCGAAAGATCTGAATGTGGCACGGGCAGTTCATCGGCTTCAGCGCAAGAAACTTGTCCTCGTCCTGCACCTGGGTGATGAACATGTTCTGCCGGTAGTTCTCCCAGTGACCGGACTTCTCCCACAGCGAGCGGTCGAGCAACTGCGGCGTCTTCACCTCCTGGTAGCCCGACGCCTCCAGCCGCCGCCGCAGGTACGCTTCGACCGTACGATAAAGCTTCCATCCCTTGGGATGCCAGAAGATCGAGCCGACCGCTTCCTCCTGGATATGGAACAGGTCCATCTCCTTGGCGATCTTGCGGTGGTCGCGCCGCTCCGCCTCCTCAAGCTGGTGCAGGTAGGCATCCAACTCCTTCTGGTCGCGCCAGGCGGTGCCGTAGATCCGCGACAGCATGGCGTTGCGGTGATCGCCCCGCCAGTACGCGCCGGCAACCTTCATCAGCTTGAACGCCGGTCCCACATCGGCAGTGGAGCGCATATGCGGGCCACGACACAGGTCGATCCAATCGCCCTGGCTGTAAAGCGTGATCGTCTCGGTCGGCGGCAGGTCCTGGATCAGCTGCGCCTTATACTTCTCACCCTTCGCCTGGAAGAAGGCGATCGCTTCGTCGCGGTCGATTACCCGCCGCTCGAACTTCGCGCCGCGGCCGATGATCTCACGCATCTTGGCCTCGATGGTGGCGAAATCATCCGGCGTGAACGGCTCATTGCGGGCGAAGTCGTAGTAGAACCCGTTTTCGATCGACGGCCCGATGGTTACCTGGGTGCCCGGATACAGGGCCTGCACCGCCTCGGCCAGCACATGCGCCGCGTCGTGGCGGATCATCTCCAGCGCCTCGGGGTCGCGCCGCGTGATGAACACAACGGAGGCGTCATGGTCGATTGCCGTGCCGAGGTCGACCGTCTTGCCGTCCAGCTTCATCGCCAGAGCCGCTCGGGCAAGGCCGGGACCAATTGCTTCCGCCACGGTTGTGCCCGTAACCGGCGCATCGAATTGGCGCACGGAACCGTCGGGCAGGGAGATGGCAGGCATGGGTCTCTGATCCTGTTGGGGTCGATCGGGCGCTGTCTATGGGGTCACTACCGAGCGGAAGCAAGGGGCGGGACCGTTCTGGCTCGTCTCGGTTCCCTGGATCGACCGCAAAACGCACGCGATCTATCGCCACACGCGGCGGCCCTTGATCTGCCGCATGGTGGCCAGGCGCACCTGAGACACCTCTTATTGGAAAAGCCGGTCAGCCGGCGGTGCGGGTCTTCTGCTATCCGGGATCGCTGCGGCGAACTGCTGGCTCGTCAGGATGATTTGCTTAAGCCCGGATCCGGCTTTTTCCGTCGGCTGCGTTGGTTCGCGGGCTTCGGATCGACCAACTCGCCATCGCCCGTCCGTGCCCGAGGGCTCTGTTCCTCATTGCGTGCGCCACGAGGCGTTGCGTTGCGCCGTCGCTTGGCCGGCGGCGACGGCGCCGGCCGGGTGAGCTTCGCAGCGACAAGAAAGACAGGCACCAGCAACGCGGCGCAGGCCGCCAGACGTGCAAGCAGCCCGAACTGACCGACGATAGCGGCCCAGAAGACGCGCCCCAATGCCCCGGTGTCGCAAACAAAGGCCACCAGGAACACCGCCAACGCAAGCACCAGGACCACCAGGGGCCGTGCGACCGAACCCGCCCTGAGGGCGTTTCCACGGCGGATTGGTTTCCGCCGGGCAGCCTTGGCCGTCTTCCCCGATTGACCGCGACCGGCAGACTTCAAGTTGGCATCCGTGCTGTTCTCCAGCTTTGACGCACCGGCCCCGGGAGGTGCAGCGTTTCCAGCCTTTCATGGGCTGAGCGGGCAGGCGTGCCGCGCGACCACGTTAGCAGAAATCTGCCCAGACCAAGCTGTCGATGTTGGGTTTGCGGCGGCATGGCAGCCTGAACCGGCGCCGTGACGCTTTGACCGCAGCCTGCGCAATATGCGCCCTGCCAACGGGTCTCACGAAAGCCGACAATCCCGCGCCGCAGCTTGACCACCGTCTCTGACATGGTCGGGCCGCCGCATCGATTGCATTCGATCATGATGTCCTCTCCTCCCACGATTGCCTCATGTAGCCGAGTTTACAGGAGTGATCGAACAAATCAAGAACAATTGGCGTCAGCAAGTTCGGAGCAGGTTGTCGCTGGAAAGCTCACGGTCTCTGGGCGACCCACACCAGGTCCATGTTCGAATAGCGCGCAGGCAAGATCGACAATCCAACAGGGCGCCGTTCACCGTTGCCCCGGGGAAGCTGATCCGCAGCACACCAATTAGCCCGCCGCACACTTTTTCCCGCGAAGGCCCGCCCAGCCAGCGGGACGGTCGTCGACCTGGCAACCGCACAGCTCGGGCCGGGAACAAAAGTGTCGCTCACGGCGTCCCCTATCCTGTCAGTCTGCGCCGAAAACCGTTGCGCACAAAGCGCGGTGGAGGATGTATGTTGACGGAATTGCAACGATGCAAATGCCGATATTCCTGCGCGTTGTGGACGAGTCCCCGTAAATGATATTACCGAACATGAACAAAGTCACCAAAACCTATTTTCTGTACCGGATCGGTCGCAATTCGTAATCCTTAGAACCGGACGGCATCTACATAATGGAAGTAGAAAGACTCCTTGCTGCAAACTATGTCTTTTTCGATCAAGCGAGCCGATAGATATAGTTGCGATGCCTATCCCTGACCTATATGGTTCGGACACACTACAGATCATTCAGGTACGAACCTGGCAGGAGAAGATCAAAAGTGGCCAATGGTTCAAACAACGACGTAGATCGTGCGCTTGCCGTATGCGGCGCGCCATCGATGCAATATAGGAATTTTGAGGAGGTCAGTAAAGCAGGCCCGGATCCTCGTACAGCACCAGCCAACAACCATGCATTTCCGCTTCTGCTCGATGCTTTACCTGAAGTCGGACAAGTTGCGGCTGTAAGCGCGCGGCCAGAGCAGCCTGCCGCGCCTGTTCCGGAACCTCATTTGCCGATACCGGCCGCCGCAGAGCGAACAGAGACGTTCGCCGCGCCTGGCCGGGTGGCGGTGCGGACCCCTGAACCCCACATCGCACCCGCAAGGCCGGTGACCGTTCCGCGTAGCGAAGAACGAACACCGCGAAAGACGCTGAGCAGCGTGTTCCACACGCTCAGCGCTGCTGGTCCTACGCGCGGCAAAACCGCCGCAACGACCAGCGGGTTACAGGGCGTCTTCAGTCGGCTTTGAAGCGACAGTCCGGCGCATGTCGAGCATACGCGGCGGCAACATTTGGTTGCCCCTGTACCCATTGAGGATTCGGTGATGCCGCTTCTCTGTTTCGCGTCGCCAAAAGGGGGCGTCGGCAAAACCACACTGGCGGCAAACGTTGCCGCAACACTGGCGCGATCCGGCCTTCGGATCGTTGCACTGGACCTTGATCCGCAGAACACCTTGCGTCTGCATTTCGGCGTCACACTACAAGATGGCGACGGTCTCATACATCGGCTTGCCGGCAACCCCGACTGGCAGCAATGCGCAAGGCAAACGGATTCAGGCGTTCTGGTCCTGCCCTATGGCCGGTCGCAGATGGACGAAGATCTGGCTCTGTCAATGACAGTCGGGGCAAACCCATCGCTGATCTTGCGCCAGGTCGATGATATCCTGTCCGATCCCACGATCTGTCTGGTGGTTGATACCGCGCCGGGGCCTTCGGCGCTGCTGGCAGCTATCCTCCCGAGGACGGATCTTCTGGTCACGGTATTGCTGGTCGATGCGACATCGATCTCGCTGATCCCAGCCATAGAGCGTGACAGTTGCTACGGCACCCCTGTGCCCGGACAGCCGCGGCCCGACATGAGTTTCGTTCTTAACCAGTTTGATCCCCGGACACGGCTTGGTGGCGTCATCGCCGATGCGGCGTCGCGCCACCTGGGGGACCGCCTGATCGGCACGGTCTACCGGGACGAGTTCGTCGGTGAAGCCGTCGCTGCGCAAAGGCTGCTGGCGGACTATGCGCCCTCATCGAAGGCAAACCGGGACATCATCGCCATAAGCAACGCAATCAGCCGCAAACTTCGAATACCTGACACAAACTTACGACGCAGGCAGGCTACATCATGAGGCGGGTTTTTCATCGTTTACTAAGTAACAGCGGCCACATGCCACGCCGGGCAGAATGGGTCGTAATCGCATTCCTGGGCCTATGCGGCCTGGCATTGGCTTTCGTGGCGGCGACAGTTGAACTGCAGGCGTATCAACAACTTGCCCTCGCGGTCTTCACCGCTGTGGTCTTCCTGGTCTTCAATCGGCGCCCCGGCCGGCCCACAACCCTATTTCTAACGGTTCTGTCCGCGCTTGTGTCACTGCGCTACATCGTCTGGCGCGTCACCGAGACACTCGAATTCAACACGGTGGCACAGGGCATTATCGCCAGCGGTCTTGTGCTGGCTGAAGCCTACGCGGTCATCGTTTTGGCCCTGGGGTATATCCAGACGGTGTTCCCGCTGGAGCGCAAACCCGTATCGCTGCCGGCCGATACCGCAGATTGGCCGACGGTCGACATCTACGTTCCCTCCTACAACGAGGATCTGGACATCGTTCGGGCCACCGTGCTGGCGGCCATGGCAATCGACTGGCCAAGGGAAAAGCTTCGGGTTTACATCCTGGATGACGGCCGGCGCCTGGCGTTTCGCGATTTCGCCGCAAGCTGCGGGGCCGGCTATATCATCCGGCCGGACAACACCCACGCCAAGGCCGGAAATCTCAATCATGCGATGACCCTGACGGATGGGGAATTCATCGCGATCTTCGACTGCGATCACGTTCCGACGCGGGCGTTTCTGCAGATGACAATGGGTTGGCTGGTACGCGACCCGCGCCTGGCGTTCATCCAGACGCCGCACCATTTCTACTCACCCGATCCATTTCAACGAAATCTTGCCGCGGGAACGCGCGTGCCCGCCGAAGGCAACATGTTCTACGGTCTGCTGCAAGACAGCAACGACTTCTGGAATGCCGCCTTCTTTTGCGGCTCTTGCGCCGTGCTCCGCCGCGAAGCCCTGAACTCAATCGGCGGTTTCGCCACACAGACCGTGACCGAAGATGCCCATACCGCGCTTCGCATGCACCGCAAGGGCTGGCAATCGGCTTATCTGCGTCTGCCTCTGGCCGCAGGCCTGGCAACGGAGCGTCTGATCCTTCACATCGGTCAGCGGGTTCGCTGGGCGCGCGGCATGCTGCAAATCCTGCGGACGGACTGCCCGCTGTTCGGGCCAGGCCTCAGCTTTGGCCAGCGCATCTGTTACCTGAACGCCATGCTGCACTTCATGTTCGCCATCCCACGGGTGGTGTTCCTGACCTCCCCGCTCGCGTTCCTGTTTCTTGGTCAGAATATTATCGCGGCGTCCCCGGTGGCGATCATTGCCTACGCGATGCCGCATATCTTCCACTCGATTGCCACCAATGCCCGTATTCAGGGCAACTGGCGGCACTCCTTCTGGAGCGAGATCTATGAGACCGTGATGGCACTGTTCCTGGTCCGTATCAACATCGTGACGATGCTCAGCCCGAAGCGTGGCCGGTTCAACGTCACCGATAAGGGTGGCTTGCTCGCCAAGGGCTATTTCGACCTGGGCGCAGTGTATCCCAACATAATTCTTGCGGGAGTATTGATGCTAGGTTTGGCGCGTGGCCTGTATGGACTGTTCCTGCAGACCACAACGCGACTGGAATTCCAGGCATTCCTGCTGAACTCGATCTGGGTCACGTTCAGCCTGCTGATCGTCCTGGCCGCGCTGGCTGTCGGCCGGGAAACGCGACAGATCCGCAACCGGGCGCGTGTCCGGGCGCGCCTGCCCGCCACGATCTGGCTGGAGGACGGACGCACCCTGGAAGGAACGAGCCACAACCTCTCGCTCGGTGGCGGAGCGTTTCTGGTCGAGCGACCGGAAGAGCTCGCGCTGCCGGCGGCAGCCCATATTGAATTCGACCTCAACAGCCAGCGCCTCGTCCTGCCGGCCCAGATCCAGCGGTGGGAGCGACGCTTCATGCAGATAAGCTGGCAGGTCGAGACCATCGCGGACGAAAGTCGCGTCATCCAGGCCGTGTTCGGTCGTGCCGATGCCTGGATCGACTGGAATCGCTATCCGATGGATCGCCCGCTGGTCAGCCTGTGGAATGTGCTTGTCAGCATTCGCGGCCTGTTTCGTCCCCCGGGCAAACTGGTGGCCGTATCCGACCTGGGCCCACAACAGGCCACCGCGCCTGCGACCGTCGCGAAAGGCACGTTGGCGCGCCAGAGCCTCGTGCTGCGGCCCCGCGCGCTGTCGCGTGGCGCCGCGATGCTGGTCATCGCCTCCCTGGGTATGGGTGCGTGGCCCGGTTCGGCGCGTTCGCAGACAGCGCCGACGATGCCGCCGGCCCAGTCCGCGCCGCTGCCTGGCACTCAGCCGCAACTGCAGCTGATCACGCCGCGACCCGCACAGGCGGCAAGCCCGTCCGGCGACACCCGCACAGAGACACTGACGCTTCGCGAAATCGGTGCCGCCGGCCCAATGACGATGCGGGGAACAAGCCTGATCCAGGGGCTGTTGCTTGGTATCAGGCAGGATGAGGTGGTGACGGACGCTCACCTGTCCCTCAGCGGCGCCATGTCCCCGGCGCTGATCGCCGACATGAGCAACGTCACGGTCACGCTGAACGAGCAGTATGTCGGCACCATCCCGGTCACGCCGAACCATCCCGAGTTCGGTCCGCTGGAAATGCCGATCAACCCGGTGTTCTTCCAGGACCGGAACAGGCTGAATTTCCGGTTCACCGGGCGCTACGTGCAGGATTGCAATGACCCGCTTTCCGGATTGCTGTGGGCAACGGTATCGGACAAGTCAACCCTGACCCTGACCATCGTCCGGCTTGCACCGCGGCGCGACCTCGCCCGCCTGCCGCAGCCGTTCTTCGACAGCAACCTCCGCCAGCCACTGGTCCTGCCCTTCATCCTGGTCGGCAACCCAAGCAACGAGACCCTGCAGGCAGCGGCGATCACCGCATCCTGGTTTGGCAAGCTGGCCGACTTCCGGGGCACCCGGTTTCCGGTCGGCAACGAGCCCCCGCGTGAGGGCAACGCCGTCCTGGTCGCGATGGCGCGGGATCTGCCGTCCGGTCTTGATCTGCCACCACCCAAAGGGCCTGTGGTTGCAGAGGTTCCCAATCCGAACGATCCACTTGCAACCATTCTGGTAATCACCGGCCGTGACGGTGCCGAGGTTGTGGCGGCCGCCAACACGATGTCGGTCGGCAGCCAGACGCTCAGCGGCGCCACGGCCTCGGCGAAGCTTGATGCGCTTGCGGTCCATAAACCGTTTGATGCACCGGCCTGGATCCCGACCGACCGGCCAATCCGCTTCGGTGAACTTGTTGACGCCTCCGCGCTCCAGGGCGTCGGATATGTTCCCGGAACGCTGCATGTCCCGTTCCGCACGGCGCCTGACCTGTATACGTGGCGGAGGCGGCCGTTTGAGGCCGATATTCGCTTCCGCGCGCCGCCGGGCCCGGTAATCGATGTCGCGGCGTCGCGGCTGGATGTCAGTATCAATGACATCTTCCTGCGGACCTATTCCCTGGCTCCAACCGATCAGGCGGTGGACTGGGTGATGCGCAACGTGGGATATGCGCGGCCGGTCCGTTCCGGGTCCACGCCCATCCCGACCTACATGGTGTTTGGTCAGAACGACCTGCAGATGTTCTTCGATGCAAGGCCGCTGCACCGCGGTGACTGCACCGCCATTCCAGACGACCTGCACATGGGGGTCGATCCGGATTCAACACTCGATCTCAGCAACGCCTATCACTACACGGCGCTGCCAAACCTCGCGTTTTTCGTGAATTCCGGCTTTCCGTTCACCCGGATGGCCGATCTTTCGGATACCGCGGTCGTTCTGCCGCAGCAACCAACATCGGTTGAGGTCAGCGCATTCCTCGGACTGATGGGCAATCTCGGCGCCCTGACGTTTCAGCCGGTGAACCGCGTCACGGTCGTCCGCCCCGCCGACGTTGCCTCGATTTCGGACAAGGACGTGCTGGTTGTCAGCACGCTCGCCCATCTCGGCGCCGCGTCAAGCTTGCTGGAGCGCAGCCCCTATCGGATCGAGGGCAACGCCCTGCGAGTCGAGATGCCCAGCATGTTGCAGGACATCTGGCATCTGTTCTCCCACCTGGGCACGGACACCAAGCAGGAAGCCATGACGACGGCGACCACGCCGCTTGCGGATCGCGGGGCGGCGCTGATCGGCGCGCAGGCGCCCGGCAGCGGTCGGCGGTCCGTCGTCGCCTTGCTGGCGGCATCGCCGCAGGGCCTGGATGCAATGGTCGATGCCATGCGCGACCCCAAACTGGTTCCCAACATGCAGGGCGACCTCGCTTTACTGGGTGGCGGCACGATGACGTCGTATCGCAGCGGCGAGACCTATGCTGTCGGCAGCTTGCCGTTCTGGCTGTGGCCGGAATGGCTGCTACAGGATCAGCCGGTTGCGATCATCTTTATCATGGTCCTCGGCGCGGCGGCACTTGGCGTCGTCTTCTACCGGATATTGGCCTGGCGAGCCGGCCGCCGGATAGCGCGCACCAAACCGCGGGCAGAGTGACGCTATGATGCGCCATACAATCCGACTGACTGCCGTATTGACCTTGCTGGCTTCGGCCGCCCAGGCAGAACCGAGCCAGGCGGCGAAAGTGTTGCTGGATCAGGCAAACTATTGGTTCTCGCAGAACCGGACGGACGATGCTGAACGCGCTGTCGGCCGCCTGCTTCGCCTTGAACCGGACAACCCGGACGGACTGGCGCTGCTGGCGCAACTTCAGGCGCAGCGTGGTGATAAGGCCCACGCGCAGGCGACGCTGAACCATCTGCACGACCTGCGTCCGGACGATTCGCGCATCGCCAATGTAGAGCAGGCCATCCGGGTCGGCAGCATCGATCCCCAAGGTCTCGCGGAAGCGCGTCGCCTGGCGCAGGAGGGGCATAACGCCGAGGCGGTCAGCCGCTACCAGCGCCTGTTTCAGGGCACCACGCCACCAACGGCCATGGCCGCGGAGTATTACGAGACACTGTCCGGCACCGAGGGTGGCTATGACGCGGCGCGCGACGGGCTTGCAAAGGTTGCAGCGGCCGCACCGCGCGACAACAGACTTCAGCTCGCATATGCGCGGCTCCTGACCTACCGCGACCAGACCCGAACGGAAGGCGCCCAGCGCCTTGCGGAACTGGCCAAAAGCCCGGATGTCGCTGCGGCGGCGTCCAAGGCGTGGCGCCAGGCGCTGGAATGGATGCCAGTCGACACACCCACCATCCCGGCCTACCAGGCCTGGATGGCCGGTCACCCTGATGACGCCGGGATCGCCGGGCGGATGGAGCAGGCACGCAATCCACCACAGACGCCGCTCGATGTGGCCGGGAAGCAGCGCAACACCGGCTTCACGGCGCTGAATGCCGGGAAAATCGGCGAAGCCGAGACGGCATTCGCAGCTGTTCTTGCTCAGACGCCCAACGATCCTGATGCGCTGGGCGGAATGGGATTGGTCCGACTGCGCCAGGGCAAGACGGCGGAGGCGCGCACATTGCTGGCGCAGGCCATCGCTGCCGATCCGACGCACAAATCGCGCTGGGAGTCGGCATTGCAGGGGGCAAGCGTCGGCGACGACTACGCCGCCGCGCGAACCATGATCCAGCGTGGCCAACTCGATGCCGCCGACCGGCAACTGCGAGCCATCATCAGCAGCGGCGGCGATATCCGGGGCGCGCAGATGATGTTGGCGGACGTATTGGTCCGACGCGGCGACCTCGCCGGTGCCGAAGCGCAATACCGGGCGGTCCTCGCGCACCAACCCAACAATTCCGATGCGCTTGTCGGGATGGCCCAGGTGCTGAACCGCCAAGGCCGCTCCGGCGAAGCCGAGGCCATGCTCGATCGCGCGCAGAGTTCGGGCAGCGGCCAGGCGGTCGGCCGGATACGGGCAGACGCCCTGCGTCAGCAAGCCGCGGCCACCAGCAATGCCGACGCCAAGGAGGCGCTGCTGCGGGCGGCGTCTGCCGCCGATCCGAACGACCCGTGGGTGCGACTTGACCTCGCTCGGGCGCTGGTCGCCAGCGGCAAGCGCGCCGAGGCCCGTCAGGTGATGGCCGAACTGACCGGCGCGCGCAGCCCCGGCGTGGATGCGCTGCGTGCCGGCGCGATGTTTGCGGCGGACGATGACCGTCCAGCCGATGCCGCCGCTCTGATCGAACGTCTGCCAGCTGGGGCGCGAACAGCTGACATGCGCCGCCTGCTGGCCCAGGCGGCTCGTCAGAACGACATCCGCAGCGCGATGGCAATGACGGCGATCAGCCCGATGGCAGCCCGCGAAAAACTACTGACACTGGCAGCCCAGCCTGATCCTGACGGCACCAACGGCGTGGCCGTCGCCCGCGCTTTCTTGCAGATGCACAATCCGGCGGGCGCGCGCGAAGCCCTCTCGGTCGCCCAGGCGTCAACCCGCACGCCAACCGCAGCGCAGCGCATCGCCTATGCCGGTCTGCTGCTGCAGGCCGGCGACGACCGTGCGGCGGGATCGCTGATCCGTTCCTTGAACGACGCGACAGGGTTGACGCCGGACCAGACCGCGTCACTGAACAGATTGCGCGCCGGGGCGGCGATCCGCGCATCCGATACGTTGAATGCGCAACATCAGCAGGCCGCGGCATACGATGTTCTGGCTCCCGCACTGGCACGCGATCCCAGCAATTCGGACTTGAACCTCGCGGTGGCGCGGCTGTTCGCCGGTGCGGACCAGCCGCGACGGGCCTTGGCAATCAACCAGGATGTCCTGGAACGTAATCCAAACAACCTCGACGCGCGGAAGGCGGCACTGGATGCGGCCATCCAGGCCAGTGACTGGTCCAGGGCCGAGACCCTGGTGCGCGATGGCATCGCTGCGACACCGGACGACCCGCGCGTCTGGGCAATGTCGGCGGCGCTGCACCAGGCCCGGGGCAACCTTCGCCTGGCACTCGCGGACCTGAAGCGTGCGCAGTCGCTGCGCCGCCAGGAAGTCGGTTTCGACAACACAACCATGTTCGGTCGCGGCAGGGATTCGTTCCAGGGACAGGCAGATGCCGCCTCGATGCCGTCCGGCAATCCTTTCCGACGCAACGACCCGGATGCGTCATCGATCGCCTCCATGTCGACATACGCCTCGACGACGGATACAGCCGATCCGATGCTGCAGGACATCGACCGGCAGATGGCCGTGGTCCAGCAGAGCCTCGCGCCGAAGTTCACCATCGGCCCCGCCTATCGCACACGCACCGGGACATCCGGGCTGGACCACCTCGACGAGGCAAGCGTGCCGACGCAACTTGTGTCGCGGCCGCTGGGTCAGGGCGAACTCACGCTATCCGCCACGCCCACATTCCTGTCAGCCGGGGCTGTGCCGCTGGATGTCAACAGCCAGGCGCGGTTCGGCACCGGGGCGTTCGGGCTGCATCCGACGCCGCCAAGCCAGCACGCGGAAGGCGTGGGTCTCGCTGTCGGCTATCAGCTGGGCTGGGCGAAAGCGGATTTCGGCACCTCGCCGATCGGGTTCCAGCAGACGAACATGCTGGGCGGGCTCGAGTTGTCACCGCAGATCAGCGATGGCGTGCATCTGCGTGTGGTTGGGGAGCGTCGCGCCGTCACCGACAGTGTCCTCTCCTACGCTGGCACCAAGGACCCGGCCACCGGCATTTCCTGGGGCGGCGTGACCCGGACCCGAGGTCACGCCCAGCTGGAATTCGCGCTGCGCGACCTCAACATCTACGTCGGCGGCGGCTATTCGTCCCTCACCGGTGAGAATGTCATTGCCAACCATGAATATGAGTTGGGCGCGGGGGGCAGCTATCCGGTCTGGCGCAGCAAGGACGAGGAGGTTCGCATCGGGCTCGACCTTGTTTACTTCGGCTATGAAAAGAACACCGACTTCTTCACTGTCGGTCATGGTGGCTACTTCAGCCCGCAATCCTATTTCGCCACCATGATCCCGGTGAAATACACGGTCAGGACTGACGACTGGACCTGGACGATCGGCGGCACGCTCGGCTACCAGACCTACAACGAAAAATCGGCCTTGGTATTCCCCAATAACTCCGTCTTTCAGAATGCACTGGTCGCGGAGGCAGCGCTGGTGCCGACGCCGCTGGCGACATCATATCCCGGCCAGAGCTCCAGCGGCCCGGTTGGCGGGGTGGACGCATCCATCGAGTATCACGTCAACAGTTCGTTCGTGCTGGGTGGCCAGGCCAGCTACCAGCATGCGGGCAACTGGAGCGAAACGGTCGGGCGGCTCTACGGGCGCTACATTTTCGGCGGAGGCATTTGATCAACATGTCAGGTACATTGAAGCAGACCGATCCGACAATCGATGCCGTTTCGTTGCCATTCGGCTGGCGGACGTTTCTGCGTGGACTGGCGCTGGAGCTTGATGCCCAGGTTGGCGCCGATGTTCGGGTGGCGATCCTGCGCGCCGTCGGCCATCAGATGGCTGGTTTGCTGACGCTTCCGGCTGTCGATTCGCTCGAGGCGCTGGAGCTTGAGATGAACGACGTGCTGGGCGAAATCGGCTGGGGACAAGTTGAACTGTCCCTGCTGGAGGCGGAACGGTGCGTGTCGATCCGCCATACCGGGGTGCCTCGTGTCGGTTCAGCGGGCGAGCCGCCCGGAAACTGGCTCGCCCCGACACTGGAAGGACTTTACCAGGGATGGATGGGCCAGCAACCTGGTGCCGACCTGTCCTTTCGGGCAGGCATCAAGGATTACGAGCAAGGTGGGCTTGTGATCCGATATGGCCGCTGAGCTTTTGGATAGCGCGGGCTGACAGTCAGCCCGCTTTGTCCCATTTGCATCAGCGCGGTTTCAGGTCCTGTTCGGCAATGTGTGTCAGCATGATCAAGGCGGCGTCATAATAAGTCTTGGCCAACTCGACGTTCGGCGTTGGGATCTCGCTGGTATTATTGGCGGCGATTTGCATCAGGCGGATGACCGCAAGCATGCCGGGCGTGACTGGATAGGGTGCGACATCGTTGGTCCTGAGGTCGGCCCAGGCCGGTGCGGTGGCTGCGGGTGTTGCTGACCAGAAGTGTCCAACCGCTTGGATCACGGGGGCGGCCGGCAGTTTTTGCCATGTCCACCACAGCGGCACACGCACAGCGTCGTAGGAGAATCGCGGCGGCCATCCAGGCGCCAGTGACAGGGCTGCGTCCGACCGGCCAACCTGGAGCCAATCCGGCGGCAACGACCATCGGCCGAAGCGCCCAAGCTCAAGTATTTTGATGCCATCTTCCTGCACACGAGCCCACTCCGGTGACGGCAGGATGCTGTCGATCTCCGTCATCATCGGAAACGCGTAGTACGATGGATTGATAATGATGGTATTCGTGGTTTCAAAACCCTGCGTGCCGGGCAGCAGGACCTTGTACGGCCCAGCCTGGCGCAGTAACAGTCGCAGAATGTCGCGACCGATGGCTGCCGCTGCCTGCAGATAATCCGGTCTGCCCCATAATCTTCCGGCCTTGATCAGGGCCGTGGCGATAAACATGTCGCCGTCAACGGCATTGTTGAGGTCCTGGACTGGCGGCGTGCCATGCGGGACGTATCGCCAGGCATGCAACGTATCGTTAGGCCTTCGCAGCGCCTTTGATGTCCATTTCAAAATCAGATCAAAGCTGACCTGATCCCGCGCCGCCGCGGCAAACAGCAGGCCCCAGCCTTGGCCTTCGCTGTGGGAGATGCCACCGTTGCCGTTGTCCACGATACGGCCGTCATGCGACAGGAACCGCGATTTGAACGACAGCCATTGGGCTGCGAGGTCTGCCGGTTCGGCACGTGAAGTCTGCGATACTGCGCATGCTGCGACCCCGCCCAGTAATACCCGGCGACGCAGCGTCGCCGACAAATCCCGATAGTTCGTCACGGTAATGATCCGGACTGGACAGGGGGCACGGGTGACGTGTTGATCAGGATTTCGATGATCGGCTCCGTCACGTGGACTGAGGTCTTTTGCGGGTGCCGTTACCCATAGCGACGATGGGTGCGTCCGACAAGCGTTTTACCTTGGGGAACAAAGTAATTTCTTGGGCAGTCTGAAGTTTGATAACGAAGCAGGCAACGGGAGCCTTCGTCGGTCAGATTCCGACTCCGGAACGGTCGGGCGGCGATGGGGTGAGGGTCAGAACTGGGGCCCGGCAAGGAGTTCGTCGACGGCCTTGGCATATTCCGCCTTGGTCAGCTTTGGCGCGACCGCGCTGGCGGCGTCAAGCGCGGGTTGAATGACGTCGGACGCGCGCGAGGTTGCGGCGCGCATGTAGTAAACGTAGGCCTCAACGAGGTCGCGGGGCATGCCCTGGCCGTGCTCGTAGGCGTATCCGATGTCGTACTGGGCAAGGCCGTCGCCCTGGCCGACCTTCTCGATGATCGTGGGCAGCATGGCTATGAAGGTGTCCGAAGCAACCGGGTCCACCGCCTGATGCGCCAGTGCTGCGTCCTGAAAGCGGCGGAATGCGTCGACCCAGGGCGTGCTGCCGACCGGTGGGGCCGCGGCGGCCACGGCGGCTGGGGCGGCTGAACCCGGTGTGGGTGAGGCTGGCTGAGGCGGGCGCAACGGGGCGGCGGCGGCGCCCAAGGCTGTGAGGTTAGACCGAGCGGCTTCTATTCCGGCGGCGGCGGCAATACGGAAGAAGCGAATGGCGGTGGCAGGATCGCGCGACACGCCATCACCGTCGCGATAGATCACTCCAAGGTTGTAGGCGGCCCGGCCGTTGCCTTTCCGCGCTGCCATGCCGTACCACTTCATGGCCTCGGTCCGGCTTGCCGCGGTGCCCCGGCCGTTGTCGTACATGGTGGCGACATTCAACATCGCGCGAACGTTGCCGGCGCCTGCGGCGCGGCGGTACCAGGCCAATGCCTGCGCAAAATCCTGCGGGACGCCGTGGCCGGTATCGTACAAGGTGCCGATTCCCAACATCGCCGAAGAGTCGCCAGAACCAGCGGATTGCTGCCACTCACGGTAAGCGGACGCGTAATCCCCTTTGGAAAATGCAACATCACCGTTGCGGGCGTCCGCGTTGGCAGAAGATGACAGAAGTAACAGGAATGCAAAGGCGGTGTATAATGTTCGTCCCATGAGCGCGGTCCTGCCCTTGACCCAGAAGTGAACGGAATACTTATAGACAGGCGATGTTAACGTCGAGACTATCCCATTCACATCTACAAGACGATACACGCAGAGGATGCAGGCATGAAGATTTGGAATTCAATCGTCGCACTTGGTTTTGCCTCCCTGGCAACGGCCTGCGCGTCGTCTGTACCGGCGCCCGCACCACCGCAGTCGGTCGCTTCAAATCCACCCGCGGCAGCCGCAGCGAAGCCGAAAGCATCCGCGGAATCGTTAGAGATTGCGTTTGATCCGGCCAAGGCGGTGCTGTCGGACGAGGCTAATGCCCAGCTTGACGGGGCGGCGCGGCTTTATCGGGATGCTCAACCGGAGGTAATGATTGTCTCCGGCCATACAGACAAAGACGGGAACGAGTTTACCAATCTGATCCTGGCCGCTCGGCGAGCCGAGGCTGTGAAACGCGGGCTCGTCGACCGCGGCGTGCCGGCGGACCGGCTGCAGATCGTCGCGATCGGCGAGGCGGAGCCGGTGCCGACGGTCGTGGCAAGCCGATCGGCTATTATCACCTGGCGTTGAACGCCTTCGGGCCGGTTCGTCCGGCACCGACTTATTATCGCAGCACAGTCAGGCATACACAGCCCGACGATAAGTGACATGACAAGCTGCTCCCCGACGCTGGCAGGCGTTGTCCGGCCGGCGTCGGCGGCCCCTGCTGGCGGGGTCCGTATGGGGCCGTAGTCAATCCGTTTGAGCGCGAATTGTTCGGTCCCAACCGACCATCGGATTGAAATCATTGGTGGGCGCACAAGGACTCGAACCTTGGGCCCGCTGATTAAGAGTCAGCTGCTCTACCAACTGAGCTATGCGCCCTCACCAACGACGGGCGGGTTCTACCAAGCTTCGCCCGCATTGCAACCCCCTATGCGCCTGTCGGGCGTCAGGCGCCGGTCAGGATCGCGTCAGCCATCTTCTCGGCCGTCATCAGCACCGGGAAGTTGGTGTTCGCGCACGGCACAACTGGGAACACCGATGCGTCGACCACACGCAGCCCCTCGACACCACGCACCCGCCCAGCCGGATCGGTAACCGCCATCGGATCGTTGTCGGCGCCCATGCGGCAGGTACAGGACGCGTGCCATACCCCGACGGCTGCCTTGCGCACGAACGCCTCCAGCTTGTCGTCGTCGGTCAGGACGTCCTGCAGGGTCACGCCCTCCATCACCAGGTTTTCGATCAAATAACGCCGAACGGCAGCCGAACTGTCCAATGCCTTGGCCAGCACATCCGTGATCAGCTTGTTCTTTCGGCTGTGCAGCCCGACCTGGCGCACCTTGTCGCTGTAACTGGCCGGAAACGGGTTGTCGGTGACGCTCTGCATGATCGGCGTCAGGTGCATCGCGCCGAACCGGCGCACCCCATCCATCATGCGTTCAAGATCACGTTGATCTGACAGAAGATTGAAATCCACCGCTGGCTCATCGGACCAATCTGAAGACCGCAGCCGCACCGACCCGGTCTCGGAATACGTCTTGTAGACCGTCACGATAAACGACCCGATCTGTTCGCCCACCGCGTGCCAGGAGGTCTTGTTGGTCACCACGGTGAACATGTCGCCGGCGGGTATTCCGGGCAGGTTCGAAGAGTAACGCAGCGCCGTGTAGATATGCCTGCGGGAGTAGTCGTGGATGATCCGTGCGTGCGGTTTCAGGAACGCCGCCACTGCTACGGCTGGATGGTCCTGCAGCCGCTGACCGACACCTGGCAGCGCGGATCGCACCTCGATCCCATGCTCCCGCAGATGCGCCGCCGGCCCAATCCCGGCCCGCATCAGATGCGCCCGGGAGTGGATGGCGCCGCAGGACAGGATGATCTCGCGGCCGCGGAACTCCTCCGGTTTGCCGCCGACCATCGCTCTAACGCCGACGCAGCGCAGGCCGTCAAAGATCAGGCCCGACACCTGCGTGTCGGTGGAGATCGTCAGGTTCTCGCGCAGCCGCGCGCCAGGGTCGAGGTAGCCGATCGCCGCCGAGACCCGCCGTTCGTAGGCGTTGGAGATGGTGATCGGGAAATAGCCGTCCTCCCATTCCGCGTTCTGGTCCTGGATGAACTTGTAGCCCGCTTCGCCAAACGCCTTGGCAACCGCCTTGGCATGCTCTGGCCAAAGATCGGGGAAGATCCGGCGCACCGGAATGCGCCCCTCCCTGCCGTGCCACGGACCGTCGAAGTCCATGTCTCGCTCGACCTTTTTGAAGTAGGGCAGCACGCTGTCCCAGTCCCACCCGGTCGCACCGCTCGCCGCCCACTCATCGTAGTCGGTAGGCGCACCCCGGTTGGCCAACTGCCCGTTGATCGAGGATCCGCCGCCCAGGATACGGGCCTGCTCGTAAGTGCGTAGCGGCGGCGGCCTCTCGTCGGGATTGTTATGTGAGATGACCTCGGTGGTTACCTTCAGCTTGTTCCACGTGTAACGGGGATTGAGGTAAGCCGTGCCGGGATAGGAATCGAGCACCGCCGCCGGGACCTTTCCGTGTGGCGTGTCCTGGCCAGCTTCCAGCAACAGGACCTGGTTCAGACTTCTTGCCGAGAGCCGGTTGGCCAGGACTGAGCCCGCGGATCCGCCCCCCACGATAATCGTATCAAACATCATGGACGGCACCGACGATCCTCCCTTTTTTGACTTGTTGCCGAAGCATCGCCCTGTTTGCGCCGGCATGGCAAGCCGCAGCCGATGCGGCCGCGGCAACAGCACGCATCCAAACTCGGCCTCGTCCAGGCGCAAAAATCAGCCGATAATATATCACGTCATCGTGATACCGAGGGTGGATTTGCCTCACCGGCTTTGGTAGCGTTACCCAGCTTCACGCAATGGGAGGAACGTTAGCCGATGGGCGACCTGGTTAGCTGTCGATGCAAGTCCGATGCCTCGCCGCTTGCGGCGTGTAAGACTTGCTCCCCGCCATCCGTTGGAAATGTCACTGGGCATTTGCTTTCCGGGACTTCAACGCACCGACCGCGAGACCGGACAATTATTGCCCGTGGCACGCCTGATCTTGCCGTTCCCGCAGAGCCAGACCCCTACATCCTGGTGCTTCTGGCCGACCAGGAACTGCATTCCGGCCGCGACGAACAGGCACAGGCGTTTCTCATCAGGGCCTATGCCACATTTGACCGGCAGGCGACCTCTGCACATGAGAAGGTTGCGCACGCCTCCTGAACCAGTAGTTCCCCGCCCCGGCGACACGGGCTACTGTCGCGGCCCAATCAGCTATAACAATCGGGCAACGCGGGAAACCACTCATGACCACCGAAGCCTTCAAGGCGGCACGCGACTTCCTGTTCACCCATCGCGAAGACTATGCCGCCGCTCATCGCGACTTTCGTTGGCCTGTTCTTGAACACTTCAACTACGCCTTGGACTGGTTCGACGCCGAACTGGCGCGTAACCACGCCGACGGCTTGGCGCTGAAAATCATCGGTGAAGGTGCCGCGACACGTACCTTCGCGGAATTGTCCGCTGCTTCCAGCCGGCTTGCCAACGGGCTGCGCACCATCGGCGTCAAGCGCGGCGACCGGATCCTGCTGATGCTCGGCAACGTCGTCCCGTTGTGGGAGACGATGCTGGCGGCGATGAAGCTGGGCGCGGTGGTGATCCCAGCCACCACGTTGCTGGCCGCCGCGGACCTGAAGGATCGCTTCGATCGGGGCCGCACCCGCCACCTCATCGCCAGTGCCGCCGACGCGTCCAAGTTCGACGGCCTCGATCCCTCCGTCACCCGCATTGCCGTCGGCGATGCCCCGCCCGGCTGGCGTCGCTACGACACGCTGCTGAATGCGCCGGCCGACTTCACGCCGGACGGTCCTACCCGTGCCACCGATCCGCTGTTGTTGTATTTCACCTCGGGTACGACGTCCCGCCCCAAACTGGTGGAGCACAACCATCAAACCTACCCGGCCGGCCACCTGATCACGATGTATTGGATCGGTCTGCGCCCCGGCGACATGCACCTGAATATTTCCTCGCCGGGCTGGGCAAAGCACGCCTACAGTTGCTTCTTCGCCCCCTGGAACGCCGCCGCTACCGTGTTCATCGCCAACCAGCCACGCTTCAATGCGCCGGCGATGCTGGACGCGATCGTCGCCAATCAGGTTACCACCATCTGCGCGCCGCCCACCGTCTGGCGCATGTTCGTCCAGGAAGACATGGCCCGCTGGCAGACGTCACTGCGCGAGGTATGTTCCGCCGGCGAACCGCTGAACCCCGAGGTGATCGAACACGTCCAGCGGGTCTGGTCCAAGACCCCGCGTGAGGGCTATGGCCAGACCGAGACCACGTTGCAGATTGGCTGCTTTCCCGGTCAACCGGTCAAGCCGGGTTCGATGGGCCAGGAATCCCCGGGATTCCATATCCGCCTGCTGGACGCCGCAGGCACCGAGGCCGAGGAAGCTGAGGTGTGCCTCGACCTCAGTCCGCCGCCGGTCGGGCTGATGCGCGGCTACCAGAATGACGACGGCAGCTTTGCACCGCTGGGCGCAACGACCGGCGATCACCTGGCCTATCGCACTGGCGACGTGGCCACCCTGGATGCAGACGGCTACTACACGTATATCGGTCGCGCCGATGACGTCTTCAAAGCATCGGACTACCGGATCAGTCCCTTCGAACTCGAAAGTGCGCTGGTCGAGCATCCTGCGGTCGCTGAGGCCGCCGTCGTGCCGGCGCCCGACAAGCTGCGCATGGCAGTTCCAAAGGCATATGTTGTCCTGGCGGTCGGAACCGAAGCGACGCGGGAGACGGCATTGTCGATCTTCCAGCATCTGCGCGCCACCCTGGCACCATACAAGCGCGTCCGCCGGCTGGAATTCTATGACTTGCCCAAAACGATTTCAGGTAAGATCCGGCGCGTTGAGTTGCGCCAGCGGGAGGATCGGAAACTGGGGAAGCGCGAACCTGGAGAGTTCCGTGAAGAAGATTTTCCGGAGCTGACCCGGTGATACGCGGCGTGGCGGCTGCGCGTGCACTGCCTATGGGCTGGCCATCGCCGGATGGTTTGAGTCGCCCTGGTTAAATCACGGGCTTGCCGGCCATGATGGGGTCAATTTGACCCTTTCATGGTCTGGAAATCGGCCGGACGAAGCGACCGTGCCAGGCGATCCAGCACGGCATTCGCCAGTCCCGCTTCCGGGCCAGTGAAAAAGCCGCGCGCGATATCCAGGTATTCGTTGATCACCACCTTCGCCGGCGGCCCGTCGGCCATCGAAAGTTCCGCCGCACCGGCCCGCAGCACGGCCCGCAGCACCGGGTCGATCCGTCCCAAAGGCCAGTCCGTCGGCAGCGCATCGATCAGCAAGGGATCGATCACATCCTGCCGCCGTACGGCCTCGCGCACCACACGGCCGAAAAGCGGCACCTCGGCGTCAGGGATGCGCCCGTCCTCGAACCCGTCCTGGCCTTCCAGCACGCCCAGGCGATGCCGCACGAACTGATCAATCACCGTCTCCGGATTGTCCCCTGCCTGCTCAGCCTGGAACAACGCCTGCACCGCTGCCACCCGCGATGCAGTGCGCGCTCGCGTCTTCGGTCCCTTGCCCATCAAACCGCGCCGAGGTGACGAGCCGCATTGATCTGCATCAGGCAGGCCGCCGCCGCCTCCGCACCCTTGTTGTGGCCGTCCTGGCCGGACCGCGCCTCCGCCTGGTCGATCGTGTCGCAGGTCAGCAGGCCGGTCCCCAGGCAGATGCCGAATTGCAGCGCGACGCTCATGATCCCGTCCATTGTCGCCTTGCAAATAAAGTCATAGTGGTCGGTTTCGCCCTTCACGATACAGCCCAGCGCGATAAATCCATCAAACCGGCGGCTGCCGCGGAGCGCGATGCGGATCACCTGCGGCAGCTCATAGGCGCCGGCGACGTCCAGTGTCTCCGCCGTGGCGCCAACCTCCCCCAGGATACGGTAGGCGCCGGCCGTCAGGCCATCGACCACGTCCCGATAATACGGCGCCCGCACGATCAGCAGATGCGGCAGCGCACCTTCGACACGCGGCGCCTTCGGCAGCTCGGCATCTTCGGTACTCATCCCTCGTAGTCCACGCCGATGATGTTGGGGATCGGTCGCTGCTCGACGATGTTCAGGCCGTAGCCCTCCAGCCCGATCACAGTGCGCCGGCGGTTGGTCAGCAGGATCATATTCTTGATGCCAAGATCCAGCAGGATCTGCGCACCGATGCCATAGTCGCGCAGTTCCCGCGCCGGCCTTGCGCCGCCTTCTCCCAGCAGCCGGACACGTTCGGCCAGCGCGGTCGATCGATGCTCGCGGATCAACACCAGGATCCCGCGCCCCGCATTGCTGATCATGTGCATCGCGTTGTGCAGCGCGATCCAGTGCGGCGACCCGGTCATGTCGTCCAGCAGATCAACCGCGTGCATCCGCACCAGCACCGGCTCTGAACCACTCACATCGCCTTTGACCAGGGCCAGATGTTCCTGGTACTCGACCGTGTTGGCGAACACCACTGCGCGCCAGTCGCCACCGGCGGGGTGCGCATAGGCGCCTTCTTCGACCTTGCGCACCAGGCGTTCGGTCAGCCGGCGGTGGGCGATCAGGTCGGCGATGGTGCCCAGCTTCAGGTTGTGATGCTGCGCAAACGTCACCAGGTCGGGAAGCCTCGCCATGGTGCCGTCGTCGTTCATGATCTCGCAGATCACGGCTGATGGGTTCAGGCCCGCCTTGCGGGCGATGTCGACCGAGGCCTCGGTGTGGCCGGCGCGGACCAGCGTGCCGCCCTCGCGCGCCAGCAACGGGAAGACATGGCCGGGGGTGGTGATGTCGTCGCGCGAGCTTTCCGAATTGATCGCCACGGCGATGGTCTTCGCACGGTCGGCGGCGGAGATGCCGGTGGTAACCCCTTCGCGTGCCTCGATCGACACCGTGAACGCGGTCTGGTGCCGTGTGCCGTTCTGTCGGCTCATCAGCGGCAGGCCCAGTTTTTCCACGCGCTGCTGCGTGAGCGCCAGGCATATCAGGCCGCGGGCGTGGCGGGCCATGAAGTTGATCGCGTCCGGCGTTGCGAACTGCGCAGGCACCACGAGATCACCCTCGTTTTCGCGGTCCTCGTCGTCGACCAGGATGAACATGCGGCCGTTGCGCGCTTCCTCAATGAGTTCCTGGGCGGAAGACAGGTATTTCGACAACTCGGCAGTGGGAAACTTCTCGTTAAGGTTTTCCATCAAGCGGTCTCCGCCAGGCGAGCAACGTAGCGCGCGAGGGTGTCGATCTCGATATTGACCGGGTCGTTCGGCTTCAAGGTGCCAAATCCGGTGACCGAGGCGGTGTGGGGAATGATGTTCACCCCGAATGTATCACCCCGCACCTCGTTCACAGTCAACGACACGCCGTCCACGGCGACGCTGCCTTTGACGGCAATGAACCGGGCAACCGCGACCGGAACGCGAAAAACCCAACGCATCGAAGCGTTTTCCGGCGTCGCTGAAATCGCCGTTCCGACACCATCGACATGGCCGGAAACCAGATGTCCTCCCAGCTCGTCGCCCAACCGCAGCGAACGTTCCAGGTTCACCCGCGACCCGACGGCCCAATGCCCCAGCTTCGTATGTGCCAGGGTCTCCGCCGAGGCATCCACCGCGAACCAGCCGGTCCCGAACGCGACGGCGGTCAGGCAGCAGCCGGAGCAGGCGATCGAGGCACCCAGCGCAACCGGCGGGTCGGTCAGGAACGCCGGTGGCGTGTCGATGACCAGGCGCATGTCTTGACCCTGGGCAATGGGATCGATTGATCGGACATGACCAAGAGCGGTTATGATGCCGGTGAACATGATCGCTGCCTTGTATATTCACTCATCATGTCGTCGCCGATAACGGTTTCGCAATCCCTGCGAAACCTTGGCATCTGCGCCAGGGTCTTGACACCGAACCCCTGAACCGCCGGCCAGCCGTCGCCGCCCATGACCATGGGGGCATGGAACCAGGCAATGCGGTCGACCAGGTCCGCGCGCAGCAAGGCGGCAGCGAGCTGCCCGCCGCCTTCGACCAGCACGCGGGTCAATCCGGCGCTGCCCAATGCGGTCATTGCGGCGTTCAGATCCACCCCGGCGGACGAACCCGGCACCTTGATCAGCTTGGCACCAAGATCGTTGAAATCGTCCTCGCGCGCCAGGTTGGTGCCCTCGCGCAGCAGGAACCAGGTCGGCACCTGCCTGGCCGTCGTCATCAGCCGTGACGTCAATGATGTGCGCAGGTGGCTGTCGGCGATAACCCGCACGTTGGCTGTCGGACGAAATCCCTGGATACGACATGTCAGGTCAGGGTTGTCCGCCAGCACCGTGCCGACGCCCACCATGACCGCGTCATGCCGACCCCGCATCGCGTGCGCCAGCCGGCGCGCCGGCGTTGCTGTGATCCACTGGCTTTCGCCGCCATGCGTGGCAATCCGTCCATCCAACGTAGATGCCAGCTTCAGCGTCACCATCGGCCGCCCCAGCGTTACCCGGTGGTTGAACCCGATCAGCGTGTCGAGCGCTTCGCTCTCCAGCAGGCCGGTTTCAACCTCGATGCCCGCCCCCCGCAGCTGGCGGATACCCTGGCCGTTGACGCGGGGATCCTGATCGTTGGCCGCGATCACGATGCGGGCGATCCCGGCGGCGATCAGCGCATCCGTGCAGGGCGGGGAGCGCCCGTGGTGGCAGCAGGGCTCCAGCGTAACATAGGCGGTGGCACCCCTGGCCGCTTCACCTGCCATTGCCAGGGCGATCGGTTCGGCATGGGGGCGGCCGCCGGGCTGCGTCACGCCGCGACCGACGACGCGCCCGGCGCTGACGATGACGCACCCGACCGAGGGATTGGGCCAGGTCGTGCCGAGGCCGCGTCGCGCCAGGGCAAGGGCTGCGCGCATATGCGGGAGATCGGCTGAGGTCATGCCGCGCCTATTCCTCTGCCACCGGTCCAAGCCCGCCGACGAAATCCTCGAAATCCTTGGCTTCCCGGAAGTTGCGATAGACGCTGGCAAACCTGACATAGGCCACCTTGTCGAGCTCCTTCAGCGTGTCCATCACCAGTTCGCCGATCTGCTTGCTGGGAATGTCACTGTCGCCCGACGCTTCCAGTTGGCGAACCACCGAATTGACGATGCGCTCGATGCGTTCCTCCTGGATCGGGCGCTTGCGCATCGACACCCGGATCGAGCGCGCCAGCTTGTCGCGATCGAACGGCACCCGGCGTCCGTCCGACTTGATCACCGTCAACTCGCGCAGTTGCACCCGCTCGATCGTCGTGAAGCGCTGCCCGCAGTTCCCGCAAAACCGCCGACGGCGGATTGCGCCGTTGTCCTCGGTGGGCCGGCTGTCCTTCACCTGGGTGTCGTCAAAACCGCAGAACGGGCAGCGCATCGGCAGCTACCGCGAGGAGTACAGTGGGAACTGCGCGCAAAGCGCCTTCACCCTGGCGCCCACCGCCTGCTCGACGGCCGTATTGGTGCCGTCATTGGATCGGCCAAGCCCTTCCAGAACCTCATTGATCATCAGACCGATATTGCGGAACTCCTCGGTGCCAAAACCGCGCGTGGTGCCGGCCGGCGTGCCCAGCCTGACCCCGGAGGTGATCGCCGGTTTTTCCGGATCGAACGGGATGGCGTTCTTGTTGGCCGTCATACGGGCGCGCTCCAGGCTGGCTTCTGCCGCCTTGCCGGTCACCCGCTTGGGCCGCAGGTCGACCAGCATCAGGTGGCTGTCGGTGCCGCCGCTGACGATATCGAGCCCCTGTTGCTTCAGCGTTTCGGCAAGAACCCGGGCGTTGTCCTGCACCGCCTTCTGGTAAGCACGGAATTCCGGTTTCAGCGCCTCGCCGAAGGCCGCTGCCTTGCCGGCAATGACATGCATCAGCGGGCCGCCTTGCAGGCCGGGGAACAGCGCCGAATTGATCTTCTTGCCGATCTCCGGATCATTGGTCAGCACCATGCCGCCGCGCGGGCCCCGCAATGTCTTGTGGGTCGTCGTGGTGACCACGTGCGCGTGTGGCAGCGGGCTAGGGAACAGCCCCGCCGCCACCAGCCCCGCGAAATGAGCCATGTCGACCATGAAGAACGCGCCGACTTCGTCCGCGACCTTGCGGATACGGGGGAAATCGATGAAGCGGGGATAGGCTGACCCACCGGCAATGATCAGTTTCGGCTTCTCCTTCCGGGCCAGACGCTCCAGCTCGTCGTAATCGAGAATGCCGTCTTCCTTGCGCACACCGTACTGCACGGCGTGGAACCACTTGCCCGACAGGTTCGGGGCAGCGCCATGGGTCAGGTGGCCGCCGGCATCAAGGCTCATGCCAAGGATGGTGTCGCCGGGCCGCACCAGGGCCAGGAACACGGTCTGGTTGGCCTGGGCGCCGGAATGCGGCTGCACATTGGCGAAGTCACAGCCGAACAGCTGCTTCGCCCGCGCGATGGCCAGGTTCTCCGCCACGTCGACGAATTCGCACCCGCCGTAGTAACGCCGGCCGGGGTACCCTTCGGCGTATTTATTCGTCAGCACCGACCCCTGCGCCTCCAGCACGGCGGCGGAGACGATGTTCTCCGATGCGATCAGCTCAATCCCATCCTGCTGACGGTGCAACTCGGCGCGGATCGCCGCCGCGAGTTCAGGGTCGGTTTCCGCCAACGGAGCGGAGAAGAAGCGTTGGGTGCTGGCAGCGGTGTGGTGGTGGTTCATCGAACTTCCAAGGGTGTCGGTTTGTCGTCGACCTCTAGCATGGGGTGGGGGCGCGACAAACCGTGTTATGCCGCAGCGGTGGTTGTGTCCGACTCCCTCGCTGGTTCAGATTGCCCCGATGATGCTGCATTTGCCCGATCTGGCTGCGACGGAGGCGCTGGCCGCCCGACTTGCCGCCATCGCCCACCCGGGCGACTGCATCCTGCTCGAGGGCCACCTTGGGGCCGGCAAGACCGCCTTTGCCAGGGCTTTCCTGCGCGCCGCGGCGGACGATGAGCGGATGCAGGTGCCCAGCCCGTCCTTCACCTTGTTGCAGATCTACGACACGAAGATAGGTCCGGTCTTCCACTACGATCTGTGGCGCCTTGATGGACCCGATTCGCTGACTGAGCTGGATTGGGAGGACGCACTCGACGGCATCGTGCTGGTCGAATGGCCGGACCGGCTTGGTCCCCTGCGCCCCGAAGGCGCACTGACCATCTCGCTGGTCCTGGGTGAAGGTGAGGCGCGGGAAGCAACACTGCGCGGATGGGAAGGGCGCCTCAAGGCACCGCCATGAACCGCGACGACCTGATCGCGATTTTCCTGGCGCGCAATGGCTTCTCGCCCACCCATGTGGAACCGCTGGCCCAGGACGCCAGCTTCCGACGCTATCTGCGCATCCGCGGCGACCGACCGGCGGTGCTGATGGACGCGCCGCCGCCGGAGGACGTCCGCCCGTTCCTTCGCATCGCTGCCCATCTTCGCGCGGCTGGCATAGACGTGCCGGTCATCCTGGCCGCCGATGAGGCACGTGGACTGGTGCTGCAGGAGGATTTGGGCGACGACCTCGTCTCACTGGTGCTCGACCGCGGTGATCCGCCCGCCCCGCTGTTTGATGCGGCTGTCGGTATGCTGGTGACCATGCAGCGTACGGTTGCGCCGGACGGGCTGCCATCATGGGATGCCGCAAGGATGGCAGCCACCGCCGCATCCACCCTGTTCGAGTGGTGGTGGCCGGCGAAGTTCGCCATGTCCGCACCCCAGGCTGCGCGCGACGACATCACGGCCGCCCTGACCGCGATGCTGCACCCGATCGCCGCCGGTCCGACCGGCTTCGTCCATCGGGATTTCTTCGCCGGCAATCTGCTCCGCCGCCCCGATGGCCGGCTCGCGCTGATCGACTTCCAGGACGCCGCCCTCGGCCATCCGGCCTACGACCTCGTCGCCCTGCTGCAGGACGCCCGCCGCGATATTCCCCCGGCGTTACGCCAGCGTGCCCTGGCGCGCTACCTGGCCGCACGCCCCGAACTGAACGCCGCCGCGTTCCAAGCGGCCTTCGATGCCTGCGCGGCACAACGCCATCTGCGCGTCGCGTGCCAGTGGGTGAGGCTTGCCCAACGCGACAACCGGCCGCAATACCTCGTGCATGGGCCTCGAACATGGCGGCTGCTGGAAGCAGCTTTGTCCACCCCCGCGGCCGAACCGCTCGCCGCCGCCTTGCAGCGCTGGATTCCCCCCGCCGCCCGCGGCAACCCCACAGGACCTGAACCATGACCGTCCATCCTTGTTCCACCACGGTTCCGGCCACCACGGTTCGCGCCGCCACCGTTCCGTCCGCCACCGTGTCGTCCGCCATGGTGCTGGCCGCTGGACGCGCCACCCGCATGCGGCCGCTGACCGATGCGACGGCCAAGCCGCTGCTGATGCTGGGCGGGCGGACCTTGCTGGATCATGCGCTGGATCATCTGGCGGACGCCGGCGTCGAAACCGTCGTGGTCAATGCCCATTGGCAGGCTGATTCCGTGGCCGCGCATCTGGCGGAGCGCCCGCCGCCACCGCGCACCCTGGTGCTGCGCGAGCCCAAGCTGCTGGAAACCGGCGGCGGCGTCCGCGCCGCGCTTGCCGTCCTCGGACCCGACCCGTTCTTTGTCGTCAACGGCGACGCATTCTGGCTCAACGGCCCAATTCCCGTATTGTCCCAGCTCACGGCGCGGTTCGACGACACGGTTGATGGCGTGTTGCTGTTGCAGCGAACCTCCCATGTTCATGCCGAAACCGGGCGGGGTGACTTCGCGCTCGACAAGTGGGGCACACCGCGCCGGCGTCAGGAGCGGGAAGTCGCGCCATACATCTACGCCGGGGTCCAGTTGATCCACCCACGCCTGCTCGCCGAGATGCCTGAGGGTGCCTTCAGCATGAACCAAGCCTGGGATCGCGCGCTGACGAACGGCCGCCTGCGTGCGGTGGTGCATGACGGGATCTGGTTCATCTGTCGACCCCGCCCGACCTGGCCGAAGCTGAACAAATCCTGGAAGCCCGCTTTACCGGCGATACAAGGTGGCCATGGCGCTGAACCTCTTTACCGTCCCGCCGCATCTGCCGTTTCTTGAGTCCGTTGCGCGTGGCTGGCTGGCGCGCGGCAGTGATCCGCTGACCGTCAGCCGCGGCCTGATCCTGCTGCCGACCCGCCGCTCTGCCCGCGCTTTGGCCGAAGCGTTCCTGCGTGTGCGCGACGGCAGGCCGCTGCTGTTGCCGCGAATCACCGCCATCGGCGCGCTGGACGAAGCCCCGTTGACGCTGGCCGGCGCACTGGACCTGCCGCCGCCGGTCGAACCGATGCAGCGCCTGGCCGCATTGTCGACGCTGATCATGGCGATGCATGGGGCAGGGGGCGCGCCACGGACCGCCGACCGAGCCTGGTTGCTGGCGCGTGAACTGGCGGCGTTGATGGACGAGGCGGAGCGGGCGGGTGTCGACCTCCGGCAGCAACTGCCGGATGCCGCCGATCCGGAATACGCCGCCCATTGGGCGCAAACGCTGCACTTCCTGCACATCGTGATCGAGGCCTGGCCCGCATGGCTTGCCGAAAACGGCGTGATGAACCCAGCCGCCCGCCAGGTCGCGCTGCTGCAGGCGCAGGCCCAGGCATGGGAGGATTCGCCGCCGGACGAACCGGTGCTGGTGGCTGGCACCACTGCTGGCATCCCTGCCGTCGCCCGCCTGCTGCGCGTCGTCGCGCGGATGCCGAACGGCCAGGTCGTGCTGCCGCAACTGGACCTTGAAATGTCCGCCGAGGCGTGGGCTGCGCTGGAGCCCTCTCACGCCCAGGCTGGCCTGGCACGATTGCTGGCTGACCTGGACGCCAGCCGGGGTGACGTGCGGCTGTGGGACCATGGCGCCCCGGCGTCCGCCCAGCCGGAGCGTTTCGCGGTGCTGTCCCGCGCCCTGCTGCCGGCAAGTGCCCTGAACGACTGGATGGATCATACCCCGGTTGCACTGGACGGGATCTGCCGCCTCGCCAGCGCGGATCAACAGCAGGAGGCGCAGGCAATCGCCCTGGTGCTGCGCCAGGCGCTTGAAACGCCGGGCGCACGTGCCGCGCTGATGACGCCCGATCGGGATCTGGCCGGCCGTGTGGCTGCCGCCCTGTCGCGTTTCGGCATCATCGCTGACGACAGCGCCGGTGAAAAACTGGCCGATTCCCCGCCTGCCGTCTTCCTGCGCCTGCTGGTGCGAGCAGTGGCTGAAGAGCTGGCTCCCGTCCCATTATTGGCCCTACTGAAGCACCCCATGTGTGGCGCCGGCATGAGGCCAATAGCCTGCCGCCAGGCCGCACGATCCCTGGAGACACTGTGCCTGCGTGGGCCGCGCCCCATGCATGGGATCAGCGGCCTGCGCAACATGGTTGATCGCAAGGCTGGCCCTGCTTCCGCTACCGCCGCGTTCCTGTCGCGCCTGGAAGCCTGCCTGGAACCTGCCCTCCGCTTTGACTCGGCCATGGAAATCGCACCTGCGGATGCCCTCGGCGCGGTCATTGAAGCCGCCGAACGCCTGGCTGCGACCGACGACACCGCCGGACCCGTCCGGCTGTGGGCCGCCGAGGAAGGCGACGCGCTGGCCGCCCGGCTGGCCCAGCTTCGCGACGCCATCACCATCATGCCTGACCTCCGCCGCGGCGTCCTGCCCGGTTTGCTGGACGCAGTCCTGGAAAATGAAGTCGTGCGGTCCCGCAGGGCGCTGCGCGGACGCAGCGGTGTCGAGCATCCGCGCATTTTCATTTGGGGCCTGCTCGAAGCTCGCCTGCAAACCGTTGACCTGGTTGTCCTCGGCGGGCTGGCCGAAACCGTTTGGCCGCCGATGGTCGAACCCGGCCCGTGGCTGTCGCGGCCGATGCGGACCAAGGTTGGTCTGCCGGCACCGGAGGAAGCCGTCGGCCAGGCCGCGCACGATTTTCTCGCGGCATGCTGTTCGGCGCCGGTTGTCGTGCTGTCCTGCCCGGAGCGGCGTGACAATGCGCCGACCGTACCGGCTCGGTGGCTGACCCGGCTGGACATGTTCCTCGCCGGCCGGGAGCCGCCGCAGGCCCTGCCTCAGCACCCGGCCGTGGCCTGGGCTCGGGCCGTGGACATGCCGCAAGGCGCGCCGATGCCGGTCCGGCCGCCGGCGCCGCGCCCCCCGGTCGCCAAGCGGCCCCGCCAGCTCAGCGTCACTGCGATCGAGACCTGGCTGCGCGATCCCTATGCCATTCATGCCCGCACGATCCTGAAGCTGGCGGCGCTGAAACCGCTGGACGAAGCCACCGACGCCTCGGACTACGGGATGATCGTGCATGATGGCTTGCGCCGCTTCCTGCAGGTCCACGGCGCGGTGTGGCCCAACGACGCCGCCGGCGCGCTGCGGCTGGCAATGGCCCAGGCGCTGGGCGAGGCCGGGTTGCGCCAGGCGTTGATCGCCTGGTGGTCGCCGCGGCTGGAGCGGATAGCCGACTGGGTGGTGCAGACCGAAATCGTCCGCCGGTCGATCCGCGCACCGGTGAAGATCGCGCCCGAAGCCGCCGGAGCGATCGACCTGAACCGGCCCGGAGGGCGCTTCCGGCTGACCGGCCGCGCCGATCGGATCGAGCGCTACGCCGACGGAACCCTGGCGATCCTGGATTACAAGACCGGTGCCGCACCCACGCAAAAGGCTGTCGATGAAGGGCTCGCGCCGCAGCTCCTGCTTGAAGCCGCGATGGCATCCGATGGCGGGTTTGGGTCGGACCTGATCGGCGCGGCCACCGAATTGGTCTACTGGCAATTGTCAGGTGGCGTCGATCCGGGCCAGACCAAACCGCTGTTCGGCAGTAAGCGCGCGGACGAGATCCCCGCCGCCTTGCTGAACGCCAAGGACCGCCTGTGCGACCTGATCGACGCATTCGATCAGCCGGACCGGGCCTATCTGTCACGGCCTCATCCAGGCCTTGCGCCCCGCTTTTCCGACTACGAGCAACTCGCCCGTGTCGCCGAATGGTCCGCTGCGGGAGACGCCGATGAGTGACCTCGCCCACGCCGAAACGGCTCGCCAGCGCGCCAACCGTGAGCAGTTGACGGCTTCCGATCCGACCGTCTCCGCATTCGTCGCCGCCTCGGCAGGGTCCGGCAAGACAAAGCTGCTGACTGACCGGCTGCTGCGGCTGATGCTTGCCGGCGCCGCCCCCGAACGTATCCAGTGCCTGACCTTCACCAAGGCAGCCGCCGCGGAAATGGCCCTTCGGCTGCAACGCACGCTCGGCCGCTGGGTGACCATGTCGCCCGATGCCCTGGCAAAGGCACTGCGGGACCTCAATGTCGAGCCGACCGAGGATGCCTGCCGCACCGCCCGGGCGCTGTTCGCCAAGGTGATCGATCTGCCGGGCGGCATGCGGATCGGCACCATCCACGCCTTCAGCCAGTCGCTGCTGCGCCGCTTTCCGCTGGAAGCCGCGATCTCCCCGCATTTCCAGCTGATCGATGACCGCGACGCCGACGACGCCCTGGCCGAAGCGCGTGAAGACATGCTGACGGATGCCGGAACGCCGGCCATGCAGACCGCTTTGCATACCTTGGCCGGTCTCACCAAAGCCGAGGAATTCGGCCGACTGGTGCAGAGGCTGCAGACCGATCGCGGCCGCCTGCAGGATGCCCTGATGTTGGGTCCCGATCTGGAGCGTGCCCAGCGGCGGGTGTTGGGCGTGAGCGCGGCGGATGCCGACTCGCTGATGCAAGGCGCCGCGCATTGGCTGGGCGAATCGGCCCTGCGCGACGCGGCACGCCAGGTGCTCGCCAACAGTCCTGCCACCGTCAAGGCCAGAGCTGCCGCGATTTTGGATTGGCTCACCCAGGACCAGGATCACCGGCAGCAGAATTGGTCCGACTGGACCACCCTGTTCCTGAAGAAGGACGGCGAACCCTGGGCCGCCCTCACGCTGGTGGGCAAGCGCTTTGCCACCACCCCGGAGGTGATCGACCGCTACCTGGAGGAGGCGGACCGCATCCTGGCGATCGAGGACGCGCGCCGAGCGCTGGGCCTGGCATCGATCTCCGGTGCGCTTGCCGCCCTGGCCGGGCCGGTGGCGCAGGGTTATGCGCAGCGGAAGGACGATGCCGGGCTGCTTGACTATGACGACCTGATCGACCGGACACGGACCTTGCTGTTCGACCCCGGCGCCGCATGGGTTTTGTACAAGCTCGATGGCGGCCTGGACCACCTGCTGCTGGACGAGGTGCAGGACACAGCTCCCCAGCAATGGCGCATAGCCCATGCCTTGACCGAAGAATTCTTCGCTGGCGCCGGTGCCCGTGACCGCGCCAGAACCGTCTTCGCGGTGGGCGACCGCAAGCAGTCGATCTACTCCTTCCAGGGTGCCGACACCGCCGAGTTCGACCGCTCCCACGACGAGCTCTGTCACCGCGTGCGAACCTCCGGCCAGCATTTCCGCGATGTGGGCCTGGACGTATCCTTTCGTTCAACCGCGCCGGTTCTGGCCCTGGTCGATGCCGTCTTCACCGACCCCCTGGCCCGACCCGGCGTCGTCGCCCCCGGCGAGACCCTGACCCATTACGCCGACCGCGCGGGACACGCTGGGATGGTGGAGCTATGGCCGCTGGCGCTCCCGCCCGATCCGGCGCCGCATCGCCCCTGGACGGTTCCCGATCAGAACCAGTCGCAGACCTCTGCCCAACAATTGCTCGCCGACGCCCTGGCGGACTGGATCCGAACCCAGACCGACGGCACCACGCTGCTGGAAAGCAAAGGCCGTCCGCTGACTGCCGGCGACGTGCTGATCCTGGTCCGCCGCCGTGGTGCATTTGCCCGGACGCTGGTCAAGGCACTGAAAACGCGCGGGGTTCCAGTCGCCGGCCTCGACCGGATGGTGCTGACCGATCAGCCGGCGGTGCAGGACCTGATGGCGCTGGGGGACGCGCTGCTGCTGCCCTCTGACGACCTGACCTTCGCCTGCCTGCTGACCAGCCCCCTGGGTGGCCTGACCGACGACAATATCGCCGAACTCGCGATCGACCGTCCGGGGACGCTGTGGGATACGCTGCGTGACCGCGCCGATGAACATCCCGCCTGGCGCCGGGCGACGGATTTCTTCACCCACCTGCTCGCCCGCGCCGACTACGTCACCCCCTATGCATTGTTCGCCGAAGCCCTTGGCCCGCTGGGCGGGCGTGCCCGGCTGTTTGCCCGCCTGGGGCCCGAAGCGGCCGAACCGCTCGACGAGCTGCTCAATGCGGCGCTCAGCTACGCCACCCGTCATCCGCCGTCACTGCAGGGCTTCCTCCACTGGCTGCGCCGATCGGGCGCGGAAGTGAAGCGGGAGGCGGAGGCGGCTGGAAATCTGGTCCGGATCATGACCGTGCATGGGGCGAAGGGGCTGCAGGCACCGCTGGTCATTGTGCCCGATACCGCTGGCCTGCCGCAGGATGACGGCAAGATCGTCTGGGCCGATGATCCCCGGACCGGACGCGCCGTTCCACTCTGGGCCCCCCGGAAGGAATTTCGCTGCGCGGCATGGGACCGGCTGCGCGCCGCCAGCCGGCAACAACAGATCGAGGAGCACAACCGGCTGCTCTATGTCGCCCTGACGCGGGCGGAGGACCGGTTGCTGGTGTGCGGCTGGCGTGGCGCGCACGACCCCAGGGACGAATGCTGGCACAGCCTGGTGCATCGCGGATTCCTCACGGCTGGTGCGGAAACTGAAGCATTCGGACCGTGGAAGGGCGACGTGCTGCGGTTGCGTGCCCCACAGACCCTGCCAGCGGACAGTCCGGCCCGCGCCGCTCACCCTGAGGGTGATGCGGACATTCCGAGCTGGATCGGCACCGCACCGCAATGGCATCCGGCCCCGCCGCCGCCGGAACCGCCCCGGCCGACTCCACTGGCACCCAGCCGGCCGGAAGGTGTCGAGTTCGGTCCGGTCCCGGCGGCGGACTCGCCGCTGGCGGCACGCGACCCGGCCGGCAACCGTTTTCGTCGTGGCCAGTTGATCCACGCCCTACTGCAACATCTGCCGTCGGTCCCGCCGGCCGACCAGCAAGACGCCGCGGTCCGGTTTCTGGCGACGGCGAACCACGCTCTCCCATCCGATGAGGTCGAACGCATCGCCGGCGAAGTGCTCGCTGTCATGGCGCATCCGGACCTTGCGCCCGTGTTCGGGCCGGACAGCCGTGCCGAGGTGCCGTTGACGGGCGTCGTCGGCAACGTCGTCGTCGGTGGCCTCGTTGATCGTTTGGTGGTCCTGCCGGACCGGGTGCTGGTCGCCGATTTCAAGACCAACCGCCGTCCACCCGCGCAGGTCGAGGACACTCCGGTCATGTACCTGCGCCAGATGGCGTCCTATCGTGCGGTTCTGCGCGCTGTCTTTCCGGACCGGCCCGTGCTGTGCGCTTTGATCTGGACGCGCGACACCAGGGTGATGATCTTACCGGACGACAGGCTCGATTCGCACGATCCCGGCCATGCAAGGGACGCAGCTTGACCGGACTGACCGTCAGTCCCACCTTGCTTGCAACTTGAAACCAAAGGACCTTTACCGATGAGCGCAAACACGGTTGCCGTAACGGATAAGAGCTTCGCTACGGATGTTGTGGAAAAGAGCAAAGCCGGCCCGGTGCTGGTGGATTTTTGGGCGGAGTGGTGTGGCCCCTGCAAGATGATCGGGCCTGCCCTGGAAGAATTGGCTGGTGAATTCGCCGGCAAGCTGACCGTCGCCAAGGTCGACATCGACAACAACCCGATGTCGCCCAATCAGTTCGCGGTTCGTGGCATTCCGACCCTGATCCTGTTCAAGGATGGCAAGCCGGCTGCGACCCAGGTGGGCGCACTGCCCAAGAGCAAGCTGAAGGATTGGATTTCAGGCAACATCTGAACCGCCGGCAGTAAGCAGTAAGTTGCCGGGACGGCCGACGGGGCCGCTGGTGCCCTGTCGACCGTTTTGGCTGCGCCACTCTGCGGTTGACTGGATCAATCGCAGCAGCGACCCCTATAGCCGGTTCAGGCGGCTAACGATCCCTACTTATTTCGCTCAGGTGAGGTCGCCCTGGATCACTTGCTGCGCGGAATGACCGCGGCCAGGACATAGGCTGCGCCGCCGGCCACCAGAAGCGAAAGCAGCGGCTGCCGTTCAACCTGCCCGCTCAGCGCCTTCTTGGCATCGGAAACCTGCACCGCAAGATCACGGCTGGCGTCGCGCGCCTCGCCGGCGACCTGGCGGGCCTTATCCTCAAGCAAAAGCGCCGTCAGCGCGAACGCAACGAGGGCCAGAATGGGCTTCATGTGTATGCTCTCTCTTCGCAATTCGATGCCGATAACGCGGAAACAGCCGGTCAGGATGCGTGCCGGGCGCGCGGGCGTGATTAAAACCTCGATCGCCGCACCGGGATTACCCTCATTCATTGGCTCCGATAGAACGGGCTTCCTTATCCAGCTTCAAAATCTCACCGGCGAGATAAAGGCTGCCGCAGATCAACACCCGTGCCGGTCGCCGATCGCGCGCAATGCCACGTAACGCGTCTCTAACCAGCGGGCCGGCACGGGCAACGCCGCCGGATGCCTCGATGATTGCTTCCACCGGCAAGGCCGCATGCTGATCCGGTTCCCGCACCGCCCAAACGGTTTCCGCCAATGGCAGCAGCGGCCGCAGGAACTCGGCTGAATCCTTAGCCTGCTTCATACCAATCACCAGGTGGATCGGGCGGTCCCGCCAACCCTGCAGGTGTTCCGCCAAGACCACGCCGGCCCCTGGATTATGTCCACCGTCCAGCCACAGCTCCCAGTCCGGCGGCAGCAGCCCGGCAAGCCGCCCGTTCAGCCGCTGCAGCCGCGCCGGCCATTCCGCGCGGGCAATTCCGGCAACATCATGCGGCAGGCCGGCTGCCCGCATGGCCGCAATGGCGATCCCGGCATTGTCCAGTTGAAAAAGGCCGGGCAGGGACGGGACCGGAGCGTCGATCGTTCCAGCAGCGTCAATGTAGCTGAAACCGCCGGCACGGGTGGCGATATCCCACTCCCGGCCGCGCAGGCGGACCGGTGAGCCCACCGCTTTCGCATAGGCTGCCAGCACGGACAGCACCGCGGGCTCCTGCGCCCCGATCGCCACCGCAACGCCCGGTTTCATGATGCCGGCCTTCTCGCCGGCGATAATCTCCAGTGTCGGGCCCAGCAGCTCCCGATGATCCAGTGAGATCGAGGTGATCGCACACGCCGCCGGCGCGGCGATCAGGTTGGTCGCATCACCGCGCCCGCCCAGACCAACCTCCAGCACGCACAGGTCTGCCGGCGTCTCGTCGAACAACACGAACGCCGCCGCTGTGATCACCTCGAACACCGTGATCGGTGCGCCGTCGTTGATCCGCTCGATCCGCTCCATCGTCGCAATCAGCCGGTCATCCGACACCAGCGTTCCCGCAATGCGGATGCGCTCGTTGAAGCGCACCAGATGCGGCGACGTGTAAACGTGAACCCGCTGTCCCGCCGCCTCCGCCATAGCTCGGACGAAGGCGCAGGTGCTGCCTTTGCCGTTGGTTCCTGCCACATGAACCACAGGCGGCAGGCGATGCTCCGGATGACCAAGGCGCGCCAGCAAGGTCTCAAGCCGGTCGAGGCTGAGGTCGATCAGTCTGGGGTGCAGCCGCTCTAACCGCGCGGCAATCTGTTCGACGGCGTCGTTCACGCTGCCGCCTGGTGATCCCCACGCGACACCAGGCCGATGATGCGGGTCAGCATCGCCTTCATCTCGGTGCGCTTGACGACCATGTCGATGATGCCGTGCTCCAGCAGGTATTCGGCGCGCTGAAAGCCCTCGGGCAACTTCTCCCGCACGGTCTGCTCGATCACCCGGGCGCCGGCAAAGCCAATCATCGCCCCCGGTTCGGCGATCTGGATGTCGCCCAGCATGGCGAATGACGCGGTAACGCCGCCGGTGGTCGGGTCCGTCAACACGACGATGAACGGCAGACCGGCGTCCTTGACCAGCCGGGTTGCGATCACCGTGCGCGGCATCTGCATCAGGCTGATCGCCCCCTCCTGCATCCGCGCGCCGCCCGATGCGGTGAACACGATCAGCGGCACTTGCTGCAACGCAGCCAGCCGCGCCGCGGCAACCACCCCGTCACCAACCGCGGCACCCATCGAGCCGCCGATGAAATCGAACTCCATCACCGCAACGACGGCCTTGTGGCCGCCGATCGTGCCATGCGCGACAGTAATGGCGTCGTCGGTATGGGCCTTCTCCCGTGCTTCCTTCAGCCGGTCAGCATAGCGCTTGGTGTCACGGAACCGCAGCGGGTCGACAACCGGCTTCGGCAACTCGATCCGCGTGTAGCCATTCTCGTCGAACGTCCAATCCAAACGCTCCGTCGAGGTCGCCCGCATATGGTGGCCGCAATGCGGGCACACCTTGCGGTTGGCGACCAAATCGCGATGGAAAATCATCTGCTGACAGGCCGGACACTGGTGCCACAAATTGTCCGGGACGGATGATCGGGCAAACAACGTGCGGATCTTGGGTCGGACGTACTCGGTGAGCCAGCTCATGCGCGCGGGCATAGCGGGGGACGCGAACCGGAGCAAGCACGCGGCTCGGCCGAACGCCGAAATGACGCGCAGGTAACATTTCCCTGTCGTCGCAGTCGCGCAGCCACGAGGCTGCTGGCCGGCACGCCGGACCGACGACGATCAGCGACCATCGGGGAGTTTCTTGGCCGGCTCGAACCAGGCGATATAGGTTCCTCGGCGGCTGTCATCAGGAGAGGCGTAATGATCCTGCAATGAACCGGATGTCAGCGCATTTGATCTGGGCGTTCGTCTTGCTTGTGCCGCACGTTGCCCACGCGGGTTTTCACATCTTTTCACCTTATGGCGCCGATCTCGGCGAACTGGAAATCGAGCATAACGGCGACGCCCAGTTCGATCGCAGGCCCGCCAATAGCGGCGCCCAGAGCCACACGATCGAATTCGGCACCGGACTCACGCGCTGGTGGCAGAGCAACATTGAATTTGGGTTCGACCGTGATCCCGGCCGAAATCAGCCGACGCTACTGACCGAGTTGGTCTCGGAAAACACCTTCCAGCTCACTGAACCGGGCCAGCACTTCGCGGATCTGGCCTTTTTTGTCGAATACGGCCAGTCGCTGGCCACCGGCCGCCGTGCCGGCCCCAACCAAATCACGTTCGGGCCGCTGATCGCCAAGGACATAGGCCGCACGACCCACACCATGAACCTGTTCCTGACGCGGCAGCTAGGCCCGAACCAGGATACCTCTGGGCTGGATTTCAGCTACGCCTGGCAAAGCCGCTGGAACCTTTGGGAGCCACTGTCACCCGCCATCGAGATCTATGGCGATTCCGGCGTCATCGGCCATTCGCCAAGACTTTCGCAGCAGGAGCTGCTGGTAGGCCCCGTCGCACTCGGTGCGCTGCAACTGGGCACGCTGGGCGGTGGGTTCGAGGGCAAGCTCGCCTACGAACTGGGTTGGCTGTTCGGGGCCACCGGGGCCAGTCCACAGGGCACGCTGCGCTGGCGCCTGGAAATGGAAATCCCGTTCTAGACCCCAGGCGTCATCTGCGGAATGCGGCTGATCGATCAGCGTGGCTTTCCCGGACAGGCTCGGTTCAACGCCTGAAGGTGCTTGCGCGCCGCTGCTGCGGTGTCCAGTTCGATCGCGCGGTAGCTGTTTACCACGGTCTTCCCCGCCTTGGTCAGCACCGCGCCGCCGCCGCCGCTGCCGCCCGCCGCCGTCTCCACCACCGAGGTGCCAAGCGTGCGGTTCAGGTCCTCAACCAGTTCCCAGGTCCGCCGATAGGACATTTTCAGCGCACGCCCGGCTGCCGAGATCGAACCGGACCGAGCGATTTCCTCCAGGACAGCAATTTTCCCCGGACCAATCTGGGCCCCCGATGCCAGGTCGATCCGGATGCTCAGTCGATCGCCGGCTTTGCCCGCGTCGGACGCCTTCGAGGGTCGATTCGCCATGATGGCGCAGCAAACCACAGCGAAAGCCGGATGATCAATCGCGTGCCGCAAAATTCCGCCGCGCCCCGATTGCCCGCCACCCTCCTCGGGATTACTCCAGGTGCGATGGTCCCAGGCACAACCCTCGCCCGCATCGCGCACACGCACGTCACATTCGACGACGGGCTGACGCTCGACTGCGGGGTCACGTTGCCGAAGCTGATGGTGGCCTACCGCACCTATGGCAGCCTGAACGCTGACCGGACGAACGCTATCCTGATCTGCCACGCCCTGACCCTGGATCAATATGTCGCCGAACCTCATCCACTGACCGGTAAGGACGGCTGGTGGAACATGGTCGTCGGCCCCGGCCGCCCGGTCGATACCGACCATTATTTCGTCATCTGTGCCAACATCCTCGGTGGCTGCATGGGGTCCACCGGCCCAGGCTCCGAACGCCCCGGCCCTGGTCCTGACAGCCAGCTCTGGGGCACCGATTTCCCCGCCGTGACGATCCGCGACATGGTCCGGGCGCAAAAGCGCCTGATCGACCACCTCGGCATCACCCGCCTGTTCGCCGTCCTTGGCGGGTCGATGGGCGGCATGCAGGTCCTGCAATGGGCCGCATCGTACCCTGACGCCGTGTTCGCCGCCTTGCCGATCGCCTGCGCCGCCCATCACTCGGCGCAGAACATCGCCTTCCACGAGGTCGGCCGCCAGGCCATCTTCGCGGATCCGGACTGGCGGGCCGGGCGTTACTGGGAAATCCAGCGCCCGCCCGCCCGCGGTCTGGCCATAGCCCGGATGTGCGCCCATATCACCTACCTGTCGGAGCAGGCACTGACCCGCAAGTTCGGCCGCCGCCTGCAGCAGGCACCGCTCAGCCCGAGTGAAGCGATCCGGATGTTCGGCGAAATGTTCGAGGTGGAAAGCTACCTCCGCCACCAGGGTGCGAACTTCGTCGACCGCTTCGATGCCAATTCCTATCTGACCATTACCCGCGCGATGGACTATTTTGACCTCGCCGCCGACTACCGCAACGACCTGGCCAGCGCCTTCCACGGCACCAGGACGCGGTTCCTGGTCGTCTCATTCACCTCGGACTGGCTGTTTCCCACGTCTGAAAGTCGGGCCATCGCGCGCGCCCTTATTCGCGCCGGCGCCAACGTCTCCTTTGTGGAAATCCCCAGCGACAAGGGCCACGACGCCTTCCTGCTGGACGAACCGGACTTCCATCGCACCCTGGCCGGGTTCCTTGCAGGATGCGCCGTGCGGGCAGGGTTGCACCATTAGAGCAACATCACCCTGACCGGAATGGTCAGGGTGATGAAGTTGCTCGCTCAAACAACGAGATAGAGCGCGCTGACTGTTTACATTCAGGCTGAAAGCGCTCTAGCGCTCAACCCGCGAACCATCAGCGCTCTGGCCCCGCTGTAACTTGTCGCATATACCGCCCACATCGCGGAGGCGCAGCATGGATCGTCGCGTAGATACGCCGGGTGAGGCACACTGATACTCACGCCTGAAGAATGGGAAGCCGTCCGACTGACCCTGGCGGTGGCGGCACGCGCGGTCGGCTTCGGTTTGCCGCTCGCGGTCCTGATGGCGTGGGTGCTGACCAGATGCCGCTTCCCCGGCCGCTCCGTCCTCAACGCCCTGGTGCATCTGCCCATGGTGCTGCCCCCGGTCGTCACCGGCTGGCTGCTGCTGATCCTGTTCGGCATCCGCGGCCCGATCGGCGCCATCCTGGATCATTGGTTCGGCATCCGCCTGGTGTTCACCACTGCCGGCGCCAGCCTCGCCTGCGCCACAATGACCTTCCCGATCATGGTGCGCTCTGTCCGCCTCTCACTCGACGCGGTCGATGCCGGTCTGGAGCAGGCTGCCCGCACCCTGGGCGCCGGCTGGTTCGACCGGCTGTTCAACATCACCCTGCCGCTGGCCTCTCCCGGCATCCTGGTCGGCGCCATCGTCGCCTACGCCACCTGTCTGGGCGAATTCGGCGCCGTCATAACGTTTGCCGCCAACATTCCCGGCCAGACGCAAACCCTGCCGCTGGCAATCTATGCTGCCCTCCAGGTGCCGGGCGGTGAGGCCAAGGCCGCCGAGTTGTCGCTGGTGTCGCTGATCCTCGCGTTGGTCGGTCTGCTGCTGTCGGAGTGGTTGGGACGACGCCTCAACACCACGCTGGGCCGATGAGCTTATCCGTTGAACTGCGGCATCGCTTCGCCGCTATCCAGATGGACATCACGTTCGACCTGCCATCGCCGGGCGTTACGGTGCTGTTCGGGCCCTCCGGCTCCGGCAAATCCACCATTATCAACGCCGCCGCTGGCCTGCTCCGTCCCGACTCGTGCCGAATTGCCGTCGACGGCCGCGTCCTCGCCGACACCAGGTCCGGCGTCTGGCTACCGCCGGAGCGCCGGCGCGTGGGCGTGGTATTCCAGGACTCGCGCCTGTTTCCGCACATGTCGGTCGCCAGCAACCTGCGCTTTGGCATGCGCCGCGTCGCACCAGGCGCCATCGGCTTCGCCGACATCGTCGATCTGCTCGGGATCGCGCCGCTGCTGGACCGCCGCCCCCACACCTTGTCCGGTGGCGAGCGCCAGCGTGTCGCGATCGGCCGAGCCCTGCTGGCGCAATCCCAACTGCTGCTGATGGACGAGCCACTTGCCAGCCTCGATGCCGCCCGCAAGACTGAAATCCTGCCCTACCTCACCCGCCTGAAAACGGCCCTGAAGCTTCCGATACTCTACGTCACCCACGCCATCGACGAAGTTGTTCGTCTCGCCGACTCGCTGGTGCTGATCGAAGCCGGCCATGTCGTCGCCTGCGGGTCCCTGTCCGACGTTGCCGCGCGCGCCGATCTGCCCCTGGCCCAGCGCGACGACGGCGGCGCGGTCCTGCTCTGCCGGGTCGCCCGGCACGACACCAACCGGTCGTTGACCCTCCTGGAGGGTGGTGGCGCCGCATTCTGGGTTCCCCTGCTCGATCTCCCTCCGGATGCAACCTGCCGCATCCGCATCCCCGCCCGGGAGGTGATTCTCGCCGGCAAGCCGCCCGACGCCATCAGCCTGCACAACATCATCGCGGGAACAGTGACCCGAATCGTCGACGATGCCGCCCGCCGCTCCGTCATGGTCGGCATCGCCCTGCCGCACGGCGCCCTCCTCGCCCGGGTCACGTCGGATGCGGTCGTGCATCTGGGCCTTTCAGCGGGTTCGCCCGTGCTGGCCCTGATCAAGTCCACCTCGATCGAAGTACTCACCAACTGATGGCGCGCCCTACCGAGGTTGCGCCATCGCGCTATATCCTATTGGATATCACGTAACCGCTTGCGAAGGTTTGTTCCGCATGAATGCACCCGTCGATCCGTCATTGCTGGCAACCGGAAAATTCGCCGTCGGGCAACCGGTGTCGCGGAAGGAGGACCCGGTGCTGCTGCGCGGTGAGGGCCGCTATACCGACGACCTCAACCGGCCGGATCAGCTCTACGGCGTCATGGTCCGCAGCCGGATGGCCCATGGCATCATCAACAGCATCGACGTCGAAGCCGCCCGCGACATGCCCGGTGTGCGCGCCGTTATTCTCGCCGCCGATCTCAGTGCCGGCGGCATCCGCACCATGGTTGCCGCCGCGGGCAAGAACCGCGACGGCACCCCGACGCCGCGTCCGCCGCAACCCCCGCTTGCAGTCGGCCGGGTCCGCTATGTCGGCGAGCCGATCGCCATGGTTGTCGCGCAGACCAGCAAGCAGGCAAAGGACGCCGCCGAAGCCGTGTTTGTCGACATCGACTCGTTGCCGGCGGTGACCACCGCCGGCGAAGCCGCTGCCCCCGGCGCCCCACAACTGCATGACGATGCACCAGGCAATCTCTGCCTTGATTTTCATTACGGTGACGTTGAAAAAATCAATGCGGCCTTTGCCGCCGCCGCCCATGTCACACGCCTGTCCCTCCGCAACAATCGGATCGTCGTCTGTCCGATGGAACCACGTTCCGCCATCGGCGAATACGATGCCTCGGACGATCGCCTCATCCTGCGCCTCGGCTGCCAGGGCGTGTTCGGGCAGCGCGCTGCCCTCAGCGGCATCATGGGCCTGCCGGTCGAGAAACTGCATGTCCTGACCGGCAACGTCGGCGGCTCCTTCGGCATGAAGGCTTCAGCCTACCCGGAATATATCTGCCTGCTGCACGCCGCCCGCACCCTTGGCCAACCGGTCAAATGGACAGATGAGCGCTCCGAAAGCTTCATGTCCGACAGCCACGGCCGTGATCATGAGATGCTGGCCGAACTCGCGCTTGCGGCCGACGGGACGTTCATGGCCCTGCGCGTCACCGGCTATGGCAACCTTGGCGCCTGGCTCAGCAACGCGACGACCATTCCGCCAACGTTGAATACGGTCAAGAACATCGTCGGCGTCTACCGGACGCCGCTGATCCAGGTCTCGACGCAATGCATGTTTACCAACACGACCCCCGTCGGCGCCTATCGCGGCGCCGGCCGCCCCGAGGGCAACTACTACATGGAACGTCTGGTCGAGGCCGCTGCACGCGAAATGGGCATCGACAGGGTCGAACTGCGCCGCCGCAACCACATCCGGCCGGAACAGATGCCCTACAAGGCCCCGTCCGGCATGGTCTATGACGGCGGCGCGTTCCCCACCATCATGGAAAAAGCCCTCGCCGCGGCTGACTGGGATGGCTATCCAGCCCGCCAGGCGGCGTCGAAGGCCCGCGGCAGGATCCGCGGCCGCGGCATCGGCCATTATCTCGAAGTCACCGCCGACGCCGGCAACGAGATGGGCGGCATTCGCTTTGAGGACAACGGCGATGTCACGATCATCACCGGCACCCTCGACTACGGCCAGGGCCACGCCTCGGCCTTCGCCCAGGTCCTGTCCGACCGGCTGGGCGTCCCGTTCGAGAGGATCAACCTGCTACAAGGGGATTCGGACCAACTGGTGGCCGGCGGCGGCACTGGTGGCTCCCGCTCGATCATGCAGAGCGGCAGCGCGATCATCGAGGCCAGCGATCTTGTCATTGAGAAAGGAAGGCAGGCTGCGGCCCATTTCCTGGAAGCCGCGGTCGTCGATATCGAATTTTCCCGCGGCCGCTTCACCATCGCCGGCACCGATCGCAGTATCGGCATCATGGACCTCGCCAGCCGCCTGCGCCAGGAAGCCAGCCTGCCCGTCGACATGCCACCCGTCCTTGATGTCAGCCACGTCTTCAAGGGTGTGCCGTCCGCCTTTCCGAATGGCTGTCACGTCGCCGAAATCGAACTCGACCCGGATACGGGTGTGGTTGAAATTGCCAGCTACGCGACGGTCAACGACTTCGGCGTGCTGATCAATCCGATGCTGGTGGAAGGCCAAGCGCATGGCGGCATCGCCCAGGGGATCGGTCAGGCGCTGATGGAAAGCGTCGCCTACGACGCGGAGGGCCAGCTCGTCACCGGCTCCTACATGGACTACGCGCTGCCCCGCGCCAACGACTTCCCCACGCTGGGTTTCATCAGCCATCCGGTTCCCGCCCGCACCAACCCATTGGGCGCCAAGGGCTGCGGCGAGGCTGGCTGCGCCGGTTCCCTGCCCGCAATCATGAACGCCGTTGTCGACGCGCTGGCGGAGTTCGGCATCACCCATATCGACATGCCCGCCACGCCACACCGCATCTGGCAGGCGATCCAGTCGACACGCCCATGAGTGGAGCAACACCGCTTTGGCTGGATGGCAGGGCGGTAAATTGCTGTTTCACGCACCGAAATGGAGCATGCTGGCTGTTCACGGTCAGCTTGACCCGTCGCACTCGCACCGATCGCGGGTTTGCGGCAAGCTGGCGCCATGACATCGATCGCAACCGGAGGAAAAGTCCTCTACGGCGCCCCGCTGGGTATCCTGATGCTGGAGGCGCGATTCCCCCGTATTCCGGGCGACATGGGCAACGCCACGACCTGGCCGTTCCCGGTGCTGTATCGCGTGGTGAAGGGCGCCAGCCCGGAACGCGTGGTCCTGCAGGGCGCCGCCGGCCTGTTGCCCAACTTTCTCGCCGCCGCCGCGGATCTGGTTGACCATGGCGCCGAGGCAATCACCACCAACTGCGGCTTCCTGTCGCTGTTCCAGCAGCAGATCGCGGCCCATGTCGGGGTGCCGGTCGCCACCAGCGCGCTGATGCAGGTGCCATGGGTGCAGGCCATGCTGCCGTCCGGCAAACGGGTCGGCGTCGTCACCGTGTCCGCGTCGTCATTGACCGAACGCCACCTGGCGGCGGCAGGCGTTCCGCTGGATACGCCGATCACCGGCACCGAGGACGGGCAGGAATTCTTTCGTGTGCTGATCCTGGGGGAAAAGCAGCACATGGATGTGGCCCTGGCCGCACAGGACATCCTGAACGCGGCTCGCAAGCTGGTCGCGGCGCATCCGGATGTCGGCGCGATCGTGCTTGAGTGCACCAACATGCCGCCCTATGCATACGCCCTGCAAACGGCGCTGAAGCTGCCGGTTTTCGATATCTACTCGCTGATCACCTGGCTGCACGCGGGGATACGGCCACGTGACTTCGGAACCGACCAGGCGTTCCGGGGCAACAACTGACTGGAACGCGCTGACCATTCACGGTCGGCCTGAAAACGTTTTAGCGGCGCCTGCCGTCGTCGGCGGCAGCCGCAACGACTTCTCCACCGAACGCCCTGGCCACCTGAGCAAGGAATTCTGAGGCCTCTCCCGTGATAATGCGGCGATAGGTAGCGAAGTCAGCGATACGCTGATCATACTCCGACAGCGTCCCCCGGATCGCCCGCACGATTTTCGGAACATGCAGCCGGGAGTCGCGGAACTTGTAGCGGGCCGGGATGGGCACATCGAACGGGTTGCCGGCGGAGCCGCGCTGGCCCGTGATGATGCAGCAGCCATGGGTCGCAGCCTCACGCGGCATTCGGTCCTTGCCCGGATGGCTGCCGAAATCCACATAGAGCTTTGACGTCTGAAACATCGTCTTCACCTCGGCCGGTGTGAAGCCGATGATCTCCTGCCACGCGAGGTCGGGTGCCCAGCGTCGCAGCTGTTCAGCAAACCACTTGCCCCGCGAAGGGTAGAGAACACGGTCCTCCCGCAGCGTGCCGTTGGGCAGTGCACCGGCGTGATCGGGCGACGTATAGTCGAACACCGGCAGCGCCGCGATGTCATGTCGCGCCAGGTAATCCACCGCGTAGTAGGATTGTCCGAGGTGCTCGCAGCGCACGTTTCCAAACGCCCGGAAGCCGCCAAACCGTTCCACCGCCTGCAGGCCGTTATCGATGCTGAGCCACCAGAGATAAGACGTCAGGTTCTGAAAGCGACGTGTGATCTCCGGCCAGATTTCCGGAAAAACAACAGCATTCTCAGGTTTATCCACGATTTCCCAGGTCATCGGCACGCGGTAATGGGCATAGGCCGACGGCATCGGCGCCTCGATCACCGCAACGCCGCGGCATTCGCCTGACAGCGGAACATCCATCTCGTTCCGGATATAAACCATTCTGGCATCGTTGCCCAAATCGATCAGGGCGCGGCCGAGTTGATGGGCGGCTTCGGGACCTCCAGTTCGGACATTCGCGGGGCAAACGATATAAATCGTACTGTGACGCAGGTGCATGCTGAATGACTCCAGCACGCTCTTGCCACGCTGCGACACTTTCGGGCAACATAATACTAGGGAAGTTACTTCGTAAAAGCGGGATCGTTACCACAGCAGCAGACAAGCTGCGACGGCCTTGCGGGCGATGCGGAAGTTCCAAATTTTACCAGTTACGGCATAATTGATATGGAATGACAATAAGCTTGCGACAACGCGCTATATTTTGCAATGACACATTCCTGAAGTCACAAGCGCTGCGGATAAGCGCCCCTAACATGAGACCTCGGGACTCACGCATCGAACTTCTTCAGGAATGTCTAATGACTGTTGACCACGCGAATTCGTCGGCCGAGCCGTCGACCCAAGCCAAGGGGCCTGCACCCCGGCGACGGGCGAACGATCGCCGGATTGAGCATCGGCACCCGGCGGGGACGGATCCGGAAAATGCGCGCCTGGCCGAGGATGCCGCCAAACAGAAATCCTGGCGAGCATGGGGGCCATATCTGAGTGAGCGCCAATGGGGTACCGTCAGGGAAGATTACAGCCCGCATGGCGATGCCTGGGACTATACCGACTATCACACCGCAGCCGCGCGCGCATATCGGTGGGGCGAGGACGGCATTGGCGGGATCAGCGACGAACAGCAACGTCTATGCCTGGCGGTCGCGCTTTGGAACGGTCGCGATGAGGTTCTGAAGGAGCGTCTGTTTGGCGTGACCGGCGCCGAAGGCCATCATGGCGAAGACGTCAAGGAACTCTACTGGTACCTGGATGCACTGCCGTCACATGCTTATCTTCGAATGCTGTATAAATATCCGCAGCGCGCGTTTCCCTATGCGCGGATTCGCGAAGAAGGCCGTCTGCGCGGGCGAAACGATCCGGAGTTCGGGCTGCTTGACCTCGGTGTCTTCGATGACAATCGCTATTTCGATGTTTTCATCGAATATGCCAAGGCCGACGAGGCCGATATCCTGCTGCGCATCGAGGTTCATAATCGCGGCGCGGAGGATGCGGTTTTGCATTTGCTGCCGACCCTCTGGTTCCGGAATGAATGGGCATGGCGTCCCGATATCGCCAAACCCAATCTTACCGCGGATCATGGCGCCATTGTTGCCGAGCATCAGGACATGGGTCGGTATGTATTCTATGCCGAAGGTCCTGCCACAGCATTATTTTGTCAAAATGAAACCAACCCGATCATGTGGGGGGAAGCCTGGCCGGGAACATTCAAGGACGGAATCCAAACGCACGTCCTGCATGGTGACGAGACCGCCATCACCCGAACCGGGCCCGCTACCAAGGCCGCGGCCTGGCACCAAAATGTCGTGGCCGCCGGGCAGTGTTGGACGGTTCGCCTGCGCCTGACCCGTGGCGGATCGGCTGATCCATTTGCCGGATTCGATTCGGTCTTTGAGCAACGGAAGCGGGAGGCGGATGACTTCTATTCGATCATACAATCGGACCTGCGAACAGCGGATGCGCATTTGGTGCAACGACAGGCCTTCGCCGGCATGATCTGGAGCAAGCAATATTACGAATTCGACGTTTATCGCTGGCTGCGTGGGGATCCATTGCAGCCTGACCCGCCGGAGGAGCGTCGCCGCGGCCGCAATGCCGACTGGCGCCATCTGAGTTGTGGCGACGTGCTTTCAATGCCGGACAACTGGGAGTACCCCTGGTTCGCCGCCTGGGACACGGCGTTTCATTGCATTCCCCTTGCAATGATCGATCCCCTGTTCGCCAAGGAGCAGCTTCTGCGGCTTACGAGCGAGGACTATATGCACCCCAATGGGCAAATCCCGGCCTATGAGTGGGCGTTCGGGGATGCAAACCCGCCGGTCCATGCCTGGGCAGCCTGGCGTGTGTTCGAAATCGAACGCAACGCCACCGGCGGCAAAGGCGACCTGTCGTTTCTTGAACGTATGTTCCATAAGCTCATTCTCAATTTTGGCTGGTGGGTGAACCGCAAGGATCCGCACGGACGCGATGTGTTTCAAGGCGGCTTCCTCGGCCTTGACAATATCGCCGTGTTCAATCGAAGCGAAACGCTGCCGACCGGCGGCCACCTCGACCAGACCGACGGCACGGCCTGGATGGCGATGTATGCGCTCAACCTCATGCGGATCGCCCTGGAACTGGCATTATACAACGACTCGTTTGAGGAAATTGCCGCCAAGTTCTTCGAACATTTCCTGCGGATCGCGCGCGCGATGACCGATATCGGCGAACGCAGCGTCGGCCTGTGGAACGAAGAAGACAGTTTCTACTACGATGTCCTGCATCTCACCGACGGCCAGACGCACGAACTGCGGCTGCGGTCGATGGTTGGGCTTATTCCGTTGTTTGCCGTCGAAGCCCTTGAACCGGAATTGCTGCACCGTCTGCCGCACTTTGCAAAACGCCTCGATGTACTGCTCACACGCCGTGCCGACCTTGCCAAGCTGGTTGCGCGCTGGGACCACACCGGTGTCGGGGAGCGTCGATTATTGTCGCTCATGCCGGTGCACCGGCTCCGTAAGGTCCTGCGCCGCCTGCTCGATGAAGCGGAGTTTCTGTCGCCGGGCGGCATCCGCTCGATGTCGCGCGCCCACGCCGAGTCGCCATACGTCTTTCGGCATCAGGGCATCGAGATCGCCGCCGGCTATGAGCCGGCCGAGAGTGAGACGGGGCTGTACGGCGGCAACTCCAACTGGCGCGGGCCCGTCTGGATGCCGCTCAACTATCTCATCATCGAGTCACTGCAGAAATTCCACCAGTATTACGGCGACGATCTGAAGGTCGAGTATCCGGTCGGGTCCAACGAAACCCTCAACCTTGGGGACATCGCGGCCAGGCTGGCAGCCCGCTCAACGCAGCTTTTTCTCAAGGACAAACACGGAGCACGCCCGATCTACGGCAATTATCGCCGCTTTTCCGAAGACAAGCATTTTCAGGATCTGATCCTGTTCCATGAATTCTTTCACGGCGACACCGGGCAGGGCCTGGGGGCTGCCCATCAGACCGGCTGGACCGGCCTCGTCGCCAAACTATTGCAAATGACGCAATAAAAGCGGCGACCAGAACCGGGAAAGACTTGCTGCCGTCACGTCTTCCCTGCAGCCGTCCTGCCCGAGCCGGTCATCTGACCGTGCCCGTTCTCCCGGTGCCGGCAGCCTCTCAGGCTCGCTCAAGTACATAATGCAATGCCTTGGACGCTGTGTTCAGCACGTAACGCTCCGCCCCGTCGGGCCGTCCGGCCGCGAGCCAGATGCACCACAACGCCGCACCATAGCAGATGGCACCGATCGCCGATCGCGTAGCCGCATCCGCAGCAAGGTCAAGCGCCGTGTTGCCGGCGCCTGGCGTCCAGGCCAGGCCCAGCTGCCACAGCACCGCCACCATCGCCAGCGTCGCCAGCCCCGGCCGGATCAGCCGGCCCATCAACGGCTGCAAAGCAACCCCGATCCGCGGCATCGTCCTCCACAACAGCAAAACCAAGTCCAGGCAACATCCCGCCACGACTGCGATGGCAGCGCCGGAAAGGCCAAACGGGGGCACCAACAGCAACAACCCGGTCAGCTTCACCACGAGTGAGATGCTCGCAACGTAGAACGTTGCATCGGGCCGTCCCACCGCGTTCAACAGGTTGGCGCAGGTCTGGGTAAAGATCGCCGTGCAGCCGCCGATCGCCATGATCTGCACGACTGGCACCGCAGCCAGCCATTGCGGGCCGAGCAACAGCCGCACCATCGGGTCGGCAATCATCGATATGCCGAAGCCCGCCGGCAGGATCAGCATGAAGCCCAGTCCGACCGCACCAAGGAACATGCTCGATAGGCGTTGAGACGCATTCTGCAACGACGCGAAGCCGGAAAACAACGCACGACCCAGCGGTTCCACCAATTCGGTCGTGGGCAGCGATCCCAGCTCAAGGCCGACCGAGAACACCCCCACCGGCGCCGTTCCCAGGATCCGGCCAATCACGATGCTGTCGCAACGTTCCTTCGCCTGATAAACGATCGTCTGGCCCCAGGACCATAGCGAAAAGCCGATAATTTGCCGCCAGGACCGGATCGTCAGGCTCGGCCGATAGGATGACATCAGATAGCTCTGCAGCAGGCGGACGGCGCGGAACACCAGGATGCCGACAACCAGTGCCCAGTAGGTATGCCACAGCGCGGCAACCGCGACTGTGGCGACCGCACCGGCGATCCGCGACCAGAACTGCATGTCGAACTCCTTGCGGAACGCCAGGTCACGGCGAAAATCAATGATGCCGATATTTTCGAACCCGCTGATCAGCGTGCCGAGAGCCAGCGCCAGCATCACCACGGTCAGCCGCGGATCGTCGAAGAACACGCCGATCGGCCACGCCAGCAGCATCACCAGCGCCGCGGTCACGCCGGCGCGCAGCGCGCTCAGGCCAAATCCGGTATCGTACAAATCCCGATCGAGGACCGGCGCCCGCACCAGCGCATCCTGCACGCCGATCGCTGACAAGGCGTCGACCGAATTGATGAAAGCGGTTGCCAGGGACACCAGCCCGAAATCTGCCGGCTGCAGCAGACGCACCAGGATCAGCGTGCTCAGCAGGCCGACATTCCGCGTCACAACGCGCCATGCGATGATCCACCCGGCCCCCGTTAATGCCCGCTGTGCCACCGACGAGGCGGCGGCAGTGCGACCCCCTAATATGCGCAAGGTTGCCCCCGCACAGGCCCACGGCACCCGCTGTCCTGCCGTCTCCGCCCAAATCCATGCCCCGGTAAATAGCTCATCGATCCGCAGACCCGCGATGTTCATACCGGCCACACGCCGGAATCACTGCGACTTATAGCGAGATTATTACCTTAGACCACTGACAATCACATTTGCGTTGGCATTTTCAATCGACGCATTTAGAACCCGATGTCAGGAGACAGATCCGGATGGCCCTGACACGTACGCGTATCCTCGTCACGGGAGGTGCCGGATTCCTCGGCTCCCACCTGTGTGAGCGGCTCATTGCGGAGGGCAACGATGTCCTCTGCGTCGATAATTACTTCACCGGCCGCAAGGAGAACATCGCCCATCTTCTGGGAAATCCCCATTTCGAGGCGATGCGCCACGACATAACGTTTCCGCTGTATGTGGAAGTCGACCAGATATACAATCTTGCCTGCCCCGCCTCACCCGTGCATTACCAATTCGACCCGGTGCAGACCACCAAGACCAGTGTCATCGGCGCCATCAACATGCTGGGCCTGGCCAAACGCATCGGCGCCAAGATCCTTCAGGCCTCAACCAGTGAAGTCTACGGCGATCCGACGGTTCACCCGCAAACCGAGGAGTATCGTGGCAACGTCAATACCCTTGGCCCACGAGCGTGCTACGACGAAGGCAAGCGTTGCGCCGAAACATTGTTCTTCGACTACAATCGCCAGCACCGCACCGACATCAAGGTGGTGCGAATCTTCAACACATACGGCCCGCGCATGCACCCGAACGACGGTCGTGTGGTGTCGAACTTCATCGTCCAGGCGCTGCGCAATGAGGACATCACCCTCTACGGCGACGGCAGCCAGACCCGCGCGTTCTGCTTTGTCGAAGACCTGATCGAGGGTTTCATTCGTCTGATGGCCACCGGACCGGACGTCACCGGTCCGGTCAACATCGGCAACCCGCATGAAATTCCTGTCCGCGAACTCGCTGAACGGGTGATCAGGATCATCGGATCGACCTCCCGCATCGTGCATCGCCCGCTGCCACAGGATGATCCGCTTCAGCGCTGTCCCGACATCACGCTGGCGCGCAAGCTCCTGGGCTGGCGGCCGACCGTGGAACTCGATTCCGGGCTGACCCGGACGGCGGATTATTTCAGACAGCTGCTGACGGACTCCAACCAGCGCGATCAGCACGCGGCCGGCGGATAGCAATGGACGGCGCCGGCACACCTGCCACGTCGGCCCCGGACACTGAAGCACACCCTGCGCCAAAGGTCGCGATCGTCATCCTGAATTGGAATGATGGCGCCGCGACACGTGCCTGTCTCGCCGCACTCCAGTCCCTCGACTACCCGAACCGGGTCACCATCGTCGTCGATAACGGCTCGACGGACGGATCGGCTGAAGCCCTGCGCGACGCCGGCTGCGCCGAAATGGTGCTCAACCGCTCCAACCTCGGCTTCACCGGCGGGGTGAACGTCGGGATCAGCCATGCCATGGCTGCCGGCGCCGATTATGTCTGGCTCCTGAACAGCGATGCGACCACCCGGCCCGACGTGCTTTCGCGCCTGGTCGCGGCAGCCGAGGCTGATGAACGGATCGGCTTGGTCAGCCCCGTTCTCTATGATCCCGACAGCCCCGCGGTGGCAGAATTCTGCCTGGGTCGCTTCGACCCTGTTGCCCGCTTCGCCACCCAGACCACCGATCCCTCCACAGCCCTCGCTTGGCAGCGGGATCACCCCAACGAGGTCGTGCTGCTTGGCACCGCTTTGCTAATTCGCCGCCGTCTGATTGAGACCATCGGCCTGCTTGACGCCGGTTTCTTCGCCTATGTCGAGGATGTGGATTACTGCCTGCGCGCCCACGCAGCCGGATTCCGGGCGGCGGCGGTGCCCGAGGCGATCGTGCTCCACAAGTTCAAGCAGCCGGTGGAAAACCCGGGCAGTGTTCCTGCCTACCTGCACTATTTCATCACCCGCAATTACCTGCTGCTGTGGCGAAAACTGCCGGGTCCCGTATTCGCCCGCAAGGCAATGCTGTGGTTGCTGCATCAGCGCCTGACACAGATCGCGCGCATGGGTGATTTGCCAACGGCAGTCGACGCGATCCTGGCTGGCCTGTGGGACGGCATGCGCGGCGTCGGTGGCCCGTATCGCCCCGGCCACCGGGCGCCGTGGCTGTTACGCAGCCTGGTCGGACGCCACCCCGCGTTCTGGCTCGCCGTGCTCAACGCGCGTCCCGCATCCCGCCAGCGCCCCGGTTGACTGCCGCATTGCGCATTGCAATTGCCTGCTCCGGGCTTGGCCATGTTCAACGCGGAATCGAATCGTGGGCCGCCGATCTGGCCTTGGCACTGCGGCAAAGCGGCGCTGACGTTTCGCTGTTCGGCGGCGGGCAAGGCAATGGTGCGATCCCTCTGCCCAATCTGCGCCGCACCGGCACAGCCGCTCTCGCCCTGGCAAAACTGCTGCGTCACCTCGGTGGGTGGCGCTATGGCATGGGATCGCCATACGACATCGAGCAGACCAGCTTCGCGCTCGCCCTGTGGTGGCGCATTCGGCGCGAGTTCGACATCGTGCATGTCCAGGACCCGATGATCGCGACCTGGCTGCACCGGGCACATCGCGCTGGGCTCTCGCGGCCGGCGGTCATCTACGCCAATGGCACCGGTGAGGGCGCAGGCGTCATGCAGCGGTTCACCTTCCTGCAACTGCTGACGCAGGCGGCCGCTGACGCCTGGATACCCCATGCGCCACCCGTGCAGTCGGTGTTCATGATCCCCAATTTCATCGACACCGCATGTTTCCGTCCCGGCAACCGCGACGAGGCTCGTACCCGGTTCGGCCTGCCGCTAGGCCCAACCATCATCCTGTGCTGTGCTGCCATCCGCCGCTTCCATAAACGGATCGATGTCCTGCTACAGGGCTTCGCCGAGTTGTGCCGGCGGACCGGCACCGATGCCATCCTGGTCATCGCCGGCGGCCGTGAACCCGACACTGATGACCTGATCAAAGAGGGCACCGCCTTGCTTGGTGATCGCGTTCGCTTCCTGCCCGACCTTGCACGCAAATCCATGCCGGAATTGTATCGTTGCGCTGACGCCTTCGTCCTGCCATCACTCTACGAAATGTTCGGAATCGTATTGCTCGAAGCCCTCGCCAGCGGCTTGCCCGTGCTGTGCAACGACACGGCGGCGTTCCGCGCCATCGTCGGGCCGGGCGGCCTTTGCGTCGATCTCACCCAGCCCGCCGGTATCGCCCGCGGCCTGGCTGAACTGCTGCAGCCGGTCACCCGCGCCGATCTGGCTCAGGCCGGGCGGGCACACGTTGCGCAGCACTACGCGCAGGCCGCGGTGACCGATGCCATTGTCGCGATGTATCGATCCGTGCAGGCGGCGTCGTCTCATGCCCGATGATGACGCCCCAACCATCAGCGTTATCATCCCGGCCTACAACGCAGCGTCCTACGTGCTGCGGGCAATCGAGAGCGCCCTGGCACAGACCTATCCCGCGCTCGAAATCCTGGTCATCGACGACGGTTCCAGCGACGCGACCGCCGAACTCGTTGCCCCACTGCCGCCGCCCGTCCGTCTGCTCCGCAAGGAAAACGGTGGTCCTGCCACCGCGCGCAATCTGGGCGCCAGCCAAGCCCACGGCGACTGGCTCGCCCTGCTCGACGCTGACGACGTGTGGTATCCGGACAAACTGCGCCAGCAGCTCTGTTACGCTGCCGATCCCGAAATCGGCATGGTGCATTGCCTGCCCGACCACCGCGCCGACGACATACCGGCGCGCCTTTCATTCGACCATCTGTGGCGACGCAACTGGATCCACAATTCCGCCGTCCTGATCCGCCGCCGCGCGTTCGAGGCACTCGGCGGCTTCAACGAGGCCAGGCAACTCATCAGCGTTGAAGACTACAATCTGTGGCTCCGCGTCGCAGCCTCCGACTGGAAGATCATCACCTGCCCACGGCCGCTATGCCACTACACGCGTGGCATCGGTATATCTTCCAATTCAGAACGTTTTCTTCAGGCGTCACTTTATAATATTGACGATCTTGGTGTTCGCCTGTCGTTGCCGCGTGCCATGACAGACCTTAAACGGAACGAAGTTGTCGTCGAGTTCGGCCGCAGGGCGCTATTCGAACGTGACCTTGCCAGTGCTCGCCGCCTGCTCAGTGGCGCATTCCGCGAACACCGCAGCGCTCGCAATCTCATCCACATGCTCGCCGCCTCGATGCCCGCACCCGTGCTCGACGTCAGGCGTGGGGCGGTCCGTCTGCTGGAACGCGCAACCGGCAAGACCACCGGCGCACCATCCCGCCCCGAAGCCGCCATCCCGGTGGAACTGGAGGCCAGGCCCGGCGCCAGGCCGCGGCCGGTGTCGATACTCGGATCCGCCTACGGCGCGCCGGCCCCGGAACACCTGCTCGACCGCCCGATGCTGATCACCACCATCGATGCCGAGGAAGATTTCGACTGGACCAGGCCATTTTCACGCGCAACCACCAATGTGACGTCGATGCGTTCCCAGCACCGTGCGCACCGCGTGTTCGAGCGATATGGCGTCATCCCGGTCTACATGGTCGACCACCCGGTTGCCTCGCAGGACGAAGGCCGCGCGCCGCTGAAGGAGCTGCTTCAGTCAGGCGTCTGCGAGATCGGCGCCCAGTTGCACCCTTGGGTGACGCCGCCCTTCGTCGAACACATCTCCGCGCATAATAGTTACGCAGGAAACCTTCCATCAGCCCAGGAATTCGCCAAGATCCAGGTGCTGACCAATGAACTCGCGCAGGCATTCAACCAGTCGCCGCGCATTTTCCGGGCCGGCCGATACGGCGTTGGTCCCAACACCGGGCGCGTTTTGAATCATTTCGGGTACGAGGCCGACAGCAGCGTCGTGCCATGCTGGAATTTCGCCAGCCAAGGCGGCCCTGACTTTCGCCGCATCAACGCCAGGCCTTACTGGATCGACACCGACCACCGGCTTCTTGAACTGCCCGTGACCGCCGCCTTCGTCGGCCGAACCGCCAATATGCCAAGTGCCGTCACCGCTCGGTTTTTCGGCCGCGCCAGCGAAGCGATCAGCCTGCCCTCCATCATGTCGCGGCTGGGTCTGCTTGAACGGATCAAGTTGACTCCCGAAGGAATCACCATCGAGGAAGCCCGCCGCCTGGTCGCCCATATGGTTGGTCGCGGCCACAAGGTGTTCGTGCTGACCTACCACAGCCCATCGCTGGAACCTGGAAACACCCCTTATGTCCGCACCCAGGCGGACCTGGAGAGGTTCCTGCGCTGGCTGGATGAGTTCTACGACTATTTCACCCGCGAAATCGGCGGCGTCTGCGCAAGCTGGCGCGATGCCCGTGCGGCCCTGGCGCGCGGCAGCCAGTAGCCAAAGGCTACTCCGCCGCCACCGGCACGACCTGTCCGCCGGGCACCTCATCCAAATGACACGCCGACAGATGTCCCTCGCTGATCGGCCTCAGGATCGGCTCCTCTACCCGGCAGCGCTCGAACACGAACGGGCACCGCGTGTGGAACCGGCACCCCGATGGAGGATTGATCGGGCTCGGCACATCGCCCTTCAGGATGATCCGCTGCCGTTTTGCCAACGGGTCCGGCACCGGCACCGCCGACAGCAGCGCCCTTGTGTAGGGATGATGCGACTCCGCGAATAACGTGCGCCGGTCCGCCAGCTCGACGATCTTGCCGAGATACATCACCGCCACGCGGTGCGTCAGGTGCTCGACCGTCGCCAGGTCATGGCTGATGAACAGCAGCGCCAGCCCCAGCTCGTCCTGCAGATCCGCCAGCAGGTTGATGATCTGGGCCTTCACCGACACATCGAGCGCCGATACCGCCTCGTCGCAGATGATCAGGTCTGCGCCCGGCGCAAGAGCCCGAGCAATGCCGATCCGCTGGCGCTGGCCGCCGGAAAATTCGTGCGGAAAGCGGTTGATGGCATCGCGCGGCAAACGCACCTTGTCCATCAGCGCCTCGACCTTCTCGGTCAGGTCCTTCCGGCCATGCACCATGCCGAAATTGACCAGCGGTTCGGCCAGGATGTCGCGCACCTTCATCCGCGGATTCAGGCTGCTGAACGGGTCCTGGAATACCACCTGCACCCGCTGGCGCATCATCCTCAGCTTGCGTGCGGGCATGTTGTCGATGCGCTCGCCGTCCAGGTAGACCTCGCCGTCGGTCAGCTTGAACAGCCGCAGGATGGCTTTGCCCACGGTGGACTTGCCGCAGCCGGACTCGCCCACCAAGGACAGCGTCTCGCCGCGGTTGATGTTGAATGTCACCCCGTCCACGGCATAAACCTTGGCGGTCACCTGCCCCAGCAGCCCGCCATGGATGGGAAAATGCTTCTTGAGGACATTGACCTCAAGCAATGGGCGGTCGGGCGTCATGCCGGCACCTTCTCCCCGGCGTAATGGCACGCCACACTATGACCCGCTGCCTTGGGCTCGATCGCCGGCGCCACCTGCCGGCAGAAATCAGTCACCATCGCGCATCGCCCGGCGAAGGCACACCCCACGATCGGCTTGCGCAAACTGGGTACCAGGCCGGTGATCTCCGCCAGCTTGCCGCGCCCACCTTCCTCCAGGGAGGATCCCAGTTTCGGAACGGCGCCCAGCAGGCCGCGCGTGTATGGATGCATCGGGCGGGCAAAAATCTCATTCACCGGCGCTTCCTCAACCTTGCGCCCCGCGTACATCACCACCACCCGCTGCGCCATTTCCGCAACCACGCCCAGATCGTGCGTGATCAGCATGATCGCCGAACCCAGCCGGGTCTTCAGGTCGCGCATCAAGTCCAGGATCTGCGCCTGGATCGTCACATCCAAGGCCGTCGTCGGCTCATCGGCAATCAGCAGCCGCGGATTGCACGCCAGTGCCATCGCGATCATCACCCGCTGCCGCATGCCGCCGGACAATTGATGGGGATACTCCCGCACGCGCCGCCCTGGCGCGGGAATTCCCACCAAGGTCAGCATCTCCACCGCCTTGGCCTCGGCATCGCGCGCGTTCATGCCCTGATGCAGCCGCACCGTCTCGCCGATCTGCTTCCCCACCGACAGCACCGGATTCAGGCTCGTCATCGGCTCCTGGAAGATCATCGAGATCGCGTTGCCGCGAATGCCCCGCATCTCCTGTTCCGATACCTTCAGCAGGTCCCGCCCCTCGAACCGGATGCTGCCGGCGATCTTGCCCGGCGGTTCCTGGATCAGCCGCAGGATCGACATTGAGGTCACCGATTTGCCGCATCCCGACTCACCGACAATCCCTAGCGTCTCGCCGGCGTCGATATGGAACGACAGGCCTTCGACCGCGCGCACAACCCCATCCATAGTCCCGAAATGAGTCTGCAGATTTTCAACTTCGAGCAGCGCCATCGGCTACAACCGCTTCGCCAGGCGCGGATCCAGGGCGTCACGCAGCCCGTCACCCAACAGGTTCACCGCCAGCACCGTGATCGACAGGAAAATCGCCGGGAAGAACACGATATACGGCTTCACCTGCCACAGCGCCCGACCCTCCGCCATGATATTGCCCCAGCTCGGAATGATCGGCGGCGTGCCCGCGCCAATGAACGACAGGGTCGCCTCGGTGATCATCGCTGATGCGCAGATAAAGGTTGCCTGCACCATCAGCGGCGCCAGCGTGTTGGGCAGAACGTGTTTCCAGATGATCACCGGCACCCGCGTGCCGGACGCAACGGCTGCCTCCACATAAGGCTGTTCACGCAACGACAGTACCACGCCACGCACCAGCCGCGACACCCGCGGGAACTCCGCGATCGTGATCGCAACCACCACGTTCTGCACCGATGCGCGGGTCAATGCCATCAGCGCGATCGCCAGCAGGATCGGCGGGATCGACATCAAACCGTCCATCACCCGCATGATCACCGCATCGAGTATCCGGATGAACCCCGCCAGCAATCCGATGAACGTGCCGATGACCGACGCGCAGATCGCCACCGAGAATCCGACGATCAGCGACACCCGCGACCCATATAGCACCCGCGAATACACATCGCGCCCCAACATGTCGGTGCCGAACCAGTAGAGCGCCGACGGCTCCCGCGTGCGCCGCGCCGGCGCCAGGGCCGTCGGATCCTTGGTGCCGAGATAGGGCGCGAATATTGCGATCAGGATCATCAGCCCCACCAGCAGGCCGCCAACGAAGATCGTGGGGTGTCGGTAAATGAAGCCGCCGATCCGCCCCCGCTGCTTCGGGACCGGTAGAATCCCGGGAAGCTCCGGTGCGGCCGCGTGGCCGCTGACTGTTGTTGCGCTCAATAGCGGATCCTCGGGTCAAATAGCGTGTAGAGCAGATCAACCCCCAGGTTGATTAACACATAGATGAAACTGAACAGCAGCACCACGCCCTGGATCACCGGATAGTCGCGCCGCAGAATGGCATCGACGGTCAGCCGCCCCAGGCCGGGAATCGCGAACACGCTCTCCGTCACCACCGCGCCGCCGATCAGCGCCGCGAAGCCGATCCCGATGACCGTGACAATTGGCACCGCCGCGTTCTTCAACGCATGTAGGAACAGGACGCCGCGTTGCCCCACCCCTTTTGCCTTCGCCGTCCGCACATAGTCCTGCGACAGCACGTCCAGCATCGTCGCGCGGGTGATGCGTGCGATCAGCGCCATGTAGATCAGCCCCAGCGCCACCGCGGGCAGGATCAGGTTGCGCAGGAACGGCCAGATACCCTGGTCGATCGAGGTGAACCCCTGCACCGGCAGCCAGTCCAGCCGCAGCGCGAAGATGTAGGCGAGCACATAGCCAATGACGAAGACCGGCGTCGAAAATCCGAATACCGCGGTCGCCATGACCGTCCGGTCGATCCAGCTGCCGTGCTTCCAGGCCGCGATCACGCCCATCGGAATGGCTGTGGACAGGGACAGGATCAAAGTCAGGATCATCAGCGACACGGTCGGCTCGATCCGCTGCGCGATCATGTGGCTGACCGGCAGGTTGGTGAAGATCGAGGTGCCAAGATCGCCGTGAATCACATGCCAGAACCAGTCCCCAAACCGCACCAGGAACGGTCGGTCCAGGCCCAGCGATGCGCGGATCCGCTCCACATCCGCCGGGGTGGCCTGGTCGCCGGCAATAATGGCGGCCGGATCGCCGGGGGCGATGTAAAGCAGGCTGAAAACAAACAACGCCACCATCAGAACGACAGGGATGGTGGCAAGAACACGCCGAACAATATATGACAGCATCTAAAGTGCAACCATCCCAAAAAAGCTCGGGCGAGCGGCCACCCGAGTAGAACCAATCAGTATAGCTGCCGATTGATGTGCGCGCACGGGTGGCGTGGCGCATGCGCGCGGAAGTGGCGTGGCGGATGCGCGTGGAATTGGCGTGGCGGATGCGCGTGGAACTGGCGTGGCGGATGTGCGCGAAACCGAAAAGATGCCGCCCGGCTGGCCGTCGCCCGGGGAACTGATCAACGCGCTCACGCCTTCGTCACGTCCCAGAAGACCGGGAACGGCGCCTTGACGACGCCCGAGATATTCTTCCGCCAGGCCTGATACCCCTTGAAGAACCCGGTCGGCACATAAACCACGTGCTCCATCGCCGCCCGGTTCAGGTCCGCGATCACGGCCTTCTCGGCAGCCGGGTCGGCAGCCTCATACCAGGCGGCAATCTTCTCCTGCACCAGGTCGGATTTTGGCCAGCCGAACCAGGCCGTCGGACCACTGCTGTCGAGTGCCGTATAGGGCGCCGGATTTACGCAATCGGCTCCGGCATGCCAGGTGTGGAAGATATGCCAGCCACCCTTATCGGGCGGTTCCTTGCTCGCGCGCCGTTGTCCCACGGTGCCCCAGTCCAGGGCCTCATACTGCACATTCATGCCAATCCGCTTCAACAGGTCGGCGGTGACATCCCCCTGCGCCTTGGTGATCGCCACATCGGTCGCCACCAGCAGAATGATCGGCTCGTTCTTGTAGCCGGCTTCGGCAAGCAGCTTTTTCGCGGCTTCGTAATCCCGCTTGCCCTTGAGCGGCTCGCCGCCCGCCTCAGTGTACAGTGGCGTGTCGGGCGTGAAATATCCCGGCAGGGTCTTCCACAGGGTTGTGTCGTCTCCGACGACGGCCCCCATGTAGTCCTCCTGGCTCAGCGCGATTTGTATCGCCCGCCTTGCCCGCACATCGCTGAACGGCGGATGCAGGTGATTGATCCGGAACGATCCGATATTGCCCAGCGGATCGGCGATATCCACGGCAATGTTGGCATTCTTCTTCAACAGCGGAATCAGGTCGGACAACGGCGTCTCCACCCAGTCCACCTCGCCATTCTGCAGCGCCGCCCCGGCTGTGGCGCCATCCGGCACGATCTGCCACTCGATCCGGTCGAAGTGGATCCGCTTGCCGCCGGCCAGCCAGTTGGCCTTTTCGTCCCGAGGCACATATCCGGCGAATTTCTCGAAAACCGCCTTCGCCCCCGGCACCCACTCGTCACGCTTGAACCGCATCGGTCCTGAGCCGACGTACTCGCTGATCTGCTTGAATGGATCAGTTGCCGCGATCCGCTCCGGCATGATGAACAACGCCGGCGTGCTGCTCTTGCCCAGTGCGAACAGCATCTTGCCGTACGGCTGGCTCAGCCGGAACCGGAACGTCTTGTCGTCCAGCGCCTCCAGCGCCTCGGTCCGCTTCTTGATCGGGCCGCCCATCGGCGCATCGCGCACCATCCACCGGTTGATACTGGCAACCACATCCTTGGCCAGCACCGGCTCCCCGTCGTGAAACTTTAAGCCGGGGCGAAGCTTGAACGTCCAGGTCTTGAAGTCTGCCGAATTTTCATAAGATTCAACCATCTGCGGCTTCGGCTGCAACCGGTCGTCAACCCCCAGCAGCATATCCCAGATCAGCAACGAGCCATTGCGGACCACATATTGCGTCGTCCAGATCGGGTCGAGATTTGCCAGATTGGCCTGTGGAACAAACCGCAACACCTTGCTGTCCGCCGCGAGCGACAGTCGTGGTGCCGCCAAGGTTGCCGCCGCCGCCGCCGCGAGCAAGCCCCGGCGCTCGATCCCTGTGCTCATTTTATTTACCATCCCGGTTTCATCGTCGTCGGCCGTGCGCTGTCCCAGATCACGCTCCTGCAAGCTGCCTGACCGCGCTTCGAAACGCCATGCTGCGAACAGCGCTTTGACAGGCCATGCCGCGCAGCGCGCCGTAAAATGCGAAGAAACCTCAATACACTCCGCCCCCTATGCAGGTGCGGACGTCATCTCCCCTCGCTGAGCGCTGCTCATGGCGCCCCTTGGGTCATTCAACACAACATCGGCCTGGCAGCCAAGGGGGTTATTCGACCGTCTGGATCACCTCGAAGCCCTCGAACTCCGGATGGCCCAGATACAGCGGCTTGTTGCCGCCGGCATTGCGATGCGCCTGACGGAACGCCTCCGAGGTCGTCCATCCCTCGAACGCTGCCTTGTCGCGCCACACGGTATGCGAGGAATACAGCACGTGGTCGTCCCGTACCGGTCCACGCAGCAGATGGAACGACACGAAACCCGGCACACCCGGCAAATGCGTATCGCGGGACGTCCAGACCTCCTCGAACGCCGCCTCGGCACCCAGCAGAACCTTGAAGCGATTCATCGCGATGAACATGCAGCTCTCCTGTTGGCCGGCGAACCGGCGCAAATGATCATACGAACCGGCTGGCGTCGATCTTCAGCAGGTCACCGATCGCATCGATGGCGATATCGGCCGGGCGGTGCTTGCGCAGCGCCTCGGGGTCAAACGCATAATGACCCTGGCGCGGGAATACCGTCGTCACCCGGTCTCCCCATTGCTGCTTCAGCGACTCCAGGATGCGCAACTTGTCGTCCACCATCACGTAGCGGCGCGCCGGGTACAGCCGCTCGACGTCATCCAGCGCCTCTTCCTTGTGGACGTAAATCAGCACGTTGTCGCGGAACGCCTCCCACAGGCCGGAGCTGCATACCTTGCGTGGCTGGAACGCCGCGTCACCGTCCGAGAGGATCACCGCCGGCCCCCAGGCCTGCACATGGCGCACGACATCCAGCGCCTGCGGATACAGCCGCTCTGCAAACTTGTAGTCGACCAGCCAGTTGGCGATCTGCAGGATCTTCGGGTTGTGCAGCGTCTCCAGCCGGTAACGCTGCAATGCCCCCAGATAATCAGCGTATCCCAGCGTGGCCCGCAAATCCTCGAACAGCGCGAAATAGCGATCGCGGGCCGCCTGGCCGAACCCATAGATCAGGTGCTCGCTCAGGTCCCGCTGGACCCGGTCATTGTCCAGCAGCGTATTATCCACATCGAACAGGAAGACCACGTCATGCATCGCCCGTTTACACTCCATTTATCGTGAGCTGGCGATGACCCTAGCGAGGAGTTGATCGACCTGCTCCGACTGTTGCCACAGCAATTTAACGCCGATCACACGCACCCGCGCGCGGAAGGCCGCTGGCAGCCGCACCGCATCCTTGGGCGTGGTCACCAGTTCGGCATTGTGATCGCGCGCCTCGCGGCACAACGCATCCAGCTCGCGCGCCGTATATTGGTGATGGTCGGCAAACCGCCGCGCCGAGACCACGACCGCACCCGCCTGCCGCAGTGGCGTGAAAAATTTCTCCGGCAGCGCGATCCCGGCGAAAGCCACGATGGTGCGGCCGGCCAGCGCCTGGATGGAATTATCCTGCACCAGTTCGGCCTGCAGCACCGGCAGGGCAGGGGGCAGGCGCGCCACCGCCTGCGTTTCGTCGGCGCCGATCAACACCACCGCCTGGCAGCGCGCGGCGGCCGCTGCCACGGGCTCACGCAACGGACCCGCCGGCAGCACCCGTCCGTTGCCGAACCCGGTGCGCCCATCGACCACCAGCAGCGACAGCGTCTTCTCCAGCGTCGGGTTCTGCAGGCCGTCGTCCATCAGCAGCACCTTGGCCCCCGCGGCCACCGCCGCCGCGGCACTGGCGGCACGATCAGCCCCGACCCATGTGGGCGCCGCCTGAGCCAGCAGCAACGCCTCGTCGCCGACTGTCTCGGTGGTATCATCGTCCCGGACCCGATGCGCCTCACGAGCCCTGCCGCCATAGCCACGCAACAGGATATGTGGCTCCCGCCCCGACAGGCGTCGCGCCAGGTCCAGCACCAGGGTTGTCTTGCCCGCCCCCCCGACCGTGACATTGCCGCAGCAGATCACCGGCACGGGAGCCCGCCACCCCGGACGCGCCACCCGCCTCGCGGTCAGCGCCGCGCCGAGGCAAGACAGTGGCGACAGGCCTCGCGCCAGCCGCCCGTCCTTCGACCAGAACGCGGGCGCCCTCGGCAACTCAGGGCGCCGGCAGCAGGGACAGCAACGCTTCCGCGGAGTGAGCAGGCAAATCCGCATACCGCCGCACCGATGCGGCCGCCCGCTCCCCCATCGCATGCCGTTTTTCGGCATCCGCCATCACGGCTGACACGAACGCCGCCAGGCCGTCCGGTCCATCAACCTGCACCATCCCGCCGGCCTCGCTCAGCAGTGCCACATGATCGGTGAAGTTGCCGGTGTAGGGTCCCACCGCGATCGCGCAGCCCAGTCGCGCCGGCTCCAACGGGTTCTGCCCGCCCCCCGGGGCGATCAGGCTGCGCCCGACGAACGCGATCGGCGCCAGCCGATACCACAGCCCAAGTTCGCCCAGGGTATCCGCAATCCAGATCCCGCCATCCTGCGCCGGCCCCTCACCGATCGACCGCCGCGGCGCGCCGAGTTCCGCTGCCAGGGCCTCGCCCCGATCCGGATGCCGCGGCGCGATGATCGTCAGCAGCCGGGGATAGGCTTGTGCCAGCGTCCGATGCACCGCCGCGATCAAAGCCTCCTCGCCGGGATGCGTGCTGGCGGCCAGCCACACCGGGCGGCCGTTCACGATGTCGGCCAGCCGCGCCAGCTCCACCGGATCGGCCGGCAACGGCGGCGCGGCAAACTTCAGGTCTCCCGGGCTGTCGACATGCCGTGCCCCAAGCGCGCGCAGCCGGTCCGCATCCGCGTCGCCGCGTGCCTGTACCAGGTTGAACCCGCCCAGCACCCGCCGTGCAAACCCCGGCACCCGCCGCCAGCGCGCAAAGCTGCGGTCGGACATGCGGGCGTTCAACAACATCAGTTTGATCCCACGCGCCTGGCAGGCGGCGAGCTGGTTCGGCCAGAGCTCGCTTTCGACAAAGCAGGCAGCGTCCGGCCGCCAGTGGGACAGAAAACGCTCGACCCAGTGCGGCACGTCCAGCGGTGCGAACCGGTGCATCACGTCGCCTGTCAGACCCTGCTCCGGCAACCGCTGGTCCAGCAGCGCCTGCGACGTCACTGTGCCGGTGGTCAGCAGCACCTTTGCCCGCGGGCACAGCAGGGCCAGCACCGGCAACACCGACATCGTCTCCCCAACGCTGGCGGCATGCACCCACAGCAATACGCCGGCCGGCCGTGGCGTCGCATCGATGCCAAACCGCTCCGGCAATCGCGCCGCAATTTCCCGCCCTCTTCCGACCCGCCGGCGCAGTTGCAGACGCACCGCCGGTGCCAGCAGCGTAGCCGCCGCTGCCCAACCGGCCTTCAGAACGCCACCGCTCATGCCGGACATATTTGATCCGCCCTGGCCGCCACGCGGTCCAGCGCCTCGGTGATCGACGGCAACGCACTCTTCCAGTCCTGCCGAGACACCTGGATCGACGGTCCGCACACCACCACGCCGCGACCGAACGGCAGCGGCACATGCATCCGGTCCCACGTCTTCAGCCGGATGCGCCGGCTAGTCCGCGCCGCCACCGGCACCACGGGCACACCCGACACCGCCGCCAGTTGCGCGACTCCGGACGCCGCCTGGCGATAAGGTCCCCGGGGGCCATCCGGCGTGATCCCGATCAGCTCGCCACGCCGCAACACGGCCAACATGCTGCGCATCCCCGCCGCACCGCCCCGCGTCGACGAGCCATGGATCGGCCGGATGGCAAATCGCTCCACCACGCGGCCAATGAACCGGCCATCGCGGTGCAGGCTGACCAGCGCATGCAACGGCACCCGTCGGTAGAACGGCAGCCTACGGGCCATCAGCACCAGGCCCGGCATCATCGGAAGGAATTCGTGCCAGAAGGCAATGACCGCGGGCGATCCGGCGATGTGCGGCCGAAGATGCTCCTGCCCGTCCAACGTCCACCGCGTGGTCCGGAGTGCAAACCACAGATAGAAGCCCAGGATGACCGCCAGCACAGCCTGGGCTTTGGGTGTACGTAGCAGGGACTTCATCGGTTCTGCGGATAGCACGTGGGCGCGATGATGCGGAAGTCGTACCTATCGCCGCATATGGACCTGCGCGGACCGCAGCCCTTCGCAAACGACAAGTGCCCCCATTTGGCCATGGGGGCATCTACCTGCGCGCTGCCGCCTTGCGGAACAACATCACCCCGGCCGGACCAGCCAGGGTGATGAAAATGTGCACCGACCGTCCATCGTCAGCCTGGAAGCGCCTTAGCCGTAGTGGATCGTATTCGGCAGGCTGGATACGTTGGTGAAGGTGATCTTCGTATTGTCCGACAGCGTCAGGGTCAGGTTGCCACCGGAAACTGCGGCCGACGACATCGTCGAGTCGTAGCCAAATAGGTTTACCGAGTCATTGCTGCCCAGGTTGTTGACAACGTTCGTGCTGCCGGCCCCCGCGGTGAATTTCGCCAGGAAGTCGAAAGCGTCCGCGCCCGCGCCGCCGGTGAACGAATCCGACCCGGCGCCTGCCACGAAGATGTTTCCGCCGCTGCCGCCGATGATCGCGTCGTTGGCGCCAGACAGTGTGCTCGCAAAGAAGGTACCCGCCCCGGTCGCCGACGCCGCCGACAAGGTCTCATTGCCGGCACCGGCCGCATAAAGGATCGAACCGGGACCCGTGTAGGTCAGCATATTGTCGGCGGTGCCAAACAGGGTCGCACCACCCACCGCATTTCCAAAGACGGTGTCTGTCCCGCCGGAGCCCATCAGAATGCCGCCGCTGCCGGCTGTGATCGTGTTTGGACCAGCTGCCGTCAGCACGGTTGCAGCGGCCGACCCGCCTACAAAGTCGAGCCCGCCACTGCCGCCGAACACCATCAAATCGGTACTGCCGGTGCCGGCTGTCACCGTCGTCATGCTCGTCAGGCCACTGATCGTGTCGCTCGCACCTTGGTCGAGCACGTTCAACTGCCCGCCGCCGGACCCGGCGCCAAATACCAGTTGGTGCGAGCCGCTGACGGTGAGGGTGGCAGTGCTGTTGGCGGCGGAGACCGTGGCGTTGTCGCCCGATATCGAACCGACCAACGTGCCGCCCGGGGCGAAGCTACCGAAGATCAGGCTGTTCGAGCCGCTGGCCGCCAATGATGTGGTGCCGGCCCCGGCAACCACGGTATCCTGGCCCATCGATATGACCGTTGCGAGCCCGGTGGTGAACACCAGGCTTGAACCTTGTCCATCCGCGATGACACCGTTGCCGGAGCCCACAATCGTGTTGTTTCCAGGTCCGGTCGAGATGACGTACTGACCACCGTCGGTCGAATCGGCCACCAACAGATTGTTGCCACCCGTCGCCGCGATCGTGCTGTTGCCGGTTACCGAATAGGTGCCACCGATCGTGCCACTGAGAATTTCAACATTCGCACCGCTCAGCGTGTTTCCGCCGCCCGTCACAACCGTAACATCATACCCGCTCGGTATTGAGGCATTGACCCCGTCAGCGCTCAACAGCAATTCGTTGGTTGAGCCGGGGTTGTTCGGCGCCGGCGGGATGGCGCCCGGTATGGAAACCGGCGTGACCGACAGGCTGCCACCCAGCGAACTCAGCGCGGCCCCGATCATCTGCGCGATGTTGAGTGTATCACCCGTCCCTGTCGAAAGAACGATCGAACCGGAGGCTCCTGGGACCGTAACTGAATTAGCCATTGTATTCCCCGCGTAAACTTGAAGTCCAAGAGCCGTCGACTGTCGGCGACAGATAAGTTTCTATCTGCATATGATCGGGAAACGCAACTTCTATCTTATCGAATCAGACGATAACAACGTCGCGATCAACAAGGCTTTCATAAGTGCCAACTGCACGCTCCATCCGTCGAGGCAAGGCAAGACCTGCCTTGGCTTTTGATAATCCGGGGCTATGACCCATCCCTCAGGAACAGCATTAACCCACTGAACGGCCGATAAAATCCTACTTTATGCCGCTGATATCATAACGTTCTGGGCAGAAACGATGAGGCAGTAGCCATAGATAAGCCAAGGACACGCTACGATTGTATGATTTTCGCCCAGATTATCATCTTTGTGTGACCAAAATCATTCCGTATCGTTTTTGCACTAATCCAAGCTCATTTGGACACGCGCCGCATCAGTGTAGACGCATAGTAAAGCAAGAATGATATCCACGGATAAATCGAAGCCTCTACAGTTGCGCCGTGAAACAAAATACCGCTTTGTGCAACATTCTCGGCTGTGTTCATCCGATGTCGATGGCGCAGGACAAAGCCCTTCATGAGAAAAGCCCCATGGGTAAGGCTGCTCGCCCAAATAAGGGCCGCGAACTACGTGCCTCCGGACAAACCCTGCCGCAGTCGGCGGATCGCCAGAATATGCCTGCTGCAACTCATGATTTCTCGATCACGTTCCAGCGTCACGCCACGCCGATGCATCGTAATGACCGGCTTGAACATCACCGGCGCGATCGTTGACCCTCGATCTCCACCCTGAAGCCAACAAGCCCGGATCCAGCCCGTCCGGCATTGGGGCAGGAAGATGCCGCGTTCCTAGCATCGAGCGACAAAGCCCGGACCGGAACTGGAAACTCACAAAATCCCGAGCTTAAATCAAGACACAGGGCGAGCCAACTGTCTGCGGCCAACCGAGAACGCTGTCATGACAGAAACAAGCAGCCACAGGACAATCGGCGATCCTGTCTCAATAATCCGCGCGTCAGTATTAATTGGTCCGTAGGAAATGCCGTCCTCTGAAGCTTGCGCAATCAGCCGAACTTAAGTCGTTTTTTAGACGGATCGAATGCCTGTGCCTGGCGCATGGTCGCGCACCCCGATCACCCGACATTGCAATCGTCATGACCCATCGCTGTCCGGCCCGGGGATCGTGGCAACCCGCCTTGGGTCGATCTCCAGCCATACCTGGCTGTCGATCCCATACATCTCGGTCGGCGCCGTGCTGACCCGCAACCGCAAATCCGACCCGCTGGCCCGGACGATGTATTCCCAGTATTCACCCAGATAGGCGCGTTCCTCCACACACCCCGCCACGATCCAGCGCCCGGCGCGATCAGCGGGCGGGGCTTCATGCATGACGATGGTTTGCGGCCGGACGGAGAAGCTCGCACCAGCAAGATCGCCGGCTGCGACAGTGAAGCCGGGAAACACCAGCTGGTCCCCGTCCCGCCGCCCGTCCAACAGATTTGTCCGTCCGATGAAGCCGGCCACGAACCGGGTCTTTGGGCGCTGGTACAGCGACACCGGGTCGTCCACCTGTTCGATCCGGCCGCGGTTCATCACCACGATGCGGTCGCTCGTCACCATCGCCTCGGCCTGGTCATGCGTCACATAGACAGTGGTGATCCGGAACGCGTCGTGCAGCCGGCGAATTTCACTGCGCATTTCCTCACGCAGATTGGCGTCCAGGTTGGAAAGCGGTTCATCGAGCAGCAGCACTTCAGGCTCGATCACGATCGCCCGAGCCAGCGCGACCCGCTGCTGCTGGCCGCCCGACAACTCAGCCGGATACCGATCCTTCAGATGACGCAGCTGCACGGTATCGAGGATCCGGTTGACCCGCTCCGCCACATCCGCGGATGAAATCTTGCGCAATTTCAATCCAAAGGCGACGTTCTGCCCAACCGTCATGTTCGGCCAGATCGCGTAGCTCTGGAAGATCATCGACATGCCACGCCGCTCCGGCGCCACCACCGAATGCGGTGACGATACCGTCCGCCCGTTCACCTCGATCCGGCCGGCGGTCGGCTTCATGAACCCGGCGATCATCCGCAGCGTCGTAGTCTTGCCACAGCCTGACGGACCCAGCAGCGAGACGAATTCGCCCGGCGCCAGCGCCAGCGAAACGTCGGAAACGGCGGCAGTCGCACCGAAATTCTTGCCCAGCCCCGCCAGGGTCAACTTGGCTTCGCTCATTGGCGTTCTCGACGCAGCATGAAGTCCCGTCCCAGCAGCGCGGTAGCCAGCGCAACGATGATCAGCGTCGAAGCCAGCAGCAGGAAGCCCAATGCAGCCAGGCTCTCGAAATTACCCTCTTCGCTCATGTCCATCAGCATCACCGACATCGTGCGCGTCTTCGGCCCATACAGGAACATCGCGCTGGACAGCTCCCGCGTTGCCGGAATGAACACCAGCAGCCAGGCGCCGATCAGGTTGCGCTTCATCAGCGGCGCCAGCACCTGGCGAATGGCCACCATGCGTCCGCCTCCCAGGATCCGCACCGCCTCCTCCATTTCGGGGTTGATCGCTCTGATCGCCGCGTCCGCGTTGGCATACCCCACAGGCAGAAACCGCGTGGCAAACGCCAGGATCAGGATGGTCGCCGTGCCATACAGTGCGAACGGCGGCGGCGCATATGCCGCATAGAAGGCAATCGCCAGCACGATCCCGGGGACCACGAACGGCGCCATGCACAGGAAACTCAACACCCCGGCAAACGGCAGCAATCGCCGGCTGGCGATATAGGCAATCGACAGCCCCAGTGTGATGGCGATGCAGGCCGCCGCCGCGGCATAGCTGAAGCTGTTGAGCACGGACCTGGCCGCCGTATCATGCTCGAACAGCAAATAAGTGAAATTGTGCAGTGTCAGGTTATCAAGGCTGAAGCCACGACCCCATGCCTTCGACAACGCCGCCTGCCCGAGCACCATGTATGGCAGCACCACGGACAGGGACAGCACGAACAGGGCATAACCGAACATGACCCACCGCCAGCGTCCGATCTGCATTACCCGCCGCTCGCCGCCCTTGCCTGTCAGCGCAACAAAACCACGCCGGCGTATCAGTTGCCGCTGTAACCCAAACAACACAACCGTGATCAGCAGCAACGGCACGGCATATGCCGCAGCCACCTCCGCTCGGATTGGCTGACTGAAAAATTGCAGCAATTGAGTGGTCACGACACTGAAGCGGGCCGGAATTGCAATCAGCGCCGGCGACCCGAATAGCGCGATCGCCTCCAGAAACGTTACGATGGCGCCGCCCAGGATTGCCGGCAGCGCCATCGGCAGGGTTACGCGCAGTGTCGTGCGCAGGATTCCAGCCCCCAGGATGTTGGCCGCGTCCTCCATTTCGGATGAAACCAGATCCAGCGCCGCCGTGGTGAAAATAAATAGATACGGGAACGAATATATCGCGATATTGAACGTCAGCCCGCCGAAGGAATAGATGTTGAACAGTCCCTCCTGCGCGCCTGTCAGCCCCATCCACATCCGGTTCAACCAGCCGGAGTTGGGCCCCGCCAGCAAGATCCAGCCAATTGCGCCGAGATAAGGCGGCGTCACGAACGCCCCCAGCACCAGGAACCGGATCAGCCCCTTGCCTGGCATGTCGGTTCGCGACACCGCCCAGGCCATGGGCACAGCGAACACTAGGCACAACACCGTAACCCCCGCACCCAGCCGGAGGGAGTTCAGCATCGCGGTGATGTAGCGCGGTCGCGAATACGCCGCGACGTAGTTCATCCAGGTGAACGCGCCGGTATCGCCGTCCTGCAGGCTGGTCTGCACAAGCCGAAACAGCGGGTTCACCACCAGCACGATCAGCGCTGCGGCCAACGCGACCCACAGGATAAGCAGCGGATCAAACGGCAGGATGCGTCGGCGCAGCGCCGGAAGCTGGCCGCTCAAGCGTCACACCGCCGACGATGGCCGCGCCTGCCTGGCGCTGCCGGTCGGCCTAACCCTGGTATTGGTGACAAGTGGCGGATTGTTCGCGGCCATCCGCGTATTGACCGGACCAGCGTACTCATCCTCCGAATGTATCGCGCCATTGTTCGATGACTTCGGGCACTCCGGTGCGGATCTCGTCCACCGTCAGTGGGATGACTTTCACTTCCGCCAGTGGCGGCATCCCTGAATGCGGCGCCACACCATCCAGGATCGGCTCACTGCCGTCGCCTGTGATCATCCGCGCATACTCGGGGCTCAGCAGCCAGTCCATGAACAGCTTTGCCGCGTTCGGGTGCGGCGGATGTGCCGGTATCGCCGACGGCGTTACGCACAGCACCAGCCCGTCGGACGGATGCACGACCCCGATCGGGTTGCCCTTGTCGATCGAGGCATAGGCATTGTTCGCCGAACCCACGCCGACCAGGCACTCCCCCGCGGTGATCAGCGTCATGGGATCGACCGCGGACCGCCCGATGCGCGGATTGTTCTTCGCCAGTTGCTCGAAGAACGCCCAGCCATGCACCTTCTTCACCCCCAAGGCCCATGTTCCTGTGCAGCCGCTGAAAGCAGGATGCCCGGTGGCGACCCTTCCCTTCCATTTGGGATCGAGCAGGTCGGTCCACGCCCGTGGCACATCCTCGGGCTTTACCTTGTCCTTGTTGTAGATCAGGAAGTAGCGCGCCGCGTTGGTGACGTAGGAATATCCCGGATCCGACAGCGCCTTGAAGGCCGGCAACAGCGCCGCGGCATTGGGCGGCGTATATTCGGTCAGCTCATGCCGCTCCTTCAGGATCGGCATGTGGGAGATATCGGTCGTGCTGAATACGTCGCATTGCGGTGTGTGGTTCTTGATATCCATCAGCAGCCGCTGATACGCCACCTGCCCGGTGGTCCGGATCACGCCGACATTCACCCCCGCATGGCTCTTGGTAAACGCCCGACCCAGATTTTCCGCTGTCTGCGCATCGACCTGAGCAATGTACCAGGTCAGCGTATTCTCCACCGCCGCACCATTCCCCGCCGCACCAATTCCCGTAGCATCGCCCGCTGCCGCACGCGCGACCTGCGGTATGGTAAGCAGTGCGGCAAGTCCGGACGCAGCCTGCCGGCGTGTGGTTTTAGGCGACATTGGGGTTCCTCCAGCCGTAGTTAGGCACGCAGGCGCGAATTATGCCAGCCGGCCAGCCGATCAGAGTTTCGGCGCTGCGGGCGACGGCCAGCCGGCCGATGGCAATGCCCGATACCCTGGCGAATGCGGCCTGATCTGCCTACCCACCGAACGTATCCCGCCACCGCTCGATGATGTCGGGAATACCTTCGCTAACCTCCTGCACCGTCAGCGACAGTATCGGCACCTGATCCAGCGCCTTCTGGCCCGAGCTGAGGGCCACACCCGGGTGCACCGGATCGCCATGGTTGGCAACCGACAGCCGGGAGAATTCGTCGCTCATCAGCCATTCCATGAACAGCCGCGCCGCATTCGGGTGTGGCGCGCTGGCCATCACCGATGACGGCCCCAGGCACAGCGTCGCACCGTCGGTCGGATAGACCGGAACGATCGGATTGCCCTTGTCCACCTGCTGAAACGCGGTGTTGCCCGGTGCCGGCCCGACCAGACACTCGCCGGCATTGATCAGCGTCACCGGGTCGTTGCCCGACCGCCCGATGCGCGGATTGTTCTTCGCCAGCTTCTCGAAGAAGTCCCACCCATACGTTTTGGTCAGCGCCAGCGCCCAAATGCCGGTGCAGCCACTGAACGCCGGATGGCCGGTGGCGACCCGGCCTTTCCATCTCGGCTGCAGCAGGTCGGTCCAGGCCTTCGGTCCGTCCTTCACCTGCGCGCTGTTGTAGATCAGCAGATGCGCCGTCGCGCTCGACGGATACATGAACCCGGGATCGGAGACTTTCGCGAATGCCGGCAGCAGCGTCGCCGCCCCGGCCGGCGTGTAGTCAGCCAGCGCCCCACGCTTCTTCAGCGCCGGATACTGTGAGATGTCGGTGGAACTGAACACGTCGCATTGCGGCGCACCGTTCTTCAGATCCTGCAGCAGCCGTTCATAGGCCACCTGGCCGGTGGTGCGGATCACCGAAACCGTCACCCCCGGATACTGTGTGGTGAACGCACGCCCCATCGCCTCGGCCGTTGCCGTGTCCACCTGGGCGATATACCAGGTCACGCCGGCTTCCTTCCGCGCCGCCGCGATCAGTTCAGGCGTCACCCCACCAGCCATGGCGCCGCGAGCCCCGACCCCGACAACACCTGCCCCGACGGCACCAACTCCGGCCAGCAAACCGCGTCGTCCCAGCATGTCCCGTCCTTAGTTGCCAAACGTGAAGCGGTTCGAAGCCGGCGCGCGGCGGTAGCAGCGACGCCTTCCGGCAGGCGTCGGCATGATCATGGCGAAGCAGCCGTAACGCGAGGGTCAGCCTACAGCAGGAACACCGCCATCCCGACCAGCAGCACCACCATCGCAATGACCGTGGCGGTGGTGGCACTGGTGAAACCGTGCCACATTTTCTCCCGATCCGCTGTCAGGGCCTCGATCGTTTCCGGGCCGGTGTAACGAGTAGTGCCGTGGCTGGCCATGGGATCCCTCAGACGCGAACAATGTTACACCACTTTGTAGGGCACGCCGGCCCGCATCGGCAAGAGCCCGAAATTGCCCCGGTTTCCTACGTGCCTGTGAAGAAAAGCGACCTGACCTCCAGGTCGAACCGTTCCCGCTCGATCAGGATCGCATCGCGGTAAAAACGATGGGGGGCAAAATGTCGTGCGGGATCGTCCAGGATCGCCGCGACCTTTTCATGCAGCGCGCCGGAGGCAACATCGTCATCGGTAAATCTGTACTCTGCCGGCAGCGGGTGATCGAGGAAATACCTTGCCGCTCCGGCCTCTCGCAGCAGCACCACCGCCCCGGCAATGGCGGCCTCCCGTGGGACCCGGTCCTTACCCGGATGGTGACCGAAATCGATATAAAGCCGCGCCGCAAACAGCGTGTCGCGCACCTGCGCCTTGCTCATGTCGCGGATCGGCACGAAATCCACATCCGCCGGCAGCGCCGACCGGCTATCGATGAACCGCCGCGCCAGGTCCGCTCCCTTGTTGGGAAAGAAGCAGATCGTCTTGCCGCGCGCCGCGATCGGCGGATTGTCCGATGCGATCAGGCTGCGACAGACGAATTCCGGGTCGGTGTAGTCCGACAGCGGATGGTACCGTGCCGTCGCGCTGCCGTGCAGGAATTCCCGCGCATAGTCGCTCTGGTAGAAATGCACCAGGTTGGCATTGGCAAAGAACTGCCGGCGATAATCCGCCTCCCCCAGGTTCGGATTTTGCGGCAACCCGTTGTCCAGCGACAGCCACCACAGCGCCCGCTGATACACCACGTCCGATTTCGCCGCGAAATGCGACAGCGGTTCGGGAAAGATGATCAGCGTCTCGGCCGTCGGCTTGATCGCGCTCAACACCTTCGGATGATATTGCGCAAAATGTGCCGGCATCGGCGAGGCGTCAGCGTGGCAGCGGATTACGCCGTCCGTCACCTCGATCCGGGAAAACGGCGCGTAGTAAACCATGTGCGCCGTCCCGCCGTGACACGCGATCCGGTACGCCAGTTGATGCAGCGCTTCCGGCCCACCGGTCTTGACCTCGGGACAGAAGATCAGAACGTGATCATGGACTTGTTGCATCGATGCCGACCGATCCGGATGCCTCAGAGCCGCGGCCATGGACCGCCACGGCAGACATTGGCACTCCAGAGGTTAATAAAGCGTGAAGGTGCCGGGTCTGGCCGGCCCCCCGGCAAAACCGCGAACCTTGCAAAACGTCGCCGGACACAAAACGTCGCCGGACTTGGCGTTCCGCAAATGACCGCGCACAATGTCGGCCAGAAGAAACGTCCGGAAAAGCGGCCCGACTGATGTCTGGCACCAGCCAAGCTGTCCCGCACCGCGCCGTGATCACGGTGTGCGTGATGATGGGCAACCTGATGCAGGCCCTGGATTCGTCTATCGCCAACGTTTCGCTGCCCTACATGCAAGGCACGCTGTCCACCAGCGCCGATGAGATCACCTGGGTGCTCACCTCCTACGTCATCGCCGCCGCGATCATGACCGCCCCGGTTGGCTGGATGGCTGTCCGCTTCGGCCGCAAGAACCTGCACGTCACCTGCATGATCGGCTTCGTCCTGGCCTCGATGCTGTGCGGCATGGCCGAAACCCTGCCCCAGATGGTCACCTTTCGCATCCTGCAGGGCATCTGCGGCGCTGCCCTGGTGCCCTTGTCGCAGGCCACCATGCTCGACATCTACCCGTTTGAGCGCCGCGCCCAGGCGATGGCCATCTTCGGCATTGGCGTCATGGTCGGCCCGATCATCGGTCCCACCCTCGGTGGATTCCTGACCGAGACCTACAATTGGCGCTACGTGTTCTACGTCAACGTCCCGTTCGGTGTGCTGGCCGTCATCGGCCTGCTGGTCTTCCTGCCGTCCGCGTCCCCTCGCCGCGAACTGAAATTCGACTGGTCGGGCTTCGCGGTCCTGGCGATCGGCATCGGCGCCCTGCAGCTCATGCTCGACCGCGGCCAGACCCAGGACTGGTTTTCCGCGCGTGAGATCATCATCGAGGCGGTGCTGGCCGCCCTCGGCTTCTACCTCTTTGTCGTCCACATGCTGACCGCGGAACACCCGTTCCTGCCGCCGGCGATCTTCAAGGACCGCAACTTCGTCTGCGGCGTGCTGATGGTGCTGTTCACCGCAACCGTCATGCTGGCCAGCTCCGCCCTGATGGCGCCGTATCTTGAGACGCTGGCCGGATACCCGGTTGAAGCCGCCGGCTGGTCGATGGCCCCGCGTGGAATCGGCACCGCGATCGGCATGCAACTGGCCAGCATGCTGTCCAACCGGATCGACCACCGCAAGCTCATGGCCTGTGGCCTCATGATCCTCGGCGGCGCCCTCTATGCCATGAGCTATTGGACACCTGATGTCTCCCAGCGCCAGATGGTGGTGACCTTGCTGCTGCAGGGCTTCGGCATCGGCTTCGTGTTCAACCCGATGACCGTGATCGCCTTCAGCACCCTGCCATCCGCCCTTCGCGGCTATGCCACCTCGCTGCAATCGCTGTTCCGCAACATGGGTCAGGCAATCGGCGTATCGGTGACCTCGCTGATGCTGGTGCGCAGCACCCAGGTATCGCACGCCGAAATCGCCGCCGGAATCACACCATTCGATCGCGTGCTGCAAGCCGGTGATGCTGCCTCGCGCATGCTGAACCCCGCCACCCGTCATGGTGCCGCGATGCTGGACAGCATGGTCAACCAGCAGGCCCAGATCATCGCCTACAACAATGATTTCCGCATGGCTTCGCTGGTGGTGCTGCCATCCCTGGCCCTGCTGTTCCTGATGCGCCGCCATGCTCCAGCGCCGCCCCGATCCACACCGCCCTTATCCACGGCGCCATTATCCAAACCGGCCTTATCCACACCGGCCTTATCCACAGCGTCCCTGTCTGGCCCCGCTCGGCCCGCCACCGCCGCGCCCACCGCCGGCGATTAGCGCAACATCACCCTGACCGGGCCGCGCGGCACGACAGAGTTGCTGGGCGCCGTGGTTCACGCCCAGGCCCTGAGGTCATTCCGCCGGCCACCCCACCGGATTGGCCAGAAACGCCTCCGCCACCGGCGCCGCCGCGGCCAGACCCCCGGCAAACGCCGCCAGCGCCGCCGGGTAGATCGCATGCTCCTGCCGCAGCACCCGCGCCGCCAGCGTATCCTCGGTGTCCCCCGTCAGCACCGGCACCGCCGCCTGGGCCAGGATCGGTCCTGCGTCCATTTCCTGCGTCACCAGATGCACGGAACAGCCGAACAGCTTCACCCCGGCGGCCAGCGCACGGCGATGCGTGTCCAGTCCCGGAAAAGCCGGCAGCAAGCTCGGATGGATGTTCAGCATCCGCCCCGCCCACGCATCCACCAGGAACGGAGTCAGCATCCGCAGATACCCGGCCAGACACACGATCTCGACCGCCGCCGCCTGCAGCGCCGCATCGATCGCTGCCTCATGCGCAGCCCGGTCCGGCCCGAACCCACGATGATCGATCGCCTCGGCCCGCACGCCGGCGGCGCGCGCCACATCCAGCCCGGCAGCGTCGGGCCGGTTCGACAGCACCAGCACGATTTCCGCCGGAAACGCCGGCGACTGAGCGGCGGAGATCAGCGCCGCCATGTTGGACCCACGGCCGCTGATCAGAATGCCGACGCGTCGTTTCACGCCAGCCAGCCGACCGGCGGCTCGAACTGGACGCGCGCGGCACCGTCCCCGGCCTCGATCACCCCGATCCGGCTTGCCACCTCGCCCTGCTCCTCCAGCAGCTTGATCGCGGCTTCAGGATCGGACACCACGACCGCCATGCCGACCCCGCAATTGAACACCCGCAGCATCTCCTCCGCCCCGACCCGCCCCGCGCGCGCCAGCCAGCCGAACACCGGCGGCACCAGCCAGCTTGGCGTCAGCGCGGCGATCGTCCCGTCCGGCAGCACCCGCGGCAGGTTCCCCGGCAACCCGCCACCGGTGATGTGGGCCGCCGCCTTCAGCAGCCCGGCCCGGTGCAGCGCCAGCATCGCCGCCACATAGATCCGCGTCGGGGTCATCAGCGCGGCCCCCAGCGGTAGGTCCGGCGCGAACGGTGCCGCGTCTGCCCACGCCAAACCACTGGCCTGCACGATCCGCCGCACCAGGGAAAAGCCATTCGAATGCACCCCGGCGCTCGCCAATCCCAGGATCGCATCGCCCGGCTCGACCGACCGCGGCAGCAGGTTGCCACGCTCCGCCGCGCCCACCGCAAATCCCGCCAGATCATAGTCGCCCTCGCGATACATCCCCGGCATCTCCGCGGTCTCGCCGCCGACCAACGCGCAGCCCGCCTGGTGGCAGCCACTTGCGATTCCGGCGATCACCGTCCGGGCCTGCGCCACCGACAGCTGTCCAGTGGCAAAATAGTCCAGGAAGAACAGCGGTTCGGCACCCTGCACCACCAGGTCATTGACGCACATGGCCACCAGGTCGATGCCCACCGTCTCGTGCAGCCCGGTCTCGATTGCGATCTTCAGCTTGGTGCCCACGCCGTCCGTCGTCGACACCAGCACCGGGTCATGGAATCCGGCTGCCTTCAGGTCGAACAGCGCCCCGAATCCACCCAGCCCGCCCATCACGCCACGCCGCAGTGTGGCCTTCGCCAGCGGCTTGATCTGCTCGACCAGCGCGTCACCCGCCTCGATGTCGACCCCCGCCCGCCGATAGTCGAGGCCCTGGGCGCCGGACGTCGTGCCTTGGTGATCCGCGGTGGTCATGGCAACCTCATCCTGCTCGGGCCGTTGGAAGAATTCGACGGAAATCCGCATCACAGAAACCATGGGCCGGGCATTGATTGCAATCCACCGAATGGAGGCCACGCCGAATGCCTGACGGCGCGCCGGCCGAACCCAGGACAAGCGCGTCGCTGGTCAATCCGGCGAACATCATCACATTCTTCCGCCTCTGCGCCGTGCCGCTGGCGTTCTGGCTGGTGCTCGACCATCAGATCGGGGCCGCATTCTGGCTGTTCCTCGCGGCCGGCCTTTCCGACGCGCTCGATGGCTGGCTCGCCAGACGCTACGGCGGCAACGCTGTCGGCGCCCTCATGGATCCGGTTGCCGACAAAGCCTTGTTGGTGACAATGTACATCACGCTGGCCGCGGTTGGGGAGCTGCCCCCATGGCTCGCCGTGCTGGTGGTGTTTCGCGATATCCTCATCGTCGGCGGATTCTTCGTGCTGACCGTCTTAAGACATGCGATCACCGTTCGTCCGTTGTATATCTCGAAGCTGAATACCGCATTGCAGATCGTATTGATCGGGGTCAGCCTGCTGCAGGGCGGTTTCGGTCTTGGCATACCGGGATCGGTCCTGCTGCTGACCTGGGCCGTCGCATTAACCACGCTGGCTTCGGGCGCAGCCTATGTCTGGAACACAGCCGCGGGGGATTGAGGTGCCGGCCGCCGACCAAGATCAGCTTATCGCCCCGGCAGAGGCGACACTCACGCCGGCGAAACCCGTATTCCACGCCACGCGGACACAGCGAGTGGCGCTGATCGTCGGGCTGCTGGTCACGCTGTGGCTGGCGCTGCAACTGTTCGCCTCCGTCCTGGCCCCCTTCGCCGCCGCCGCGGTCCTCGCCTACGCCCTCGACCCGCCGACCACCCATCTCACCCGTCTCGGTCTGCACCGCGGCATCGCGGCGCTGCTGATGATCATCGCCGCGATCGCGGGTGTTCTGCTGTTTGCCCTGCTGCTCTACCCGCTGGTGATCGTGCAGATCGGGCTGCTTGTGAACCGGATCCCGCAATACGCCACCCTGCTGCAGGGCTGGGCTCGGGAGGTGCTGACCAATCTGCAGCAGAATTTCGGCCCCGATGTGGTCAACGACAAGCTGCGCGACCTGGTCAGCGGCCAGGCCGGCTCGATGCTGAGCATCCTGCTGTCCACCGTCACCGGCCTGATCGGCGGCGGTTTCGCGATTTTCAATCTGCTGTCGCTGGCCGTTGTCACCCCCGTCGTCGGCTTCTACTTGTTGCGGGACTGGCATCGAGTCACCGGCATGATCGATTCCTGGCTGCCGTACCGGTACCGCGGCGTGATCCGCGCCCAGGCGCGCGAGGTCGATCGCATCCTGTCGGCGTGGGTGCGCGGGCAGGCGCTGTGCTGCCTGCTGCTGGCACTTTATTACGCCGCCGCCCTCAGCGTTGCTGGGCTCGACCTCGGGCTGATTGTCGGCCTGATGGCCGGATTGCTGTCGTTTATCCCCTATGTCGGCTCGATCGCCGGCGGTCTGACCGCGATCGGCCTGGCCCTCGCCCAGTTCCCCCAATGGCACGGTGTCGCCGTCGTCGGCGGCGTCTTGATCGTCGGCCAGATTCTCGAAGGCTACGTGATCTATCCCCGCTTTCTGGGTGACCGGGTCGAACTGCCGGCAGTGTGGGTGATCTTCGCCCTGTTCGCCGGTGGCGCCGCCTTCGGCTTCCTCGGCGTCATGCTGGCGGTGCCGGTCGCCGCCACGATCGGTGTGCTGGCGCGGTTCTGGCTGCGGCGGTACCTGGCCAGCCCGCTTTATCTGGACCCGCCCTCTTCCTGATGTCCCTGCAACTGCCGCTGCCGTTCGAGCACCAGCCGAGCTACGAGCCCGGCGATTTCATCGCCGCCTGCTCGAACCGCGATGCGTTGACTTGGCTGAATGCGCCCTGGTCGGATGCGCCCTGGCCGGACCATCGCCTCGCATTGTTCGGCCCGGCCGGTTGCGGCAAATCCCACATGCTGCATAACTGGCGACAGCGAAACGGTGCCGTCCTGCTAACCGGTCCAGCCATGAATACCCTGGATCAGGTGCCCTTCCAGGGCGGCCTCGCCCTCGACGATGCCGACGCCGTCGCCGATGAGACACTGCTGTTTCATCTGCTGAACACCGCTCGCGACCGCGGGCTGCGCCTGTTGCTCGCCGCCCGCAACCCGCCGGCTCGCTGGCCGGTTCGCCTGCCCGACCTGTCCAGCCGCCTGCGCGCCATCACCGCGGCCGAAATTGCCCCCCCGGACGATGAATTATTCGCCGCCCTGCTCAAGCGCCTTGTTGCCGACCGGCAGCTCGCCATGAGTCAGTCCGCCCAGGACTGGGTGCTGCACCACCTCCCCCGCTCCCCCGCTGTCCTGCGCGAGGTCGTCGCCCTGCTGGATCGCGAGAGCCTGGCATCCGGCGTTGCCATCACCCGCACCCTCGCTGTCAAAGTACTGAACCAGGACAACTTCACCGTCTTGGAAACGGATGAGGAGCAGATGTCACAGCTTAGCCCCTCGTCGTCCCAGCCAAGCTTCCTGTAGGATGCCACCTCAACTCGCGGGAGGACCGTGCGCATGGTACTCAAGGCCGAAGCCACAGACGTGATCGAGCGCGTGGGAAACACGACGGGTAAAGCCGCGGCGGTACGGAAGACCAGGTCACCACGCCCGCCCGAACCGGCACTCGACCTGTCCAACCCGGACCGGTTCATCAACCGCGAGCTGTCCTGGCTCGATTTCAATCACCGGGTCATCGAGGAAGCGGAAAACCCCCGTCACCCGCTGCTGGAACGGCTGCGCTTCCTGTCGATCAGCGCTTCGAACCTGGATGAATTCTACTCCGTCCGCGTCGCCGCCCTGATCGGCCAGGCCAAGGCAGGCGGCACCCACACGTCGGCCGACGGCCGCACCGCGTCCCAGCAACTGGCGGCGATCAAGGCGCGCGCCGAACTGCTGCTGATCGACCAGCAGCGCATCCTGCGGGAACTGCTGGCCCAGCTGCGTGAGGCTGGGGTCGCGCTGTGCCACACCGATTCACTCAGTGAGGAAGACAAGCTCTGGCTCGACGCCTGGTTCATGGAGCGTGTGTTTCCCGTCGTCACCCCGCTCGCCGTTGATCCTGCCCATCCTTTCCCCTTCATCTCCAACTTCGGCCTCGTTCTGGCGCTGCATTTGGTGCGTGAGGATGACGGCGTTGGCATGCGCGGGCTGTTGCCGCTGCCCAGCCAGGTCGACCGCTTCATCCGCCTGCCCTCCGACGACCCGGCCGCGACGGTGCGCTTCATCCTGCTCGACGACCTTGTCGTGTTGTTCCTCAATCGCGTCTTTCCCGGCTTCCGCCTCACCGGTCACGGCCTGTTCCGGGTGATCCGTGACACCGACGTGGAATTTGAGGAGGAGGCCGAAGATCTGGTCCGTTCCTACGAAACCGCTTTGAAGCGCCGCCGCCGCGGCAAGGCGATCCACCTGGAGATCGCCGCCGGCATGCCGCTGGAACTGCGCGAACTGGTGATCGACGAACTCGACGCCGCGCCTGACGAAATCCACGACGACCAGCGCCTGCTCGGCCTCGCCGACATGAAGCAGATGATCGTCGATGATCGCCACGACCTGCTGTTCGCGCCCTACACGCCGCGCTTTCCCGAACGCATCCGCGACTTCGGCGGCGACTGCTTTGCCGCCATCCGTGCCAAGGACATCATCGTCCACCACCCCTACGAAAGCTTCGACGTGGTGGTGCAGTTCCTCCGCCAGGCCGCCCAGGATCCGGCCGTGATCGCCATCAAGCAGACCCTGTATCGGACCAGCCGTGACAGCACGATCGTCAACGCCCTGATCGAGGCCGCCGAAGCCGGCAAGTCGGTCACCGCCATGGTCGAATTGCGCGCCCGCTTCGATGAGGAAGCTAACATCCGCCTAGCACGCCGTATGGAGGCCGCCGGCGTCCAGGTCGTCTACGGCTTCACCGGCCTGAAGACCCACGCCAAGCTGTCGCTCGTCGTCCGTCGCGAAGCCGGCGCCATCCGCTCCTACGCCCATTTCGGCACCGGCAACTACCACCCGATCACCGCGCGCATCTACACCGACCTCAGTTTCTTCACCACCGACCCGGCCCTGACCCGCGACTCGGCGCGCCTGTTCAACTTCATGACCGGCTACGCCAGGCCGGAAATCATGGAGGAGCTCGGCTTCAGCCCGCTGACCACGCGCCCCCGGCTGCTCGCCCTGATCCACAAGGAAATCGCCCACATCCGCGACGGCAAGCCCGGCACCATCTGGCTGAAGATGAACAGCCTGACCGATGTGGAGCTGATTGACGCGCTCTACAAAGCCTCCAACGCCGGCGTGAAGGTCATGGCGGTGATCCGCGGCATCTGCTGCCTGCGTCCCGGCGTACCCGGCCTGTCGGAGAACATCCGCGTCAAGTCGATCGTCGGCCGCTTCCTGGAGCACGGCCGTGTCTACGCCTTTGGCAACGGCCACCCCGTTCCCAGCCGCCACGCTCTGGTGTTCCTCAGCTCAGCCGACTGGATGGAACGCAACATGGACTGGCGCGTGGAAACCTTGGTGCCCATTCACAACCCCACCGTTCATGCCCAGGTGCTGGACCAGATCATGGTGATCAATCTGAAAGACTCGCTGCAATCATGGGAACTCAGCGCAGACGGTGCATGGACCCGGGTTGCCCCCGGTCGTAAGCCGATGTCGGCGCACGACTACTTCATGACCAACCCGTCTTTGTCCGGGCGCGGGTCGGCGCTGCACGGCCCGGCCGTCGCCGCCCCCGTGCCACTGCCCCGACGCCAGGACAGGGTAACCCAGGACTGAATGATGCCGTTTACTCCCTCCGAACCAAGGCCACGTTGCGGCGTCGTCGACCTTGGGTCGAACTCCGTCCGGCTGGTGGTCTATGAAGGCCACACCCGCAATCCCATGCCCATCTTCAATGAGAAGGCAGTCCTGCGCCTGGGCCGTGGAATGGAGCAGACCGGCCGCCTGAACGAAGACGGGGTGCGCCAGGCGCTGACCGTGATGCAGCGCTATTTCGCAGTCGCCCAGGCGATGGGGGCCCAGCCGTTCGAGGTGTTGGCCACTGCCGCCGTTCGTGACGCGGAAAACGGTCCCGCCTTCGTGCAGACCCTGCGCGACCGGATGCCGGGAGTACCGATCCACATCCTGTCCGGCACCGAGGAGGCATCCTACTCCGCCGACGGCATGCTGTGCGGCATTCCGGCCGCCAATGGCATCCTGGCCGATATCGGCGGCGGTTCGCTGGAGGTTGTCCGGCTGGTCGACGGCACGCGCGGCCCCTCGCAGACCCTGAAGCTCGGCGTCATCCGTCTCACGGACCGCTCCGGCGGCGATCCGGTGCGCGCCAGGGCAATCGCCGAAGCCGATCTGCAGTCCGTTCCGTGGTTGGCCGAGGCGGCCGGCAGCGACCTCTATCTTGTCGGTGGCGCCTGGCGCGCCCTTGCCCGCATCCATATGGCCCAGACCGGCTATCCGCTGCAGATGGTCCACCACTACACGATCGTGCGCGAGGAAGCCCGCGACCTCGCCGGCCTGATCGCCACCGCCCCCCGCAAGGTGCTGGAGCGGTTGCCCGCCGCACCGCGCCGCCGCATCGACGACCTGCCCTTTGCCGCTGTCGTGCTGCGCCGACTGCTGCGTATTACCAGCGCGCGCCGCGTGGTGTTCAGCGCCAGCGGCCTGCGGGAGGGCTGGTTCATGCGCCGGATGCCGCAGGATATCCGTGAGCAGGACCCGCTGCTGAGCGCGGCGTGGGAAATGGCCGGCCGTCACGGGCGCGATCCGTCACTGCCACCCGCCTTGGTGGAATGGACCCGGCCGCTTTTTCCACGTGAATCCGAAGATGGCCGCCGTCTGCGTGAGGCGATGTGCTGGATGTCGGATATCGGCAGCCACGACCATCCGGAATTTCGCGCCGAACAAGCCTTCCTGCGGGTCTTCCGCCAGCCGGGTATCGGTCTCGATCACCACTCGCGCGCCTTCCTCGCCCTCGCGGTGGCGCTGCGCTACGAAGCCGAATCCGATGCGCCGTTCCTCCGTTCGGCTCGCCAGTTGCTCGACATCGAAACCGCAAACCAGGCAGAGGTCCTTGGGATCGCGCTGCGCCTGGCTTACACGCTGTCGGCCGGCACCAAGGCCTTGCTGGGTGCCACGAGGCTGGGCATCGAGGGTCCTCGGCTGGTGCTGCGCCTGCGCGAAAACGCCGGCGTGTTCGGCGGCGAAAGCGTGATACGCCGGCTGGAACGGCTGGCGCATACACTGGGCCTGCAAGCGGCGGCGGAGCCTGACCTGGCGGAAGCTGCGGAATGATCCGCAAGGCCCGTCCGGATGAAGCCGACGCCGCGCGCCGGGTGGTGATCGACGCCTACCGCCATTACGTTCCGATCATCGGCCGTGAACCGGCGCCCATGCGTGACGATTACCCCGCCCGCGTCGCCGCCGGCCAGCTCTGGGTGCAGGAGGATGCGCAGGGCCTGGCCGGCATTCTGGTGCTGGAGGATGGTCCGGACTGCTTCCTGCTTGAGAATATCGCGGTGGCGCCGGACCGTCAGGGCAGGGGGGTTGGCCGCCAGTTGCTTGACTTCGCCGAGGCGGAGGCCAGCCGCTGCGGCTGGAGTGCTGTCACTCTGTACACCAACGCCCTGATGCTGACCAACATCGCGATCTACACCGCCCGTGGCTATAACGAGACCGGCCGCGTGACGGAGGACGGCTTTCAGCGGGTCTATATGAAGAAGCAGCTGTCTGCTTCCTGCTGATCCGACCAGCAACAATCTCGTTCCATTGCAGTGTTGACAATGCGACGTCGCGACCGCTCGCCACCCTGACAGGTGCGCGCGCCACGGGCATTGGCCATGGGAAGAACGGCCGCTTCGCCAAACAAGCCCTGGCGTTCACGCGCCGACACCCATAGGCTCGGAAAAAACTGGAGGAACATATGTCAGCGACCCTGACCGAGGACCAGTCTCTCGAGAAAGCAACGATGCGCAGCGTCTCCTGGCGCCTGATGCCGTTCCTGCTGGCGGCCTACCTGCTGTGCTACATCGATCGCGTCAATGTCGGCTTCGCATCGCTGCAAATGAACAAGGCGATCGGTCTCGACCCCAAGACCTACGGCCTCGGCGCCGGCATCTTCTTCATCGGCTATTTCATCCTCGAAGTGCCCAGCAACCTCGCGCTGGAACGGTTTGGCGCGCGCATCTGGATCGCCCGCATCATGATCACCTGGGGCCTCGTCTCGGGCGCCTTCGCCCTGATCGGCGGTCCAACGGCCTTCCTCGTGCTGCGCTTCCTGCTGGGCGCCGCCGAAGCCGGCTTCTTCCCCGGCGTGATCCTGTACCTCACCTACTGGTATCCCGCCGTCTACCGCGCCAAGATCGTCGGCATCTTCATGGTGGCGATCCCGCTCGCCGGCCTGATCGGTTCCCCGATCTCCGGTGCCATCCTCGGCATGGACGGCGTCCTCAACCTCGGCGGCTGGCAGTGGATCTTCATCCTGGAAGCGGTTCCAACCCTGCTGCTCGGGATTGTCGCCTACGCCTGGCTCACCGACCGCCCGGAAAACGCCCCCTGGCTGGCGCCCGAACACCAGGCCTGGCTGATCGCCCGGCTGGAAGCAGAGCGCAAGCGGGCGCCGCGCGTCGCCCATGCCTCCGTCTGGCGCGTCATGACCAACAAATACGTGCTGATCATGGCCCTGGTCTATGCCGGCGCGGCCGGCGCATCGACCGCGCTCGCGTTGTGGATGCCGCAACTGGTCAAGTCGTTCGGGTTGAGCAATTTCGGCACCGGCTTGGTCAACGCCGTCCCGTTCGGCATCGCGGCGGTGTGGATGGTCCTCTGGGGCCGCAGCTCCGACCGAACCGGGGAGCGTGTCTGGCACAACGCCTTGCCACTCGCCTGGATGGTGGTCGCCATGGTCGCGACGTTCTGGGTGATCGGCAACCTGTGGCTGATGATCCTGCTGCTGACCCTGATCGCCGCCGGCACCTACGCCAGCAAAGGCCCGTTCTGGGCGCTGTCGTCCGAGTGGCTGGGCACCGCCGCCGCGGCCGCCGGACTGGCGCAGATCAACGCCCTGGGCAATTTGTCCAGCTTCGCCTTCAGCTACCTGATCGGCTGGATCAAGGACGAAACCGGCAGCTTCCCGCTCGCCATCATGCCGATCGCCGCGACCGCCGCGATCGGTGTTATCTGCGTCCTGGTCATCGGCCGCCGCCAGCCCCGCACCGTCGCAGTCCCGACATGACAGGCTGAAACGGCGGCCATTGCCGCAACATCTTTGGCACCATGGCGCCGCCGCCTCCAAGTAAAAGCAATACCCACCGGCGCCGAAGCGGGAGATCGACGAATGGCTATGGAGCGCATCTCATACGACGGTAACATGGCCGCCCGCATCGACCGGCTGCCACTGACCAAGGTGCAGTGGCACCTCGCCATCCTGGTGGAGGTCACCTGGGGCTTCATCATCTTCGACACCGATGGCATCGGCGCACGTCTTTACCCCTTCGTCTGGCGCCCCAACCACATCATCGACACCGTCCAATACGCCGTGATCCAGGCTCTGCAGGTCGGCCTTGGTATCCTGCTTGGCGTCTACATCATGAGTTACATCGCCGACCGCTACGGCCGTCGCCCCGCCATCCTGACCGCCACCCTGCTCGGCGGCATCTGCATCTGGCCGTTCGCCTACGTGACCGACTTCACCTGGATGGTCGTGCTCTCCATCCTCAGCACCCTCGGCGTCGGCGGCATCGTCGCCACCCACTCGGTCTACCTCTCCGAAATGACGTCTCCCGAAATCCGCAACCGCGTGCTGCTGATGTCGCAGGGCGTCACCGCTGTGGTCGCCGTCGGCGTCAACCTGCTGGCCTTCGCCTGGATCCCCAGTCACTGGCAACTCTTCCTTTGGGTCAGCGCCGTGGTCGAGGTCATCGTCCTGCTCCCGCTGCTCTATTGGAAGCTGCCCGAATCGCCTCGCTGGCTGGAAGCCCATGGACGGCACGCGGAAGCCGAAGCGGTCATGGCGCTTTACGAACGCCGTTGCGAGGCCGCCTTCAACGCCCCTTTGCCGGCGCCGAAAGCGATCCCCGATCGGGTCGTCAGCGCCGAGGGCGGTTCATGGACAGAGTTGTTCACCAACCCCGCTTACAGCCGCCGCACCTGGCTGCTGATCTTCGTCTGGCTGCTCGCCTATGCCGGGCTGATCTATGGGGTCGGGGCATTCGCGGCGGTCTACATGGTGGATCATGGCGCCAACGCGCATTTCGTCTTCCTGACCATCGCCGTCGCTTACGTCGCCCTGTTCTTCGCCTTTCAGGTCAACGGCCGCCTGGGTGAGCAGGTGGAGCGGCGCGACGTCCTGTTCCTGATGGGCGTGCTGTTCGCCGCCTCCTGGATGGTCGCCTGGCTGGTGCCAAATCTGTGGGTGATCGCCGGCGCCTATGTGGTCAGCCGCATCGGCACCGGGCTGTTCCTGTTCAACCTGTATAATTACACCGCCGTCGCATACCCGACCCGGATCCGCTCCAAGGCCTTCGCCTGGACCGACGGGCTCGGCCATCTGGGCGCCTGGGGCGGCATCACCCTGCTGGGTCCACTCTACGCTTTCGGCCCGGACCACCTCGGCTGGATCCTCTGGATCGTGCTGCCCGGCGCCCTGCTCCCCGCCGTGCTGATCCGCTTCGGCGGCATTCGCCAGTCCCACGCGGTGCTGGAGCAGATTTCGACCTGACCGCAAGCGCCCGGCATGGTCACACGTCACCCGATTGCGCAACACGCGGATCGCCCATAGCTTACCAGGCGGTAGCGATCCAAAGAATGAAGCGGACAGGATAAGAAATGGCCGACGACAACGTCATCTCACACCGCGCCGCGGCCGAAGCCGTCTCCTCAGTGGGGTGGGAAGCCGAACTGGCGGAGCTGCGCCATCGCCAGGCGCTCGCCCGGGAACTCGGTGGCAAGGACCGGGTGGCCCGCCAGCACGCCGGCGGCCGGCTGACCGTCCGTGAGCGCATCGACCGTATGCTCGACCCCGGCAGCTTCAAGGAAATCGGCAGCATCGCCGGCAAGGCCACCTACGATGAACACGGCAATATCGCCGCATTCACACCGGGCAACTGCGTGTTCGGCCGCGGCAGCGTCGACGGCCGCCCCGTCGTCATCGCCGGCGACGACTTCACGCTGCGCGGTGGGTCCGCCGACGCCTCCATCAAGGGCAAGCCCAAGATGTCGGAGGAAATCGCCACCCAGTTTCGCATGCCGATCATCCGCCTGATCGAGGGTTCCGGCGGCGGTGGATCAGTGAAGACGATCGAGACCACCGGACGCGCCAATCTGCCGGGCGGCCTGACCGAGACGACATCGTTCGACCTCGTCGCCAACCAGATGTCGCAGGTCCCGATCGTCGGCCTCGGCCTGGGGTCCGTTGCCGGTCTCGGCGCCGCGCGTCTGGTCGCCGCCCACTACTCGGTCATGGTCAAGGAAATCGCGGCAGTCTTCGTCGCCGGCCCGCCGGTGGTGGAACGCCTTGGTGAACCGCGCAGCAAGCAGGAGCTCGGCGGCTGGCAGATCCAGTTGCGCTGCGGCGCCGTCGACCACGCGGTCGACACCGAAGACGAAGCCTTCGCCGCGGCCCGCCGCTTCCTGTCCTACCTGCCCGGCTCGATCCACGACGTCCCGCCCAGGGTGCGTGGCTGGGACAATCCGAACCGGCGCGACGAATCGCTGATCTCGGCGATCCCCAAAGTAAAGAAGCAGGCGTACCACATGCGCCGCATCATCGGCACGCTGTTCGATAAGGATTCGTTCTTCGAGCAGGGCGCCCTGTTCGGCCGCTCCATCATCACCGGCTTCGCCCGCCTGGACGGCTGGCCGGTCGCGGTGATGGCCGGCGACCCGTTGTTCGATGGCGGCGCCTGGACCGCCGACGCCTGCAACAAGATCATCCGCTTCGTCGACATGGCGCAGACCTTCCACCTGCCGATCATCCACCTCGTCGACTGCCCCGGCTTCCAGGTCGGACTCAAGGCGGAAAGCTCCGCCGTCATCCGCTGGGGCGTTCGCGCGCTGTCGGCCATCAACCAGACCACTGTCCCCTGGTGCAGCATCGTCGTGCGCAACTGCTATGGCGTCGGCGGCCTCGGCCACCAGCCTGTCGGCCGGCTGTGCCTGCGCTACGCCTGGCCGTCCGCAAGCTGGGGCTCATTGCCGCTGGAAGGCGGGATCGAGGCCGCCTACCGCGCCGAAATTGACGCCGCACCCGACCCGGACGCCAAGCTGGCGGAAATCGAGGAACGACTGAACCGCCTGCGCTCCCCCATGCGCACCGCCGAGGCATTCTGGGTCGACGAGATCATCGACCCGAGGGACACCCGCAAATTGTTGTGCGACTTCGCCAACCTCGCTGCCCCATTACGCGAACCCGGCCCGTCTGCATTCGGCATGCGCCCTTGATATGCATTTACGACATGACAGGACTGCTGATTGCTGGAAATTTCGATTGGACCTAGTGTTGTGTTGACCAATGCGACGTCCGGGCGGCACAAGCTGCCCGGCTCGCGCGACCGCAAACCCACAACAAGTGGGCCGTACCGTGCCGGAGGAAAAGGAGTCCGAGTTGCAGCCGACCGACATCCAGGATCCCGACTATTTTCATAAAGTCGTGGATTGCCAATGGGCATGCCCTGCCCATACCCCGGTTCCGGAATACATTCGGCTGATCGCCGACGGACGCTACGCTGACGCGTTCATGATCAACTGGCAGTCGAACGTCTTTCCAGGAATACTGGGCCGCACCTGCGATCGCCCTTGCGAACCCGCCTGCCGCCGCGGCCGGGTTGAGGAAGAACCGGTCGCCATCTGCCGCCTCAAGCGCGTCGCCGCCGACCACAAGGGCGACGTCAGTCACCGCATGCCCGGCGCTGCAACCGCCCGCAACGGCAAGAAAGTGGCCCTGGTCGGTGCCGGACCTGCCTCCCTTACTGTCGCCCGCGACCTTGCCCCGCTTGGCTATCACTGCGTGGTCTACGACGGCGATGCGCGCGCCGGCGGCATGATCCGCAGCCAGATCCCCAAGTTCCGCCTGCCGGAAGAAGTCATCGACGAGGAAGTCGGCTACATCACCGCGATGGGCCCGGAAATGCGCCTCGGCCAGCGGGTCGACAGCCTGAAATCGCTTCTCAACGAAGGTTACGACGCGATCTTCATCGGCTCCGGCGCCCCGCGTGGCCGCGACCTCGACCTTCCCGGCCGTCAGGAAGCCGCTGCCAATATTCACATCGGCATCGACTGGCTGTCTTCCGTCTCGTTCGGCCACATCAACAAGATCGGCCGGCGCGTGATTGTCCTCGGCGGCGGCAATACTGCCATGGACTGCTGCCGCTCCTCCCGGCGCCTTGGCGGCGACGACGTCAAGGTCATCGTCCGCTCCGGCTTTGAGGAAATGAAGGCCTCGCCCTGGGAAAAGGAAGACGCGATCGGCGAGGACATCCCGATCATTAACTATCTCGTTCCCAAGGAATTCAAGCACGACAACGGCCGTCTCTACGGCATGACGTTCGAGAAGGTGAAAGCCGAATACGACGCCCGCGGCCGTCGCCGCCTGGTCCCCACCGGCGAGCCTGACCCGTTCTACGAATGCGACGACGTCCTCGTCGCCGTCGGCCAGGAAAACGCCTTCCCCTGGATCGAGCGTGACATCGGCCTCGAATTCAACGAATGGGAAATGCCCGTCGTTGACGAAACAACCTTCCAGGCCACCAATCCCAAGGTCTTCTTCGGCGGCGATGCCGCTTTCGGCCCCAAGAACATCATCTGGGCGGTTGCCCACGGCCACCAGGCCGCCATCTCCGTCCACCAGTTCTGCCAGGGCGGCGATGTAAAGGATCGGCCGCCGCCGATGGTCACCCTGGCCAGCCAGAAGATGGGCATCCATGAGTGGAGCTACGACAACAACGTCTCGCTCGACCTGCGCTTCAAGGTGCCGCATCGCGACAAGAAGATCGCGTTGACCGACATCAAGGCCGAAGTCGAACTCGGTTTTGACCTGAAACAGGCTTTCGCCGAGGCCGAACGCTGCCTGAACTGCGATGTGCAGACCGTGTTCAGTGACAAGCTTTGTATTGAATGCGACGCCTGCGTCGATATCTGCCCGGTCGACTGCATCACCTTCACCGATGATGGTCCGGAAGACGAGCTGCGAACGCGTCTGATGGCCCCGGCCCACAACAAGGACCAGGCGCTGTACGTCTCCGGTCATCTCAAAACCGGCCGGATCATGGCAAAGGATGAGGACGTCTGCCTGCACTGCGGGCTCTGCGCCGAACGCTGCCCGACCGGCGCATGGGATATGGAACGTTTCTTGATCGATGTGGCCCAGGCAACCACGATGAGGGCGGAGAACGCATGCTGCAGCAAGTAGACCGCGCCGCCCAACCGGGCGTCGGCGGTGTCGGGGCCCTTCAGGGGGTCAATGAATTCGTCGTCAAGTTCGCCAACGTCAACGGATCCGGATCAGCCAGCGCCAACGCGCTGTTTGCCAAGGCTGTCCTGCGCATGGGCATCGTGGCGACCCCGCGCAACATCTTCCCGTCCAACATCCAGGGCCTGCCAACCTGGTATGAGGTGCGGATCTCGGAAGCCGGCCACCTCGCCGCACGTGGCGGCGGCGTCGACGTGATGGTCGCGATGAACCCGCAGACCTGGGACCAGGACGTCAGGTCGCTCGAACCCGGCGGCTACCTGTTCTACGACAACACCAAGCCCATGCCGCCGGAAAAATTCCGCGACGACATCGTCGTCCTCGGCGTGCCGCTGACGGAAATGACCAACAAGGCCTACACCGACTCCCGCCAGCGTCAGTTGTTCAAGAACATCGTCGGCCTCGGGGCACTGGCCGCCCTGCTGGACATGGACCCCGCCGTTATCGAGCACTTGCTGTCCGAACAATTCAGGGGCCGCGACAAGCTGATTGCCGCCAATGTCCAGGCACTGCACATGGGCCTCGACTGGGTCAAGCAGAACATGGACTGCCCGATCGGGCTGACCCTGCGTCATGCCAAGTCCGTCGGCGACCGCATCTTCATCGACGGCAACAGCGCCGCCGCCCTTGGTGCGGTCTACGGCGGCGCCACCGTCTGCGCCTGGTATCCGATCACCCCGTCCTCCTCGCTCGCCGAAGCCTTCACCAACCATTGCGCCCGCATGCGCGTGGACAAGGCCAGCGGCAAGCGCAACTACGCCATCGTCCAGGCCGAGGACGAGCTGTCCTCCATCGGCATGGTCATCGGCGCCGCCTGGAATGGCGCCCGGGCATTCACCGCCACCTCGGGTCCCGGCATCTCGCTGATGCAGGAATTCATCGGCCTGGCCTATTTCGCCGAAATCCCGGCGGTGATCTTCGACGTGCAGCGCGCCGGCCCGTCCACCGGCATGCCGACCCGCACGCAGCAGACCGACATCCTGTCCTGTGCCTATGCCTCCCACGGCGACACCAAGCACGTCCTGCTGATGCCTGAGGATCCGTATGAGTGCTTTGAGTTCGGCGCCCTGGCCTTCGACCTCGCCGACCGTCTGCAAACCCCGATCTTCGTCATGCTCGACCTCGAAATCGGCATGAACGACCGCCTGACGAAGCCCTTCCAGTGGGACGACAGCCGCCGCATGGACCGCGGCAAGGTCATGACCGCCGAGGACCTGGACGCCGGTAAGCTGTTCGGCCGCTACCTCGATGTCGACGATGACGGCATCGCCTACCGCACCCTGCCCGGAACCCATCCATCCAAGGGTGCCTTCTTCACCCGCGGCACCTCCAAGGACCGCATGGCGCGCTATTCGGAAGAAGGTCACGACTACCAGGAAAACATGGAGCGCCTGCTGAAGAAGCACGGCACCGCCCGGGCCCTGGTGCCACCTGCGATCGAACGCAAATCCGAAAAGCCGACACGTCTCGGCGCCATCTACTATGGCTCCACCAGCCCCGCCATCAACGAAGCCGAACTGCTGTTGGCTGAACAGGGCATCCACCTTGATCTGCTGCGTGTCCGCGGCTTCCCGTTCGGCGCCGAGGTTGAAGCCTTCATCGCCGCGCATGACCGCGTTTTCGTTGTTGAGCAGAACCGCGACGGCCAGCTCCGCTCCCTGCTGATCAACGAACTGGAAATCGACCCCAAGCGCCTGGCCAGGCTGCTGCATTACGACGGCACCCCGATCAGTGCGCGTTTCATCGCCGGCGCCATTGCCGCCCTTACCGAAAAGGCCGCGTCATGACCTTTATCGCCAAGCCGAAGCTGCACCATCCGGAACTGCACAGGAACAGTCTCGGCTATACCCGGCGGGACTATGAAGGCGCCATTTCCACCCTGTGCGCCGGCTGCGGCCATGACTCGATCAGCGCTGCCATCGTCCGCGCCTGCTTTGAGCTTGAGCTGCCGCCCCACCGGATCGCCAAGCTGTCCGGCATCGGCTGCTCATCCAAGACGCCCACCTACTTCCTCGGCGCTTCGCACGGCTTCAACTCGGTCCACGGCCGCATGCCGTCGGTGCTGACGGGTGCCAACCTGGCCAACCGCGACCTGATCTATCTCGGCGTCTCCGGCGACGGCGACAGCGCCTCCATCGGTCTCGGCCAGTTCGCCCATGCCATGCGCCGCGGCGTCAACATGGTCTATATCGTCGAGAACAACGGCGTGTACGGTCTCACCAAAGGCCAGTTCTCAGCCACCTCCGACAAGGGCGCCAAGTCCAAGCGCGGCGTCGTCAACTCCGACGAAGCCATTGACCTCGTGGCCATGGCCCTCCAGCTCGGTGCCACCTTCGTCGCCCGCAGCTTCTCCGGCGACAAGGCCCAGCTCGTCCCCCTGATCGAAGCCGCCCTGAAGCACGAGGGCGCTGCCTTCATCGACTGCATCTCCCCCTGCGTTGCCTTCAACAACCACGAAGGTTCGACCAAGAGCTTCGATTACGTTCGCGAACACAACGCGGCGTTGAACTACCTCGACGTTATCGCCGGCCGCCCGGAGATCACCGTCGACTACGCCCCCGGCACGGTTGAGATGGTCACCCAGCACGACGGCTCGACCCTGCGCCTGCGCAAGCTGCACACCGACTACGACCTGCACGACCGCATTGCCGCGATGACCTACATGCAGCAGCGCCACGCGGTGGGCGAGATCGTTACCGGCCTGCTCTACGTCGACCCCAACCCGCGCGACCTGCATCAGCACCTCAAGACCTCGGATACCGCGCTGAACGCCCTGCAGGAGGACAGCTTGGTCCCAGGCTCCGCCGCGCTGGCAAAGATCAACGCCGCGCTCCGCTAAGCACTCCACGTCCCCCCGGACCAGCGACACCAACAGCGACACCATCTGCTGCTCCGGGGCATGGACCGACCATGCCGAGGATTGCTCCCGGCTTACGAACAATGCCGACCCAGGCCCTGCATCGATCGTAAGCATCGTATGCCGCCACGATCCGCTGTTCAGCCTTTCCGGTCCGCCCTTGCACAAGCGGATGGCTTGCTTGCTGCAACAGGTGGATTGGATCGAAATCGCCCGCCCCCGGGATTGTTACGATGTCGGCGAGCAACAGGGAGCTTGCTCTCGCAAGAATAGTCCGGCTTTGTTCAAGCATCGACTTGCCTCCGCGGTCGCGGCTCCAAGCGTGTAAACACTTTGCCGCAGCTGCTCCCGTTCAGGATAACATCCAGCACGATCTGTCGGTGTTCCGCCATCACGCGCGCTGTTTCCTGCGAGAGTTTAGCCAGATCGAGCAAGTCGATCGGCTGCGGGACTTTCGGCGTCCGTGACCGGGCGGCGGTTTGTGTCTGATCTGTCATCAACAGCACCGGCATTTTCTGCATTCGCGTCAGGCTGCTTCAACCGATATACAGATAATGGCGCAATATACCGCTGGTGGTTGTCGCTAATTCACATCCGCCCATGACTTGCGTAACGGCATTATGCAAAATCAGTGAGTTACCAGCCCGCCAATCATCGTCGGCGGGCGTCGTTTTCCCGGTCGACCGGTATCAACCGTTCGCTTCCAGCAACTCAACTGCAAGTGAATTCCAAGCACCGTTTAACTGCACTATTCCGTTTCGAAGATAGAATATCGAGATGTTCATGCCGCGATCTGGCGGGCCGGCGCTACGTTTGCAGAACATCCAGTTAACAACGATAAAGACCATCCAGCAGGAGATACAGTCCATGGCCCCAAAACCGGTGCCGGCGCCCGATGCGCTCGAAGCCCAGACGATGCGCAAGGTCAGCCGCCGCCTGATCCCGCTGCTGATGGCTGGTTATTTCGCTGCCTATCTCGACCGCGTCAACGTCGGCTTCGCCGGCCTTACCATGAACCACGCGCTTGGTCTTTCCGCCGAGGTCTTCGGCATTGGCAGCGGCATCTTCTTCCTTGGCTACTTCCTGTTTGAAATCCCCAGCAACCTCCTGCTGGCCAAGGTCGGGGCGCGTCGGTGGATCGGCCGGATCCTGATCACCTGGGGCTTGATTGCCGGCGCGACCGCCTTTGCCACCGGCGCCTGGACGTTTCTTGGCATCCGCTTTTTTCTGGGCCTCGCCGAGGCTGGCTTCTACCCCGGCATCATCCTCTATCTCACCTGGTGGTTCCCGGCCCAGTACCGGTCCCGGATGATCGGCATCTTCATGACCGCGATCCCGATCTCCATCGTCAGCGGCTCGCTGATCTCCAGCCAAATTCTGCGCCTCGGCGACTGGGGCGGTCTGGCTGGCTGGCAATGGCTGTTTATCCTCGAAGCACTGCCCGCGGTTGTCCTCGGCATCATGACGATCTTCCTGCTGACCGACACGCCGGCACAGGCGACCTGGCTGGAACCGGCAGAGCGTGACTGGCTGACCCAGCGCCTGGCTGCCGAGCGCAACGAAAAGGAAGCCCGTCACAAATACTCGTTGGCCGAGACCATGCGCCACCCGCGCGTCTGGCTGCTCACCCTGGTGTATTTTGGCCAGAACGTCTCCGGCTACGGCCTGGTGATCTTCCTGCCGCAGATCGTCAGTCGGTTTGGTGTGGGCGTCGGCCTGAACGGCGTGATCAGCGCGTTGCCCTACGTCGCCGCCGCCTTCGCGATGGCCTGGTGGGGCCTGCACGCCGATCGTGCCGGCGAGCACCGCTACCATACGGCCGCCGCCTGCTTCCTGAACTTCGCTGGCCTTGCCGCGTGCATTTTCCTGCACAACCCGATCCTGATGATGGCAGCGATCATCCTCAGCCAGATGGGCCAGTCCGCCATCGCGCCGACCTTCTGGGCATTGCCGACCGCCATGCTGTCGGGCACTGCGGCCGCTGGTGGAATCGCGCTGATCAACGCCGTCGGCAACCTCGGCGGCTTCCTCGGTCCCTACATGATGGGCAGCATCAAGGATGCCACCGGCAGCTTCGCCATCGGCCTGCTCAGCATCGCCATGGGCACCTTGGTCGCGACCATCGTCCTGCTGGCGATGGGGCCGGAAAAGCATCCAGCCACCGTTCCCGACGGCGCGCCCGCCGAATAGCCAGTCCGGTAGCAGGATGAAGTGAAGTCGACACGGCGTGGCGGAGCCGGACAGGCTTTTGTTGAAAGGTCACCCCTTGCCGAAGGCACGCCAGCCGTATTCGCCTGAATCGCACCGCCGGATGGTTGATCTGGCGCGGCCGGCCCGCTGCTGCCAAGACGACGTCGGGGCAGGCTAGACGTCGCGCCTGCGCTGCGCGCCCGCACTTCCCGTCCTGGTCGCCACTTTCCCGGGAGCCGCTGTTATGGATCATCCACTCGACCATCCTGTCTGGACCGCCCTGACCACGCGGCAGGAATCCCTCGCACGGATCGAAGGCGGCATACGGAGGTATCGTCCGGAATTCGGTCCATTCGCTGCAAGCGCCGATGGTACGGCCGTGAGCTTGGCTGGACTTGCATCACTCGTTCCTGAAGGCAGCCAGGTCTACCTGGCGCAGCGTGAGGTCATCGATCCGCCTCCTGGTCTCCGTGTGCTGCGCGTGGCGAAGGCGGTGCAGATGATCGTGGCTCGCATCATCGGACCGTCGGATGAATTTCCATGTGATGTGCTGACATCGGACAATGCGCCTGAAATGTTGGCCCTTGCCCAGTTGACGCGCCCTGGGCCGTTTGCGGAGCGGACGCACGAACTTGGATGCTTTCTTGGCATCCGCCATGAAGGCCGACTGGTCGCGATGGCGGGCGAGCGCATGAAGCCCGGCCCATTCACCGAGATAAGCGGCGTTTGCACCCACCCTGATCATCGGGGCAAAGGCTATGCGGCCGGATTAACGCGTGAGGTCGGGCGCGCCATTTTAGCGCGTGGTGAGACGCCATTTCTCCACGCCTTTTCCGACAACGCAAATGCCATCGCGCTCTATGGGCGACTTGGGTTCACCATGCGGTGGGAGCCGCTGTTGATAGCGCTGGCGCGTGTCTGACGCTGTCCCCGGTCTGGCTGGCGCCACCGGACCGGGTCAACATCGGCAATCCTGCTACCGGACAAACGCGGCGAACGCTGCCAACTGCTTGGCAATGAAATCGCGGGTTGCCTGGTCGGTTAGTTCGCCCGTACCGGCATCCACCTTGGTCATCACCTGGCTTACCATCACCTCCGGCTTGTTCAGCACGGCGGCGTCCAGGAACACCAGGATCTGGCGCAAATGATATTGCGCCCGAGCACCGCCGATCAGACCCGGCGACCCGCTCTGAATCGCGACCGGTTTGCCGGCGAATGGCTGCGCCGGCAGACGCGACAGCCAGTCCAGGGCATTCTTCAGTCCACCGGGAACCGAATAATTGTATTCAGGCGTAACGATTATGACACCGTCCGCCTTGGCAATGGCTTCAGCCATGGCATGCACCGCCGGCGGAAACCCGTCCGCCTGGAGGTCCGCATTGTACAGCGGAAACGCCCCGACAGAGCCCAGTGCCTCGACCGTCACGCCGTCCGGCGCCAGAGCCGGCAGTGCCCGCGCGATGGCTGCGTTGTAGGAGCCCGTGCGCAGGCTTCCCAGCAAGGTGACGAAACGCAAAGGCTTTACGTCTGACATGATCGTCTCTCCGTTGAACCTGAATTTGGCGCATGCCTAGCGGGCGGATTTCACCTTCATCGGCCGGTCGCGATGCCCCGATAGCGCCGCCCCGGCATCCTTGTCCAATCGGCTCGCCAGGATGGGTGCCAGGAACGAAATCGCCGCCACGAACAGGAACGCGGCGGAAAAATCCGGCAGCATGGCTTGCGCGTGATGAGTCACGGTGATCGACGCCGCCAACGCTGCCGCCGAAATCGCGATCCCCAGCGTCAGCGACATCTGCTGGAACGTTGTATAGAAGCTGGTCGCCGCGCTCATGTCCTCGCGCGGCACATCGGCGTATGCGATCGTGTTGTAGGCCATGAACTGCAACGACTGGAAAAATCCGTTCGCCACCAGCACGCCGTAAATCAGCGGCAATGGCCAACTCGGTCGGAATGCCGCGCTCAGCGCCAACAGGAACGTCGCCAGCGCCCCCACCCACATCAGCACCGGCCGGAACCCCAGCCGTTCCAGGAACCACGGCGCGCAGCCCCGCATTGCCAGTGACCCGATGGAGGAGACGAACGTCACCAGCCCACTCTGCGCCGCCGAATAGCCGAACCCAAGCTGGAACATCATCGGCATCAGGAACGGCATTGCCCCCACTGCGATCCGCGACAGCGATCCGCACAGCAGCGACATCCGAAACGTCGTCACCCGCAGCAGCCGAAAATCCAGCATCGGCCGAACCACCCGTTTTGCATGGAACCAGTAAAGTACAGCCGACACCGCCCCGACCCCCAGCAGCGCCGCCACAATCCCGGTCGAGCCGACCCCGCGCGACGCCACCTCGATGCCAAACATCAGGCAGGCAAGTGCGGTTCCCGACAGCACCAGCCCGCGCAGATCGAACTTGGTCCGCGTCGGCTCCTTCATTTCGTCGATGAACAAAGTCACCAGCGCGATCCCGATCACCCCGATCGGCACGTTGATGTAGAAAATCCAGTGCCACGACAGATACGTCACGATGAACCCGCCGACCGGCGGCCCCACGATCGGCCCGATCGTCGCCGGCACCATCAGCCAGGCCATCGACTTCACCAGCTCCGCCTTCGACACCACCCGCAACATCACCAGCCGCCCGACCGGCGACATCATCGCACCCCCGGCGCCCTGCAGCATCCGCGCCGCCACCAGCGCCCACAGTGTCGGCGCCTGGGCACACAGCACCGACCCCAGCGTAAACAGCGCAATCGCCGCCCGAAACGTCGAGCGCGATCCGAAACGGTCCGCGATCCGCCCGCTCGCCGGGATGAACATTGCCAGCGTCAGCAGATACGATGTCAGTGCTACGTTCATATGCAGCGGATCGGCGTTGAAGCTGCGCGCCATCGTCGGCAGCGCGGTCGCCAGCACCGTCCCGTCCAACTGCTCCATGAACATGGCGCTCGCCACTATCAGCAAAACAGTGTGCGGCTTGGCATGCCGCTCAGTCGCGCCAGTCGAATCCATGCCCGGTACCATACGGTGCCCCCGGACATTGCCAACCCCGGACCGCAAGGCGATGCTCTGCCGGCCATCTTTGAGGATACACAAGTGACACAACCCACTGGCCCGCTCGCCGGCATCCGGGTCATCGACATCACCACGGTCGTCCTCGGTCCCTACTGTTCCCAAACGCTCGGCGACATGGGCGCCGACGTGATCAAGGTTGAAACCATCCAGGGCGACTCGACGCGCCTGATCGGTCCGTCCCGCACCCCCGGCATGGGCAGCTACTTTGCCAACCTGAACCGCAACAAACGCAGCATCGCACTTGACCTGAAGAAGCCCGCCGCCCGTGAGGCCGTGCTGCGCCTGGTCGAAACCGCCGACATCTTCGTCCACAACATGCGCCTCGGCGCCGCCAGCCGCCTCGGTCTCGACTACGCCAGCCTGTCCGCCCGCAACCCAAAACTGATCTACGCCGCCGCAAGCGGGTTCCGGAAAGACAGCTCGATGCAGGAATTCCCGGCCTACGACGACCTGATCCAGGGTGTCTCCGGAATTGCCTCGCTGAACGCCGGCCCCGACGGCGCGCCGCGATATTTCCCCACCGTCGTGGTCGACAAGCTGACCGGGTCGATGCTCGCCTCGATGATCGGCATGGCCCTGTTCCACCGCGAACGCACCGGACAGGGGCAGGAAATCCACCTGCCGATGATGGAAACAATCCTGTCCTTCGCCCTGGTCGAGCACCTCTCCCACGGCACCCTGGGTGAGCCCGAGAAAGGCCTGGGATACGCCCGCATGCTGACCCCGCACCGTCGCCCGTATCCAACCGAGGATGGCTATATCAGCGTCATCGCCCACAGCGACGCGCAATGGAACAAGCTGTTCGACGCCATGGGCGCTCCTCATTACAAGGACGATCCCCGGTTCAATTCCGTTCGCGCCCGCTCCGCCAATATTGACGCGGTCTACGCCACACTGACCGAAGGGATGCGCCAGCGCACCACGGACGAGTGGCTCGCCGACCTCCGTTCCGCCGATATCCCGTGCGGAAAAGCCAATCGCCTCGATGAGCTTTTTACCGATCCCTATCTTGTCGAAACCGGCTATTTCGAACCATTCCTGCATCCAGTTGAAGGCGATGTGGTGGTTCCTGCCATCCCGGCCCGGTTCTCCGAAACACCGGCCAACGTCCATCGGCCATGGCCCACCCTCGGCCAGCATACCGCCGAGGTCCTGGCTGAAGCCGATTATTCGCAGGTGGAAATTTCCGCGATTATGGGTGTATGACGCCCCGTCTGGTTTGGCGCCTATGAGCATCTGCTGATCAGAGCAACGTCGCCTTCCCGGAGCAGGCCGACGACGTTGCTCGTCCAGACAGCAGACAACAGACAACAAAGAAAGCGCGCGGACTACCTTCGGTCAGGCTAAACGCACCAGCAGGCGGATCAACACTACTAGCTGGGAAAGTAATACCTATGTCACCGGTGGCGCCGGCAGCGATACCTTCGACTTCATGGCAGCGAACACGGCTGGCCATGCGGCGTTCATCGTGAACATGGGGGCCAGCGACTTGGTCAACCTGAGCGGCTACGACGCCTCGAAGTCCAAGGTGGCAACAGCCGGCGGCAGCGCGACGCTGACACTGTCCGACAACACGCAGATCACGTTCGTCAATCTCGCCAGCCTGCCCGGCTCAATTCACTACGCGTAAAAACCGGCGCCGAAACCTCGGTAAAAGCTTCGGCAGGTGGTCCGGCTCGTCCGGTCCACCTGCAGCCCGGCCCCCGCGAGCCCCGAACCGCCTACCCCGCCAGCTCGCGCCGCACGATCGCCGCCCCGTCCGCCATCGCCTTCAGCTTCCCGAACGCCACATCGCGCGGCAGATACTTCATCCCGCAATCGGGCGCGGCCACCAGCTTCTCAGCCGCCACGAACCGCAACCCCTCGCGCAGTCGCTGCGCTACCACCTCCGCCGTCTCCACCCCGGCATCGCCGAGGTCGAGCACGCCCAGCATGATCGTCTTTCCCGCCAGGTCGCGCAGCACCCCAAGATCAAGCCGCGGCTGCGCCGCCTCGATCGAGATCTGCTGCGCCGCCGTACCCCCCAGCTCCGCCAGGAACCCGTAGCCGGTCGGCTTCTCCGACACCACCGCCGCATATCCGAAACAAATATGCACCACCGTCGGCCCCTCGATACCCTCCAGCGCCCGGTTGATCGCCTTCACCCCGTAGCGGATCGCCTTCTCCGGCGACGTCCGAACCCACGGCTCGTCCAACTGCACCACATCCACACCGGTTGCTTTCAAGGCCCGCAGTTCCGCATTCACCGCGACGGCATAATCCATCGCCAGCTCTTCCTCATCGGCATAGAAATCGTTTTGTACCTGCCGTGACAGCGTGAACGGCCCCGGCAGTGTAATCTTCGTTGCCCACGTCGCATTCTCCCGCAGGAACAGCGCATCACGAGTCTCCACACCCTCCACCCGCCGGATCTTGCCCACCACCCGCGGCACCTTCGTCACCCGCCCGCCGGCGGACCGCAGCTCGCCAGGCGTCTCGGCATCGATGCCCTCCAACGCGAGGGCGAAACGATTGGAATAACTCTCGCGCCGGATCTCCCCATCCGTCACGATGTCGATCCCGGCTCGCTCCATGTCGCGGATCGCCAGCACCGTGGCGTCGTCCTGCGCCCGCTCCAGCAGCGCCTCCGGCACCCGCCACATGTCATGCGCATGGGCCCGCGGCACCCCATGATGATGCAGCGTCGCTCGGTCAACCAGCCACTCCGGCTGGGGATAACTACCCACCACAGTGGTCGGCAGCAGATGTGTCGGATAGGGCATGTGATGACTCCTCCGGCCTGAGAATGACACCGCAATCCTGCGCGCCGCAAATCCGCCGAAGGCAGCCGCAGCCACTTGCCATGCCAATCGCGACCCCTCTCTCCCCTAACCCCCTAAACTGCTCTACGGTCCGCTCAGCCACATCGCCGGAGCCGATATGCCCGACTCGTCAGTCCCTCCCTCCAGCCAGCCTCGCGAAATCAGGCTGGCCGACTACACCCCTCCTGGCTTCCTGATTGACACTGTCGATCTCCGCTTCGACCTTGACGAGGCCGCAACGACCGTGGTCTCGCGCCTTACGCTCCGTCGCAACCCGGCCGCATTGGCTGACGCGCCTTTGCATCTCGATGGTGAGGCCCTCACGCTGGTCCGCCTTCTCCGCGACGGCACGCCCCTGGCCGGATCCGACTACCACCTTAGCCCAACCGGCCTGACCATTCCCGACATGCCGGCCGCCTGCACGCTGGAGGTCGAGACCCGCATCGCCCCCAAGGACAACACCGAGCTCAGCGGGCTGTATGTGTCCGGCGGCAACTATTTCACCCAGTGTGAGGCACAGGGCTTCCGCCGCATCACCTACTTCGCGGACCGTCCGGATGTGATGTCGCGCTACACCACAACCATCATCGGCGTCTGCCCGGTGATGCTGTCCAACGGCAATCCCGGCCCCGTCAGCAACCTTCCGGATGGCCGACGATCCGTCACCTGGACCGATCCACACCCCAAGCCATGCTATCTGTTCGCCCTGGTCGCCGGTGACCTCGTCTCCGTCACCGACTCCTTCACTACCCGCTCCGGCCGGCAGGTTGCACTTGGTATATACGTTCGTAGTGGCGACGAAGACCGCTGCGATCATGCCATGCGTTCATTGAAGGCCTCGATGACCTGGGACGAAGACGTCTTCGGCCTGGAATACGACCTCGACGTCTTCAACATCGCCGCCGTCTCCGACTTCAACATGGGTGCGATGGAAAACAAGGGCCTGAACGTCTTCAACACGAAATACGTCCTGGCCCGCCCGGAAACCGCCACCGACAGCGACTACCAAGGTATCGAAACGGTCATCGCCCACGAGTACTTCCATAACTGGACCGGCAACCGGGTCACCTGCCGTGACTGGTTTCAGTTGTCCCTGAAGGAGGGCCTTACCGTCTATCGCGACCAGGAGTTTTCCGCCGACCAGGGCAGCAGGGCAGTCAAGCGCATCGCGGACGTCAGGGGACTGCGTGCCGCGCAGTTCCGTGAGGACGCCGGCCCGCTCGCCCACCCGGTGCAACCCGACAGCTACCTCGCCATTGATAATTTCTATACCTCAACGATTTACAACAAGGGCGCCGAGGTCATCCGCATGATGGCCACCATCATCGGCCGCCACGCATTCCGTCGCGGCATGGACCTGTATTTCGAGCGTCACGACAACAATGCCGTTACCATAGACGATTTCGTCGCCGCGATGGCCGATGCTTCCGGCGTCGATCTGACCGACTTCAAGCTGTGGTATCATCAGGCCGGCACACCTGAAATGATCATCGACGACAGCTACGATCCGGTAACGAAACGCTACAGCCTGACCATCCGCCAAAGCACCAGGCCCACGCCCGGCCAGCCCGACAAATATCCTGTGGTCATCCCCGTCGCCATGGGCCTGCTCGATGGCAACGGCCAGGAACTGGCCACCCGCCTCGACGGCGAGCCCGACCCGGTCGAAGGCACCCGCGTCCTGCTGGCAAGAAACGCAGTGAACCGCTTCGACTTCGTTGACGTCGCCAGCCCGCCGATCCCCTCGCTGCTGCGCGACTTCTCCGCGCCAGTGAAATTGACCGGGATGTCCCCCGATCGCCTCCGCTTCCTTGCCGCCCACGACACCGACCCCTTCGTGCGCTGGGAATCCGGCCAGCAATTCGCCGCCGCCGCACTGCTTGACATGGTCGCCACCATCCAGTCAGGCGGTCAGCCCAGCGTCGACCCCGCTTTGATCGAGGCCGCCGCCGCCGCGCTCGACCAGGAACCCGCCTTCGCCGCCGAGGCCCTGACACTGCCCGGCGAAGCGACGCTGGCCGACCGGATGGAAACGGTCGACGTCGACGCCATCCATGCCGCGCGCGACACCGCCCGCACCGCCATCGGGCAGGCCTTGCGCGACAAGCTGCGCGCCACCCACGACCGCCTGACCGACTCCAGCGGCTACACCGTCGATGGCCCAGCCATCGGCCGCCGCTCCCTGCGCAACGCCTGTCTCAGCTATCTGGTCGCCGCCGGCGATGCCGCCTCCATCGCGCTCGCCAAGGCGCAGTTCGACGCCGGCCGGAACATGACGGATGTATTGGCGGTGCTCAACATCCTGGCCAATGTCGACTGTCCGCAACGGCTTGAAACACTCGCAGCGTTCTACCAGGCCTGGCGCCTCGACCCGCTTGTCCTGGACAAGTGGTTCGCGATCCAGGCATTGTCGTCCTTGCCCGGAACGATCGACGCCGTTGCCGCTTTGAAGTCCCACCCCGACTTCGATCTGCGCAACCCGAACCGGGTCCGCGCGCTGATGAGTAGTTTCGCCGGCAATCAGGTGCGCTTTCACGCCGCCTCCGGCGCCGGCTACAAGCTGTACGCCGACACCATCATCCAGCTCGACCCCACCAACGGCCAGGTCGCCGCCCGCATGGTCTCCCCACTCGGACAATGGCGCCGCTTCGATGCTGGCAGGCAGAACCTGATGAAACAGCAATTGCAGCGCATCCTCGACCTGCCCGGCCTGTCCCGCAACACATTCGAAATGGCATCAAAGAGCATCGCATGACAAGCTTTTGCGACCACGCCTGGCAGCACACCACGACCCTGCGCGCCGCCATCGACGCGCTTCCCTTCAACCGGGAGCTGGCCGACGGCACCCTGTCGAAGCAACGATTCCATTTTTATATCGAGCAGGACTCGCAATACCTCGATCAATACGCGCGTATTCTTGCAATGGCCGGCGCCCGTGGCCCCGACGCCGCAATCCTCCGCCTGTTCGTCGAATCTGCCGTGGAAGCCGTCGCTGTCGAGCAAGCCCTGCACGGCCAGTACTTGTCAGCCGGAACCGCCGAACCGTCACCCGACTGCCTCAGCTACACCAGCTTCCTGCTCGCCACGGCCTATCATGAACCGTGGGAGGTCCTGATGGCCGCGCTGCTACCCTGCTTCTGGATCTACTGGGACGTCGGCAACACCATTGCCCGCACGGCCGCACCCGACAACCCATACCGTCCCTGGATCGACACCTACTCGGACGAAGCCTTCGGCACCGCGGTTCGTGCCGTCATCGCCGCCACCGACACCGCCGCCGCCAACACCTCCGACACCGTCCGCGCCCGCATGATGACCGCCTTCATCCGCTCCACCCAATACGAGTATCTGTTCTGGGACGGCGCTTACCAGCAGCGCCGATGGCCGACCGTCTAGGCCAACATCACCCGGCCTGTTCCAGGGTGATGTTGGCCTGACCTCGCGTCACCCCGGCATGCCGAGCCGCTTTGAGGCGATCGCCGCGCCATCGGCCATTGCCCGCAGCTTGGCCCATACGACATCTTCCGCCACGCGGCCCCGGCCAGCCGAGGTGTCAAACCCGCAATCCGTGCCCGCGATCACCCGCCGCGCATCGCCGACCACCTGCGCCACACGCTCCAGCCGGTCCGCAACGACTTCCGGGTGTTCGACGAAATTGGTCAGCGGATCGATCACACCGGCAACGATCACCTGGCCATCGTCCAGCGGTAGATCCTTCACGCAGCGGTATTCGTGGGCATGGCGCGGATTGGCAAACGGCAGCACCCATCCGCCGACCTTGGCCCGGGCGATGGCGGGCAGGATGTCGTGCAGGTCGACATCGCAGTCATGCGGCCCCTCGTAGTTGCCCCAGCAGGCATGGATGCGCACCCGGTCGCGCGGCACATTCACCAGCGCCTCATTGATTGTCCCCACAACCCGTTCGGCGAAGTCGATGAACTCGCTTAACGGGCGGTCCTGGAACGTGATGTGGCGTTCCAGCGCCAGATCGGGCGCATCGATCTGCAGCAGGAAACCTGCCCCCACAATGGCCTCATATTCGACCCGCAGCGCTTGCCCCAGCGCGTGCAGGTAAGCGTCCTCGGTGTCGTAATGGTCGTTCTGCAGCGCGCGGGCGATGATCCCCGGCGACGGGGCGGTCATGAACGGCTCCGCAAAGCCGCCCTCGACCTCGCGCAACGTCGCCTGGAACTCGTCGCATTCAGCCTTGATCAACGCCGGATCCAGATACGCCACCTCGCCGATCGCCTGCGGCAGCATGCCTCGGTTGCTCACCGCCCGGTGCAGCCCCTCCTGCACCGCGAACCAGGCGCGGAAACCGGGGTATTTGACCACGTCCGCAGTCGGTGGCCGGCTCCACCCGCCGCCAAATCCGCTCATCCGCCGGCGCACATACAGAAAAAACGCCTCTCGCTGTTGCTCACCGTTATTGCCGACATCGATCCCCGCGGCGATCTGCTGCCGAACCACATGCCGCGTCGCGGCCTTGCCCGCCGCATCCAGTGCGGCTTCGTCGATGGCACCGCCCTCCACCCGCTGGGCATACAGCTCTGTCAGTGCCGCGGGGCGCGGCAGGCTGCCGGTATGCGTCGTCAGGATGCGGTTCTCACTGGCAAGCATTAGACTGCCCCTTCCAAAAACGTAGTGTATCCGAACAGCCCCACGGCACCGCCGGTGTGCAGGAACACGATTGTCTCGCCTGCCGGCAGTTTCCCCGTTCGGATCAGGTCGATCATGCCCGCTGCGGCCTTACCGGAATAAACCGGGTCGAGCAGGATACCTTCCTCCTGCCCGAACATCGCCACGGCCTCGCCCATCCCAGCCGTCGGAATGCCGTACCCGTCCCCAACATAGTCGCAGTTGGCCACGATCGCCTCGCGCGGGATCGGCGCCGTCATGCCGACATACTCCGCCGTGGCCTGCGCCAGCCGGAACACATTGTCCTCCTGGCGCTCGCGCGGCAACCGCACGCCAATGCCAAGGACGGGAACCTGGGCGTTCATGCCCTCCAGCCCGACCACCAGACCGGCATGCGTGCCCGCGCTGCCGGTCGCCGTGACGATGCGATCGATGCGCAGCCCCATCTCGTCGGCCTGCTGCATCAGCTCCTGCGCGCAGGACACATAGCCGAGCGCCCCGACCTTGTTCGAACCGCCACCGGGAATGACATACACAGCCTCGCCGCCCGCCCGCAGTTCCGTGCCCTTCTTCTCGGCCTCCGCATTCATGTCCAGCCCGGACGGCCGATACTCGATCGCGCAGCCGAACAGCTTGTCCAGCAGCACATTGCCGCTGCCCAGATAGTCGCGGTCATTGGTCTCGATCCGGTGCTCCAGCAGCGCCGTGCACTTCATGCCGAACTTCCGTGCCACCGCGGCGGTCTGGCGCACGTGGTTGGACTGCACCGCGCCCTGGGTGACGATGTGCGCAGCGCCCTGAGCCTTCGCTTCACCGATCAGCCATTCCAGCTTGCGCACCTTGTTGCCCCCGGTGGCCACCACGGTGCAGTCGTCCCGCTTGATCCAGATCTCCGGTCCGCCCAGCCGGCGGGTCAGATTGTCCAAACGCTCCAGCGGGGTAGGGGCCGGGAACAGGCGAACACGCGGAAACCGGGCGAGGTGCATGTGACGTCTCCTTTGCTGACCCTGGGCGCCAAGTTACAGATGGCACCGCCGGTGCGCGGATGATCCGGCTGCTGATACCGGCGCATCAGCCGGCAGGCAACCTCAGCCGCGGTCCCTTAAGGCCGCCAAAGGGCGTCAACCGACAGGCCCGCCGCATCCATGACCCGTCACAAGACGGCGATGATATACTGGGTCCAGCCGGTGAACGACCAGTAGGCCAGCGTCCGGTGCACCCGGTCATCGGCGAGCTTGCCCATCGCCATCAGGTGGCCCTGCAGCCATGGCGTCTGCACAATGCCCGTGGCCTCGATCTGCAGCCCGGCAGCGGTCAGCGCCGCGCGCACGTCAGCCAGTGCCGGCAGTTCCGCCCGATGCGTCGCATCATCGAAGTAGTTGCCAGTCATCACGTCGATCCCGATCGCCTGCAACGCCGCCGTCGTCGGCAGCGACAGCGAAGCCTCTCGCGGCCATTCCAGGAAGATCCGCCCACCGTGCGCAAGCCGCGTTGCCGCCCAGCCGATGAAGTCCAACGGAGCCTCGATGTGCTCGATGAAGTTCGCCGCAAATATCGCTTCAAATGATTTTGCGCCGAAATCCGGCCGCCGAACCGGCCAGGTGCCCAACTCGCTGCCGTCATACCGGTCGAACAGGTTGCCGCGTTCCATCGCGAAGGCATACATCCGCAGGTCAGGCCGTTTCGGCGATGGCCAGTCCCGATAGACCTGCAGCCCGCCATCACCCGCACCGATATCCAGCACGGCCGCATTTTCCGGCAACGCCTTCAGGAAGCGGCATTGTGGGCTCAACAAATGCCATGCCTCAAGCGCGTCGCCATCGGACAGCGCCAATTTCGCGGCAGCCTCATACCATGCGCGGATCTGCTCCAGGTCCATGGATGCACCTTTTGAACGTCATCAATGTGCGCATTCGCCGGAACACGCGGCCGATCACGAAAAAGACGGCTTACGCCGGCATGGCAAAGCTTTAATTACGTTCACCGGCTTTCTTGCGGCAAAGTAGATGCGATTTTCGATCGGCGACCACACCTAAATCATCAGGCAAGCTGGAGGCAACAAACATGCATATCGAGCGGCGCCGCGGTTGGGAAATCCCGGAACGGTTGGCAACGCCGGAGCATACGGCGCTCAGCCGGCGCGCAACCCTGGGGGCCGCGGCAGCAATGACCATTCTGCCGGGCTTCGCCGCTCGGGCAGATGTCGCGATCAACAAGGGGTTCGATCCGGGCCGGCCGGTCACGGACGAAAAATATTCGACGACCTACAACAATTACTACGAGTTCGGCGAAAGCAAGAATATCTGGAAGAACGCCCAGGCGCTGAAACAACGTCCCTGGACGGTGAAGCTGGACGGGCTGATGGCCAGGCCCCGCACCGTCGACATCGACGACCTTTTGAAGCAGATGCCGCTGGAACAGCGGGTCTACCGGCACCGCTGCGTCGAGGCCTGGGCAATGACCGTGCCTTGGACCGGATTTCCCCTGGCGGCGCTGCTCAAGGTCGCGGAACCGCTCGCTTCGGCGAAATACGTCGTGTTCGAAACCGCGCAGGACAAGGTGATGTCCGGTCTGGACGCACCGTTCTATCCCTGGCCCTACATGGAAGGGGTGACGATCGACGAAGCCGCCAACGATCTCGCATTCATCTCAACCGGTATGTACGGCAAGCCGCTGCCGCCGCAGAACGGTGGGCCGATCCGGCTGACCCTGCCGTGGAAATATGGCTTCAAATCCGCCAAGTCCATCATCCGGATCAGCTTTACCGACAAGCGTCCCGCAACCTTCTGGGAAGCGATCGGCCCGTCAGAATACGGTTTCTGGGCCAACGTGAACCCCGCTGTCCCCCATCCACGATGGAGCCAGGCTTCCGAACGGCTGCTGGGAAGCGACGAAAGGGTGCCCACCTTGCTTTTTAATGGCTATGCTGAGCAGGTTGCTGGTTTATATACCGATCGCAAGTCCGAGAAGCTGTTCATGTGATTGCTCAACGCGTCCTGGCCGTGATCGCTGCCGTCCTGCTGGTCGCCGCCGTCGCCATCGCGACGTTCGGGGCCGGCAGCACATCCCTAGGGCAGGCGATCTATCTTCTTGACCACGACGTGCTGGACAAGCTGCCGCTGTGGTCAAGCCGCACGGTCGGGAAATGGATGTGGACCGCGGTGATCCAGCCGATGCTGGAACGTCCGGCCTGGCTGCTTCCGGCATCGCTGGGTCTGGTCTGCATCGGCCTGTCGCTCTCGCTGTCGAACCGCAAGACGACGCACCGCTCGCACAGACGTAGCTGAAAGATATCGTTTCGCGTCAGCGTGTCTGATGCTCTAATCGCCTAGGTATGCGTTTGATCGCCCCCGAACCCGTTGGCTCATCTCGCGCCGGGGATTCCTCGGGCGCGATCCGGGTGCTGAGCGCTGCTTCCATCTGCCTGATTTTCCTCGTTCTCGCCGCGGCGCTGCTGGCTGTCTGGGACGCCAGGCAGGACGCCTTGCACGAAGCCGACGACCGCCAGACACGGCTGAGCGGCATCCTGGCCGAACAAACCACCCGCGCGATGCACGCGACCGACCTGGTCCTTTCCGCAATCGTGGCGCAGGTCCAGGCGAATGGCATCGCCACCGTCGACGAATTGCGCCAGAAGATGTCCACCCAGGCGGTCCATCAGGACCTGGTTGCCAAGCGGGGCAATTTCCCCCAGCTCGATGCGATCACCCTGCAGGACGCCACCGGGCATGCCGTCAACACCTCGCGGTTCTGGCCCTCGGCCGGCAGCGACCTGTCCGCCAGCGACGTTTTTCAGCATTTCCGCGACACCGGCGATGAGGGCCCGTATCTCAGCAAGCCCGGCGAAGGCAAACTGTCAGGCCAGTGGACCGTGCTGCTTGGGCGCCGGATCCGCGGCCGCGACGGCCAGTTCGCCGGCGTGGCCGTCGCCGCGATCTCACTTGGTTTTTTCGCCGACCTGTTTGATGCGATCGATCCGGACGGCCATCACGTGATTTCCGTGATCTACCGGGACGGGACGATCCTGGCATCGCATCCGCCTGTCCCGGACGTCATCGGGCGAACCATGCCGCCCTCATCACCCTGGTACCGGATCGTTGCCGTGGGGGGTGGGCTTTACAATGCCGCCGGCTTCGCCACCGGGCTGCAGCGCTCGACTTCGGTCAGGCCGGTGCGCGGCTTCCCGCTGGTGATCGACACCGGAACCCGGCGCTTGACCGCCCTGGCCGGCTGGCGACGGCAGGCGACCTTTATCGGCATCGGATCGGCCTTGGTCACCGTGATCCTGATCGGCCTCTTCCAGGTGCTGCGGACGCAGTTTCGTCGGCTGAACAACACGGCGCGGGAGCTGCGCGGGGTGGCCGCGGCGTTGCGCCGGAGCGAGGCGGAGGCGGCGAAGAACGCGCAGGCGCTGGAAGCGACGCTGCGCTACATGGATCAGGGTATCCTGATGTTGGGTCCCGACGGGACCGTTCTCGCCTGGAACGCCCGCACCGTCTACCTGCTGGATCTGCCGGTCGGGCTGCTGAGCCGGCGGCCGAAGATCGACCAGCTCGAGGCTTATCAGTGGGAAGCCGGGGAGTTCGACGCCGCGACGCCGGAATTTCGTGCCGCGATGCGGGCTGGCGGCACCATGCAGTTGCCACGGCTGTATGAACGCACCAGGCCAAATGGCAGGGTGCTGGAAGTGCGCACCACATCGATGCCGGACGGCGGGCTCGTTCGCACCTTCAGCGATATCACCGAACGCAAGCGTGCCGAGGAACGTGCAGCCGCCGCGCGCGACCAGGCCGAAGCAGCTCGTGTGATCGCGGAAAAGGCAAACTCCGCCAAGACCCAGTTCCTGGCCAACATGTCGCACGAAATCCGCACTCCGATGAACGGCGTCATCGGGATGAACGACCTGCTGCTGCGCTCCGACCTGTCAGCCCGACAGCGTGAATATGCCATCGGGATCCGCGACTCGGCCCGGGCGCTGATGGAGGTGATCGACGACGTCCTCGACATCGCCAAGCTCGAAGCCGGAAAGGTCGAGCTGCAACTGACCGATTTCCATCTGGGCGACACGGTGCGCTCCGCCGTTGCCGTCCTTGCCCCGCGGGCAATGGAAAAGCAGCTGTCGCTGACCTGCCAGGTCGACCCCACGGCCGACCGCGCGGTCCAGGGCGACGCAATCCGGCTGCGCCAGGTCCTGCTCAACCTGATCGGAAATGCCGTCAAGTTCACCGAACATGGACATGTTGCTATCCGCGTCTCGCTGACCCCGTCGGACGAATCCCCATCGGCCCAACACCTGACGCGGGTCGACGTGTCCGACACCGGCATCGGCATGAACCGGGAAACCCTCGGTCGTCTGTTTCAGAAATTCGTCCAGGCCGACAGCTCGATCTCCCGGCGGTTCGGCGGGTCCGGTCTGGGCCTTGCGATCAGCCGCGAGCTGACGGAATTGATGTACGGCCGATTGTGGGTGGAAAGCATCGAGGGTCAGGGCAGCGTCTTCCACCTGCTGTTGCCGTTACCGGACGCCACGCACGAACTGATCGCGCCCGACAGCGACGCCGACCTGCCGGCACCGGTGCGGCAACTGCACGTGCTGCTCACCGACGACAACGCGATCAACCAGCGGCTGCTGGCCTCGCTGCTGCACAGCGCCGGGCACACCACCACCGTTGCGGAAAACGGGCGCGAGGCAGTCGAGGCCGTGATGCGCGAAACCTTCGACATCATCCTGATGGATATCCAGATGCCGGTGATGGACGGGGTGAAGGCTACCGGGCGGATCCGCGCAATGCAGCCGCCGAAGCGCGACGTCCCGATCATCGCCCTTACCGCCGACGCGCTACGTGGCGCGGAGGCGCGGTACCGCGGCGCCGGAATGGACGCCTACCTGAGCAAGCCGCTGTCGGCCAAGGCCTTGTTCGAGACGATGAACCAACTGGCCATCGAAGGACGTCCCCGGCCGTCAGCCGCCTACGGGATGCCGGTCGTGGACGTCACCGTCATCGACGCGCTGCGTGACTTCCTGAAGCCGGACCAGCTGGAGGCACTGCTGACCGATACACTGGACGACCTAGATACGCGGATCTGCCGCCTTGGCGCCTGTCTCGACACGGCCAACGTCGAAGGTGCGGCGCAGGAGGCGCACGACCTTGTTTCGGTGTCAGGCAATTGCGGGGCGCGGGCGCTGAGCGCAATCGCACGTGACATCGAACGCGCCTGCCGGCAAGCTCTCGTGGCCGACGCGACCGAGGACTTCGTTCGTATGCGTGAAGCCGCGGCGGATGCGGCGCGCGCGCTGACGGCCGTGCGGGACGGGCTGACCACAACCTGAGGGGATGACACATGGCGACATTGCAGACGGATCCGGCGCGTTTCGAGGTCGTGAAGAACGCACTCTATTCCGCCGCTGAAGAAATGAAAATCGTCCTGGCAAAGACCGCCTACTCACCACTGCTGAAAGTGGCCGGCGACTATTCCTGCGGCATCTTCGACATCGACGGCAACATGGTGGCGCAAGGCCCCGACCTGCCGATCCATCTGGGCTCGATGCCCGACGCCGTCCGTGCCGTCGTTCGCGCATTCAAGGACGTCACACCCGGTGATGTTTTCATTCACAACGACCCCTACGACGGCGGATCGCACCTGCCCGACGTCAACGTCGTCGCCCCCGCCTTCCACGAAGGCCGGCTGCTGGGCTTCGGCTGCGTCCGCGCACATTGGCCGGACATCGGCAGCGCCACGCCCGGAAGTTATGGCGCCGTGACGGAAATCTATGGCGAAGGGCTGCGGCTGCCGCCGATCCGCCTCTACCGCGACGGCAAGCCCGACCCCTCGGTCGAAGCCATCATCTTCGCCAACGTCCGCACCCCGGCGGAACGGCTTGGCGATCTGCGCGCCCAGGTCGCAGCCAATGGCCGCGCCGCCCAGCGCCTTGGCGAACTGGCAGGCAAATACGGCACGGAAACGCTGCTGGCGATCATGCAGGAGGTTCTCGACTACTCCGAAACGATGATGCGGGCGGCCCTGCGCGCGCTGCCCGATGGCGAAGCCTCGTTCACCGACATCTTCGACGGCGACGGCGTACTCACCCCGGGGGACACCGAAGACGAGACCTTCAAGGTCTGCATCAACGTGATCAAACGCGGCGATACCATCAAGGTGGACTTCACCGGATCGGACCCCGCCGTCGCCGGCCCGATGAACGCCCCGCTGACCGTGACCGCGTCCGGCGTTTACTGCGCACTTAAAATGATCGCCGATCCCGCCAGCCTGATCCCGCCGAACTCCGGCTGCTGGCGCCCGGTGACAGTGACCGCGCCACCAGGCTGCGTGGTGAATGCCCAGCATCCCTCCCCGGTGGTCTATGCCAACCACGAGATATCACACCGCGTCGCCGACATGGTGATGGCGGCCCTGTTCGCGATCACCCCACGCACTGTCATGGCCGGCTCACAGGGCACCTCCGCCGTGATCACCTTCGGCGGGGTGGACCACCGCAGCGGCGATCGCTTTGTCAGTTATGAATCGGTCAAGGGCGGCTTCGGCGCCCGCCCGGTCAAGGACGGCATCAACGCCGTGGCCAGCACCGTATCCAACATGAGCAACACGCCGATCGAAATCCTGGAAATGAGCTTCCCATTGCGCGTCGAGGAATACGCCCTCGTTCCGGATAGCGGCGGGGCAGGGCGGTACCGCGGCGGCCTCGGCGTCCGCCGGGTCTGGCGGGTGCTGGGCAATCAGGCCCATGCCGCGGTCTGCTGCGAACGCACAATCACCCCGCCCTTCGGCCTCGCCGGCGGCCTTCCCGGTGCACCCGCTCGGTTGTCGCTGATCCCGCCCGGCTCCAACGCACGCAACCTGGTCAGCAAAGGCGGCTTCCTGGCGCCAGCCGGCTCGCTCGTGGTGATGGAAGCGCCGGGATCGGGTGGCTATGGCCCGCCAGCCGAACGCGATAAGGCGGCCCTTTCCGAAGACCTGCTGGACGGTTACGTTACGCCGGCGGAGGCCCGCCGTGTCTACGGGGCCTGAAACAGCAGAAGGGGAATGTCATGTCCGACTCGGCAGTCGTTGCACAAAAAGGCTCATACAAGGTCGCGGTTGAGGCCGGGAAATCATATTGGTGGTGTGCCTGCGGCAAAAGCAGCAAGCAGCCGTTCTGCGACGGCTCGCACAAGGGATCATCCTTCGCCCCCCTGAAGTTTGACGCCGCCGAAAGCGGAATCGTCTCGTTCTGCGGCTGCAAGCACAGCGGGAACACGCCGCGCTGTGATGGGTCGCACAAGAACCTGCCATAAGGAGCACCCAATGAAGCGCGCCGATCTGACGGAGAAGATCCTCGACATCAAGCGGCAGAACGACTGGAGCTGGGGATACATCTGCGAACAGATCGGCGGTATGTCCGAAGTCCTCATCGTCGGCGCCCTGCTCGGCCAGATGAAGCTGGTCAAACCGCTCGCCGCCAAAGCCACCACACTCTTCGGTCTCACCGAAGTCGAGGCACGGATGCTGAACGAGGTTCCCTACCGCGGCTCCCCGATGCCGCCAACCGATCCGCTGCTATACCGACTTTACGAACTGGTGATGGTGAACGGCTTCGCCTGGAAAGCCCTGATCGAAGAGCAGTTCGGCGACGGCATCATGTCCGCGATCGACTTCGACATGCAGATCGACCGCGAGGCCAATCCAAAAGGCGACCGCGTACGCCTGACCATGTCCGGCAAGTTCCTGCCGTACAAATATTACGGCAATGAACAGGGCATCCCGGAAGCCGGTTACAAGGAAGCCTAGGACCCAGTCCCCCCTGACTGCGGCATCACATCAGCCGCTCGGTCCAGGTCCGCGGCGTCCGCTGATTCCGGATCTCGATGTCTAGATGGTAGCGGAACTTCCGTGGCCCGATCGTTCGGATATAGTCCACGATGTCGTTCAACCCGGCATCCAGTGACCGCGTCGTCTGATAATCCAACAACTCCCGAGCCTTCGTGGCTGAACACACCGCGTTCTTGACCTCCTGCGGCCGGTCCAGGATATGGATCGCCTGGCACTCGAACCCGGTGATCCCCTTCAGCTTGCGGAAAAGCTGGTTGATCGAAACAAATTCCTCGTCTGGGCCGATATTCACCACCTCACCCAACCCGCGCGGCGTCAGCCCCATCGCCAGCAGGCAGGCCAGACAATCGTCTACATGGCTGAAGCACCTGGTCTGCTCGCCGTCGCCATAGATGAACGGCTGCCGCCCCTGCAGCATCAGATTCGCCATGATCGACGCAACGTTGCGGTATGGGTCGTCGAATTTCTGCCGAGCCCCGATGATGTTGTGCGGCACCGCGATGGCATATTCGATGCCGTGCACATGCGCGAGATTGATCAGTGCCTGCTCCGCCGCGACCTTGGCAATCCCGTACGGGTCCTGCGGCCGCGGCGAGTAGCTCTCCAGGAACGGCAACGCGTTCGTCCCATACCGCGCCATCGAGCTGCACAGCACGATCCGCCGCACCTCGTTGGCAATCGCCGAGGAAAACACCGATACTGATCCCGTAACGATATTATCCATCACCATCGCCGGCGAGAACACCGACAATCCCTCATAGGCTGTCGCCGCGCAGTGGTACACCAGCTCGCAACGGCGCATCACTTTCGCCATCGCGTTGAAATCCCGGCAGTCATATTGGTAGAATTCGGCTTCCGGCGGTACGTTGACCAGTTCGCCGCCCAGCAGGCTGTCGCAGCCAACCACCTCATGCCCCATGGCCAGCAGTCGCTCCGCCAGGTGGCTGCCCAGGAATCCCGCGATACCCGTTATGAAAACCCGCATCGATAAAACCTTACCGCGTCAGCGTGGCACGCAGAGCCTGCCCGCCCTTGTTGAAAACCGTTTCAATGGAAATGTCCGCAAACCCCAGCAGACCCGCGATCGCCCGCAATTTGCCCGCCGTGTAGCCACTACGATGATACTGTCCGGCACCGTTCTGATTGCCGAAGAACATCGTCTGCAGAATGCCCCAGCGCTGATCCAGATCCCGCCCGCACCCGCCATAATGGTCGGCATGACCCACGAGGTAGAACGCACGCCAATCATCCTGCGCCGCCAGGAATGTCGCGCAGACCCACGCGAAATCCGGCACCTCGATCAGCAATGTTCCGCCCGGCCGCAGAACCCGCGCCATCTCACGCCAGACCGCGGCTTCCTCGGCGAAGTCGAAATGTTCGAACACATGTTCGGCCAGCACCTCGGCCACCGATCCATCTCCATACGGCAGCGCTGCCGGATCGACATCCGTCATCACCCCGGGCGCCCGAGCCACGCGATCGATATTGATCCAGCCTGCAAGCGGCTTTTCGCCGCAGCCGATATGCACGCGCAGGGGCTCGCTGATCGTTTCTGACATCATCCCAACCTCAAGTCGCCGCCATCATCGCCGGCCAGGCACAGCCCAGCGCGGTGATCTCCAACCAGTCGGCAGTCAAATCGACTTCCGGCACGATTGCTGCCGAACCCTGCAGCATCGCGATCAGCGCGCGCGCCATCCATTGCGCCTGCACCGGCTCCGCCGCCCGCAGCGATGCCATCAGCTTCGGCATTGCCACGCGAAGCCCTGCCGCCTCATGCCGCAGTGCCGGCAGCCAGCGCGCCCGGAACACCGCCGGCACTGCGCGCATCAGCGCCAGCCGCTCATCGCGTGGCAGCCGGCTGTCGGCAAACATCTCGATATGGGCGTAAGCGGTGGTGATCAGTGGCGTACGCCAGCGCTGGTCCGCCAGACCATCCTCCGCCGCCAATCCGGTATGCGCGCCCGAGGTCGCCGCGCGCGCCAGATGCAGCACCGGCTTGCCCCCGTCGCGCCGCCAGTACAGCGGTTCCGGCACGTGCCGGATTTCGCCATACAGCGCCAACTCCGCCAACACCACGTGGTCCCATCCCGCGCGATAGCGAATAGGCGACAACTGGTCGACCGCATCGCGACGATATACGCCCCAGAAACCTGGCGATGTGGTGTATCGGCTCATGACATGCCGCGACCGCTCGAACGGCGTTCCGACCGCCGTCAGGCAATGCTCCGGCGGATAAACCGCCTGCACCTCATCCCGCCCGCGAAACACCAGCCCCGCGCCATGCGCCATGGCACAGTCCGGATGCGCCAGCAGCACCTCCATCATCCGCTCGATGAAATCGGGGGAGATCAGGTCGTCCCCGGACTTGGGCATCACGTAGTCGGAATTACCCATCCAGAACGACCGCTGGAAATTTGCGATCGCGCCGCCGTTGCAGCGGTTGTGCTTTACCCGGATGGCCGGATGTTGCGCCGCGTAAGCCGCCAGCAGCGCCGCTGTCCCATCGGTCGACCCATCATCGATCAGCGTCAGTGTCACGTTCGGCCAGCTTTGTGCCAGCACGCTGTCGATCGCCGCCCCGACCGTCGCGGCGCCGTTGTAGACGAACAGATTGACGTCAACCGTCGGGTAACTGGGCACGATGGGTCCTCAGGTCGCCAAGCGCAGAAGTATGCGACCTGAGGATTAACAACAGGTTAATCCGCCCCCCAGTATTCAGCCTGGCAACCTCACCCCACGCCGAACACCTGACGCAATGTCGGCTTGTGCACCTTCCCGGTCGCATTCCGCGGCAGTGCTTCGGTAAACACCACGGAGTGCGGCAGCTTGTACCGTGCCAGATTCCGCGCACAATGCGCCACCACCAGGTCTTCCGTCAGCACGCATCCCTGCCGCACCACCACGACCGCGCGCCCTACCTGGCCCCAACGCGCATCCGTCACACCGATCACCGCGGCCTCGGCGACCGCCTCATGTTCGTACAGCACATTCTCCACCTCAGCCGGATAGACATTCTCCCCGCCCGAGATGTACATGTCCTTCCACCGGTCGACGATGAAGTAATACCCTTCGTCATCGACCAGCGCCGCATCGCCGGTGTGCAGCCATCCGTCGGTAAACGCCGCCGCCGTCACCTCCGGTTGCTGCCAGTATCCCTTGGTTATGTTCGGTCCCTTCACCCACAATTCGCCGATCACCCCCGGCGCCGCTTCCGCACCATCCTCCGCCACCACCCGCATTTGCATGTTCAGCGCCGGCTTGCCCGCAGACCCGGCCTTGCGGACCGCGTCCTCCTTGTCCAGCACCAGCACCAGCGGGCTCGTTTCCGTCATGCCGTAGCCCTGCTGCAGCAGCGCGCCCTGCGCCCGCCACGCCTCCAGGATCGCATCCGGCGTCGGCGCACCACCCACCCCGGCAAATACCAGCCGGCTGACATCGGTTTCCGTGAACCGCGGATGCGCGGCCATGAACTGATAGTTCGCCGGCACCCCGAACAGGTGGGTGACACCAACCGCCGGGTCGCCGATCAGCCGCAGCGCCTCCCCGGCATCAAACGAGCGCATGATGATCACCGTACCGCCGGCCTGGAACACCGGATACGAAAACACGTTCAGCCCGCCGGTATGAAACAGCGGCAGCAGCCCCAGAAACACCGCCGAACGCTGAATCTCGGCCAGCGCAAAGCTATGCACCGTATTCCAGAAGTTCATGCCATGCGTAACAACCGCACCCTTCGGCCGCCCAGTCGTGCCGGATGTGTAAAGAATTGTCGATACGTCATCCAGCGTCGCCGCCACCGCCTCCTCCAGAACCGGCCCCTCCAGCGCCATCCGCTCGAACATAGTTCCCAATGAAACCATCGCTCGGACGCCGCACGCAACCGCCAGCTCCTCCGCCCGCGCCGCGAACTCCGGATCGTACACCAGCATCGCCGGCGCACAGTCCTGCAGGATTGTGCGCAATTCCGGCGCAGCCAGTCGCCAGTTCAGTGGAACGAAAATCGCGCCGATCCGCCCGCAGGCAAACTGCACCTCGAACATGTCGGTCGAATTCGGCGCCAGCACCGCGATCCGCTCATCCGCCGTAACACCAAATTCCGAACGGAACGATCCCGCCAGCCGTGAAATCCGCTCATCGAAAATTCGATAGGACCACTGACGCTCGGTTGCCAGATCGACCGCCGCAAGCGAATCGGGCCGCCGCATCGCATGATGCGCGATGCAGTCGTAATACGGTATGGACATGGCACTCTCCGTTAAGCGGGAATGCGCACGGGCAGCGAACCGATTGACCGCAGAATATTCGAATACGCCCGGGTCGGCGGACCGACGACCTCGATCATCGGCAGGTCGCGCTTCAGGATTTCCTCCCACAGGATCGTCAGCTGCATCTCCGCCAACCGGTTGCCGACGCAACGATGAATGCCGAAACCAAAGGAAAGATGCTGTCGCGGCCGAGCGCGGTCGATCACGAAGGAGTCGGCGTCCTCGATGGCGTCTTCGTCGCGATTGCCAGAAAGATACCACATCGCAACCTTATCGCCACGGCGGATCGTCTTGCCGCCCACCTCGGTATCCGCCAGCGCCGTTCGCCGCATATGGATCACCGGCGTCTGCCAGCGGATGATTTCCGGCACCATGCCGCTCACCAGCGCCGGGTTCGCCCGCAGCTTGCGGTATTCCTCCGGAAACTGGTTCAGCGCCATCAGCCCGCCGCTGATGGAATTCCGCGTCGTGTCATTCCCGCCCACGATCAGCAGCAGCAAATTGCCCATGAATTCGTGCGGCCGCGACGGCAGGTCTCGCGTCGCCTCGCCATGCGCCAGCATCGAAATCAGATCCGGCTTTAACGGCTGCTTCGCCCGCTCCTCCCACAGCTCCGTAAAATAAGCCACCGCGCCGTCCAGGACCTCGTTGCGTTTAGCTTCCGAATCGATTTCGGTCCCGGCCCGCGTGTTCACCGTCGCTACGTTCGACCAGTAGGTTAGCTTGCTGCGGTCCTCAAACGGAAAATCAAACAGCGTCGCCAGCATCTGCGTCGTCAACTCGATCGATACCCGCTCCACCCAGTCGAACGTCTCGCCTCGTGGCAGCCCGTCCAGGATGCGTCCCGCCCGCTCGCGGATCGTGGCCGACAGCTTCGCCAGATTGCCCGGCGCCACGATCGGCGCCACCGTCTTCCGCTGCTCGTCATGCTTTGGCGGATCCATCGAAATGAAGCTCGGCCGCCGCATATCCATCGGCAGGTCGCGCAACACGATCCCGCCCATCAGCGCATCGGAGGAAAACGCGTGCTGGTTGGTATCCACCGCCATGATGTCGCGATACCGGGTGACCGACCAGTACGACCCATACATCCCGTTCTCGCACCAATGCACCGGATCCTCCCGCCGCAACCGTGCGAAATACGGCCGCCAGGTATCGTTCTGGTATAGATGCGGATTACTGACATCGATCTGGTCGAGCGGAATGGCATAGGCGTCTTCATGCGCATCGGTAGCGACCGGAGCGTTCATGCGAAGGCCTCCCTGATGCCAGGCATCCTCGCCCGGCTGATTGAGCCGTGCTCTGTCGGCACGGTTCCGATCAACCCATCATAGCCTGCATTCGGGTGGCAAATGGAAGTCCCATATGCAGCTCCAGGCGATCAAATCGGGTCCTTGTCACGGCCGCCGCCGCTGTCCGTGGCAATTCCCCACCAGGCCCTCCCACGGCCCCAAGGCGATCGGGCGGCTTAAGTATTTATTAATGGAAGTATGCGAGGCTTTGCAGGCTCAATTATTGCGGTATCTGCAATGCGCACGGCGTCAGGATCGATCGCCTCTCGTGTCTGGTGCGTCGCCGGCGGGGCCGTCTCGCGCCCGGCCGGTCCCCGCCTGAGGCGGCTGACCTCATCGTCCCTGCTGGTTCTGACCCTGCTGGCGCCGATCTGCTTTGCGCTGTGGGCGGCCATCGCCGAATACCGGGCCGGCGTGGCTTCCCGCGACGCAGCCGTGGTGCCCGATCAGCTGGCGCTGGCCCGCTTCGCCTTGTCGCAGCAGGAGTCGCTGGCCCGGCATTATCGCCTCGGGCAGCAACCCGCGATCAAGCTGGAGTACCACCGGCAGGTCGATGCCTTCCGCCAGGCCATTGAGCAGTCGATGGCGGCCAGCCCGCCGGAGCTCGCCAATGAACTTGCCGAACTTGCGGCGCGGCACGCGCGCTTCGTAACCGCCACCGAGGCGGTATTCGCGCTGATGGATGCCGACGACCCGGCGGCGGCGGCGGCCGACTCGCAACCGGTCGAGCAAGCCTACATTGAATTGGAGTCAGGCGTCGCCGATGCGGTCGCCCTGTCGCTGGTCTATGAGCAAACCTTTGAGAAACGTATTGAGGATATCCAATTCGGTGTGCTGGTCGGCACGCCCATCGTGTTCCTGCTGAACCTCGGCCTTGCGGTGATCCTGCTGCTGATCCGGCGCACCGCCACGCGCCGTGCACAGGCCGCGGCTGAACACGAAGCCGACCTGCTCCGGCGCAGCGAGCAGCGGTTTCGCGCGCTGGTGCAGAACGCCGCCGACGTGATGATTATCGCCGACCTCAGTGGCATCATCACCTATGCCGGTCCGGCCGTGACGACGCAGTGGGGCTACCCTGAGGACGCCCTGCCGGGCCAGCCCGCCACCGCGGTAATTCATCAGGACGATCAGCCAATCTTCCACGACCTCTGGCAGCAGCTCACTGACGCGCCCGGCACGACGCGCAGCACCGAGCTGAGGGTTCTCCGTCAGGATGGGGTCTGGCGGCGGGTTGAGCTTTTCCTCGCCAACCTGGCGCAGGAGCCGGCGGTCGAAGGCTTCGTGCTGACCGCGCATGACATCGAGGAGCGCAAGCAGTTCGAATTCCAGCTGACCAGGCGGGCCTTCTACGATGCGCTCACCGGCCTGCCCAACCGCGCACTGTTCCACGACCGGATCGAGCAGGCGCTGGTGCGGGCCCGCCGCTACCGTCGTCTGGTGGGCGTGCTGTTCATTGATCTGGATAATTTCAAACTGATCAACGACAGCCTGGGCCACGCCGTCGGCGACCGGCTTCTGTCGCAGGCGGCGGAGCGGCTGCAAAGCTGCGTACGCGGGGAGGACACTGTCGCACGTCTCGGCGGCGACGAATTCGTCGTGCTGCTGGACTGCCTGTACGCCGGCGCCGACATGGCGCTGGTAGCCGATGCCATCATACGCCAGTTCAAGCAGCCCTTCAGTCTCGACGACCACGACTGCATCGTTACCGTCAGCGTCGGCATGGCGTTCGGCGATGCCTCGCAGGAGGACGGGGAGACATTGCTGCGCAACGCCGACGTCGCGATGTATCGCGCCAAGTCCGCCGGCAAGGGCCAACGCGTGATGTTCGATCCCAGCATGCACCGCGACGCACTCACCCGGCTGGAGCTGGAGAATGACCTGCGCCGGGCGGTGGCGGACGGCCAGCTGCGCGTACACTACCAGCCAATCGTGACCATGGCCTCCGGTGATTTTGTCGAGGTCGAGGCACTGGTCCGCTGGCAGCACCCGGTGCGCGGGCTGATCCCGCCCGTACAGTTTATCGGCGTCGCCGAGGAAACCGGGCTGATCATACCGATCGGATGGTGGGTGCTGGAACAGGCCTGCTGCCAGGCGGTCCAGTGGCAGACACAAGCAGACCCGGCGCAAGCCGAAAGGGCACCGCTGACGCTGAGCGTCAACCTTTCACCCCGGCAGTTCCGCCAACCGGACCTCGACGTCGAAGTTGCCAACATCCTGCGTCGCTCCGGTCTCGATCCCCGCCGTCTCAAGCTCGAAATCACGGAAGGCGCGATCATGGAGAACACGGAATGCTCGATCGCCACGCTGGCGAAGCTGAAGGCGCTGGGCGTCAAGCTCGCGGTGGATGATTTCGGCACCGGCTATTCCTCGTTGTCCTACCTCAAGCGCCTGCCACTGGACGTGCTGAAGATCGACCAGTCCTTCGTGAAGGGAATCGGTCAGAACATGGAGGACACCGCGATCGTGCAGGCGATCATGTCGCTGGCCCACTCGCTCAACTTGTCGGTGACCGGCGAGGGCATTGAGACAGCCAGCCAGGCCGACCTCCTGTCCATGATGGGGTGCAGCCGCGGCCAGGGCTATCTGTATTCGATGCCGCTGCTGGCCGAGGAACTGACGGCGTTGCTGCACTCAGGAGGCCACCTGGCGCCACACCCCGCTGTAGCGGCCTCAGAGGCGCCGTCGGTCGCAGCATTGGCCTGACCGGCGGCGCGGGGCCACGAGCCCGGCACCGGACGTCGGGCCCTGACTAACGTTGCGCCCTCAACCCCGTCCCCTGCAGCACCGTGACCGTCCGCAGCACCCGTCCCTGCAGCCGAACCGACGACCCGGCCAGCGGCTGCACGGACTGGAACCATGCCCCGGCCTGCGCGCCATCGGAATTGACCGCAAGCACCACCACATCCCGTCCGACATAATCCCGTACCGGATGGGCGATGCCGAACTGCCGGGCATCCCTGTTCAGGCACAGCATCGTCACATCCGGCCCCAGCGCGTAGCCGATCTTTCCGGCATCCCGCCAGTTCAGCGCCGCCACGACAGCGCCCGGCACCAGCAATCCGCGCGCGCGCAGATCGTCCCGCAGCGACACCCAGTCCACCGCCTCGGCTGTCGGATCGGTGCGCATGACGCTGGCAAGCCTGTCACCCAGCCAGTCGAATTGAACCTGCCCCACGATCACCGCCAGCACGACGATCACCAGCACAGCCGACCCGATGACCACCTGCCTGATCCAGCGCCATCCGCCGATCAGTGGGAACAGCATCAGGTATCCCGGTGCCGCCCAATGATACAAAACGCGCTGGCTGGACCACGCGGAAATCGCTGCGAACACGACGATCGGCGGCGCCGCGAGGCACGCCAGCAGCAACGGTCGCCAACTGGAACGAAATGCCCGGACGAACGCGCCCATCATTGGCACCCACAGCCAGGGCAGCACAAACAGCGCCTCCCCCGCCAACGTCACCAGCACCAGCCAAGGCCGGAATTTCAGCCCCATCGCTCGGTCGGCCTGGAAGGCGAACGAAGACCAGCCGTGCAGCGCATTCCAGGCCAGCACCGGCAGGAAAATCAGGCCCGCCAGTGCCGCCGCCGCATAGGGCTCCGGCCGCTTCTTCCAGTGGTCATGCACCAGCACGAGCAACAAATAAAGATACGCGCCGCCAAGGGTCAGTACTGCGGAATACTTCGACAGCAGCGCCAGCCCGGCGCAAACACCGGCGCCGGCCCACCATTGCCGCGCCCGCTTATCCTGCGACACCGCATGCATCAGGCACAGCGCCGCCCCAAGCAGCGCCGCATCCAACGGCCCGTCCGGCAATACCCAGGTGCCCGTCGTAACCCCAAACACCGGGGAGACATTCAGCGCCGCCGCCGCCCAAAAGCCCGTCCGCTGGTTGCCCGTCACCGTTGTGCCGATCCGCCACATCAGCCACTGTGACACGGCAAACAGCAGGATGAACGGCAACCTCACCACCACCGGCGCCTCACTGCCCAGCAGATGCGCCGCCCCCCAGGACAGCCACCAACTCGCCGGTGGATGGTCGAAATAACCGAGACTGAATGACCGCCCGGCTGTCACCATATAGCTCTCGTCCACCCCCAACCCGGTCGTCGCCGCGAACACCAGCCGCACTACGGTGGTCGCGACGATAAGCTGGAAGATGGGCGATTTGACGATCGGCAGGATTGGAGGAATCTTCATGCAATGCGGCTGCTTCTGTTGCCTGCAGACCTTCGCGGCCGCGGAGGTCGTTGACTGGATCGACGACGGCGACACGCCGCTGTGCCCGCATTGCGGGATCGCTGCCGTGCTGCCCGGGGTGACCGACCTTGTGGAACTCTTCCACCTGCGCGAACGCCGTTTCGGCGTCCCGCGCCGGGAAGACGAGCTGTAGCGCAACCATCCCGACCGCACCGGTCAGGGTGATAAACTTGCCTGCTCACACAAGACGATGCAGCAGGCTGACCGGCACAGCCAGCCTGCAGGCGACCGGGTTTCCTTAGGCCGCCACCACCCGCTGCGTCTGGATGCCCAGCCCCTCGATGCCCAGCCGCATCACGTCACCCACCTTCAGGAACACCGGCTCCGGCTTCACCCCGACGCCAACCCCCGGCGGGGTGCCGGTGGCGATCACATCGCCGGGGTGCAGGGTGATGAAATGGCTGACATAGCTGACCAGCTTCCGCACCCCGAAAATCATCGTCTGGGTCGAGCCGTCCTGGAACCGCTTCCCGTTCACCTCGGTCCACAGCGGCAGGTCCTGCGGGTCGCTGACCTCGTCCTTGGTCACCATCCACGGCCCGGTCGGCCCGAACGTGTCGCAGCCCTTGCCCTTGTCCCACGTCCCGCCGCGTTCGGTCTGGAACTCCCGCTCACTGACGTCATTGCAGACACAATACCCGGCGACATGGTCCATCGCCTCGTTCTCCGGCACGTAGCGCGCCGTCTTGCCGATCACCACGCCCAGCTCGACCTCCCAGTCCAGCTTCTTTGATCCGCGCGGCAGCTTCACGTCGTCATTCGGCCCGTTGAACGCGCTGAGCGACTTCAGGAACACGATCGGCTCCTTGGGAATCGGGTTGCCCGTCTCCGCCGCATGGTCAGCATAGTTCAGCCCGATGCATACATAGTTCAGCGGCCGAACCACGCACGGCCCGATGCGCGGATTGCCCTCGACCTTCGGCAGGCTCATCGGATCAGTGCCGGCCATCATCGCCAATGAGGCCGCCGACAGGGCAAATCCGTCAATCTCACGGACCAGGCTGCTCAGGTCGCGGATCGACCCGTCGCCGGCCAACAAACCCGGCTTCTCGGCCCCTGGTGAACCGTAGCGCAACAATTTCATGATCTTCTTCCCCTGAACTAAAGCGTCAGGCCGCCGTCGATGACGACCGCCTGGCCCGTAATGAACTGGGCATCGTCGCCGGACAGATAAACCGCCAGCGCGGCGATCTCCTCCGGCGTGCCCAGCCGCCCCATCGGCTGCCGGGCGACGAACGCCGCCCGCGCCGCCTCAACCGATCCCGCCGCCGCCGCATTCGTCGCGATGCGCTCATCCAGGCTCGGTGTCTCCACCGTGCCGGGGCACAGACAATTGCAACGAATGCCCTGCGTTACATAATCGGTCGCCACCGATCGTGTCATACCCACCACCGCCGCTTTCGAGGCGCTGTAGATGAACCGGTTCACAACGCCCTTCACGCTCGATGCCACTGACGCCATGTTCAGGATCGAGCCGCGCCCGCGCGCCAGCATGCCCGGCAGGAACGCCTGCATCGTCCGGAACATCGACCGGCAGTTGAGGTCGAAGGCCAACGACCAGTCAGCTTCGGTCGCCTGCAGCAGCGTACCCTGATGCACCACGCCGGCACAGTTGAACAGGATGTCGACCGCGCCCGCTTCCTGTGCCGCCGCCGCGATCGCAGCAGGATCCAGCACATCCAGCCCACGCACACGAATGGCGTCGGACTTGAGCCCGGCGAGCTTTGCGACGTCGACATCCGTTGCAATCACGCCGGCACCCGCCGCCGCAAAAGCCAGGGCGGTGGCTCGGCCAATACCCTGGCCCGCCGCGGTGACGAACGCTGTCTTACCGCTCAACGATCCCATCCGCCCCTCCGAATTCGCGCCGGGGCGGGTTTAGGCTATTTCGCCGCTGCGGTCACCCCGCCTCGAACCGCTCGCGTCAGTCGTCGAGTGTAAAGCCGACCTTCATCGTCACCTGGTAATGCTGGATCTGCTCGCCCTCGATCTCGCCGCGCATCTGCGTCACCTCGAACCAGCGCAAATTCCGGATCGTCTTCGACGCCCGGGCAATGGCGTTTTCGATCGCATCGGCATGGCTGATTTCCGATGAGCCTGCGAGCTCGATGATGCGATATATGTGGTCGGTCATAAAGGCATCCTCCAAAACAGTTGTGCGAGCGACCACAACGGCCCGACCCACTGCGTGGTGGCACCGTCGCGTAAACTTGCCTCCTCGCCCGGACCGCGCTTCACTGCCCGCAACAATCGAGGGAACATCATGCTGGCTTGGTTCAAGGACCTGACGCCGATCGAACGTCGCACCATGCTCGCCTGCTTCGGCGGATGGTCACTTGATGCGCTTGATGTCCAGATATTCAGCTTCGTTATTCCCTCCTTGCTCGCCGTCTGGGGAATCACCACCGCCGAAGCGGGTGTGTTGGCGACCGTCACGCTCGTCGTATCCTCGTTTGGCGGCTGGATCGCCGGCGCCCTCTCCGACCGTTTCGGCCGCGTTCGCATCCTCCAGGTCACCATCCTCTGGTACGCGGTCTTCACCTTCCTCTGCGGCTTTGCCGACAACTTCAATCAGCTGTTCTGGCTCAAGGCGTTGCAAGGCCTGGGCTTCGGTGGCGAATGGGCAGCCGGCGCCGTGCTGATGGGCGAGGTCATCCGCGACAAATACCGCGGCCGGGCGGTTGGCCTGGTGCAGACCGGCTGGGCCGTCGGCTGGGGCGCCGCCGCCCTGCTCTACACCCTGCTGTCGGCCAACCTCCCCGAGGCACTCACCTGGAAGGTGATGTTCTGGGTTGGCCTGGCCCCCGCCGCCCTGGTGTTCTGGATCCGCCGCTTCGTGGAGGAGCCGCCGATCCAGCCGCATGCCGCCTCCGGCGCCGGCCTGATGCATCTGTTCTCGGCCCTGAAGGCGCCTTACTTTTCCACCACCTGGCGGGTCGCCCTGATGGTCACCGGCGCCCAGGGCAGCAGCTACGCGATCACCACCTTCCTGCCGCTCTACCTGAAAACCGAACGGCATCTGACCTCGGTGGGCACCGGCAGCTACCTGATGGTGCTGATCCTGGGCGCATTCTTCGGCTTCCTGTCCGGCGCCTATCTCGCCGACTCGATCGGCCGCAAACCAACCTTCATGGTCTCCGCGGTCGGGTCCGTCGTGCTGATGCTGGTCTACCTGTTCGCCCCGCTCAGCAACAACATGATCCTGCCGGTGGGTTTCCTCCTCGGCTACATCAACCTGATGATGTTCTCGCCGATGGGGTCGTTCATGACCGAACTGTTCCCCACCGCGGTGCGCGGCGTTGGCCAGGGCTTCTGCTACAATGTCGGCCGGGGGATTGGCGCCGTTTTCCCCGCTCTCGTCGGCTTTCTCGCCGCCCGCCTCGGCCTGCCCGCCGCCATAGCGATCTTCAGTTTCACCGGCCTGATGCTGATGATCATCGCCCTGCTGATGCTGCCGGAAACCCGCGGCCGGTCCCTCGCCAGCCTGGAGGAACGCCCTGCGGAGTAGTGGTCCCGACCAAATAACGGTCGCGGCGGAATAGCGGTTCTGCATGTTCGTTGTAGAAGCCAGCAACATCACCCCGCCTGCTTCGGTCCCCGCCTGCTTTGGTCCCCGCCTGCCTTCGATCAGGGTGATGTTGCGCTCGGTTGGCGCAAGGTCCGCATAGCCGCACCGCTCATGGAAATGGCTCCTTGCGCACATTGAATGCGACTGAGATCCGCGGCTGCTCCCCGCGATGCGGCGCGACGGAATGCGGCACGTAGCTGGGAAACAGCACCATCAGCCCCGGTATCGGTTGCACCCGAAAATCCGAAGTCAGCAGCTCCGGGAAGAACAGGTTGGTGCGCGGCGGGCAGGGGTCCGAAAGCAGCAGCGCCGCAGCCTCGGCGTCCGCCCCGGCCTTCCCGTCATCGACATAATACACCCCCGACCACGTCGCACCCGGATGCGTGTGTACCGCGTTGAAGTCACCACGCCGGTTGACATTCGCCCACGCACTGAGGGTCCAGTTCAGCGCTTCCGGCGGGCGTCCATACGCGGCGTACAGGCGCCGTGTCGCTTCCTGCACCATGTCGTGCATGTGGCTGATCAGCCGTTGACCGGCCTCGCCGCAAAACGCCAGCACACCCGGTTCGGAGTGCCAGCCGCCGATATTCGTCAGCCTCTCGCCTTGATGCCGGCGCGCATGCTCAAGGATGCTTTGCCGCAATTGCGTATTGAGCACAGCCCCATCGGCCCATCTGTGCTCCAGGAACGGGCTGGCGAACAACCGCCCGAAACGCGCGGCATCCAGTTCACCCATCGTGACCTTAACGGCCGGACCGGTCGGTTGGCGTGCGGCGCATCCAGCGATCAGCCAACTTCATGTGCATGCAGCCACTCACAAACCAGATCGAGCGCCTCGCTCTGGCACTCGGCTTGCCGTCGCAACTCCCGAGGTGCCGCCTCATCCGTCGTGAGTTCCATCCCGTTGGCGAGCTGGTAAACCAGTCGCACGGCATCGACGAATTCCATGTGCCGCCTCCACCGGATCAGTAAAGCCCGGTCATGCCGGAAACATCGATCGCCTCAGGATAACCTTTCGACGCGGCGGCAAGCTTCTGATCCATGGCAAGGCTCCATTGGGGACGCCCCGCATGATGGCCTAATTGAGAATGCGTCGCAATAGCGATTATGCGTGGCGTCGATCTTTTCCAATCGGCATCCCGACCAATCCCGCCTACGCCGCCGCCGCAACCGCACGCTCCGGCGGTGGTGCTGGCCTGAACGTCATCATGATGACAGCAGCGCCCAGCCCCAGCACGACGGAACCGACATAAAGCAGCCCGTAACGCCCATACGTATCGAAGATCAGCCCGCCAGCCAGCGGTCCCAGCGCCATGCCGAGGCTCGACGCCATGCTCGCCGCGCCCACCACCGATCCGATGATTGACAGCGGGAAATTCTCCCGCACCAGCACGGCGTAGAGCGGCATCACCCCGGCATAGGCGAAACCGAACACCGCCGCGACCGAGTAGAACTGGAACTGCTCCCGGGCAAAGAAGTAGCACCCCACCGCCGCCGCCTGCAGCAGCAAGCCGGAGACGAATGTGCGTTTCGCCCCGAACCGGTCGCCAAGCAGCCCGAATGCGATCCGCCCGGCCAGCCCGGCCAGCCCCTCCACGCTGTAGATCGAAACGGCCGCCGCAACCGACAGCCCGCAGGAAACCGCGTAGCTGACGGTGTGGAACAATGGGCCGGAATGGGTCGCACAACACAGGAAGAACGTCAGTGCCAGCACAATGAACTGTGGCGATCTCAGCGCCGCCCCCAACGTCATTACCGGCTCGCCCGCACGCTGTCCTGGCTTGCCGCTCATCGGGACAGGCGCTCGTCGTACCAGAAGCGCGGTGGGCAGCAACAGCGCCCAGACCGCGATCCCGATCAGCAATTGTGCAAACCGCCAGTCATGGTTGGACACCAGGATTGCCGCGATCGGCGCCACCGTCATCGGCGCCACACCCATGCCGGCCGAAACCAGCGACACGGCCAGGCTGCGGTGGCGGTCGAACCAGCCGGTGACCGTGGCCATCAGCGGCGCGAAGATGGCGCCGCCGCCCGCCCCCACCAAAACCCCATAGCGGAACTGGAACGCTTCAACGCTGGGTGACCGGCTCGCCAGCACCAGCCCGATCCCCAGCACGCAACTGCCGGCCAGCAACACGATGCGCGGCCCGAACCGGTCCATCAGCATGCCCCAGCCGAAGCTGGTGACGCCCATCGTCAGGAAGGTGAATGTCATCGCCAGCGAGATCGACGTGCGCGACCACCCGGTGGCCGCCGACATCGGTTCCAGGAACACCGGCAGCGAAAAGATTGAACCGATGGCGACGCAGCCCATGAACGCTCCGGCCGCGACGATGACCCAGCGATAGCTTGAACTCATGACACCGTCTCCAGCCCCGTTGATGCCGCGTATCCGGCAAAGCGGCCCAGGCAGCTTGTCCAGCCAACCTGGTGGGTATCGCGCTCCGCCACGCTCTCGAAGCCCGTCTGGCGCAGTATCAGCAACGTCTGCTGGCCGCGCAACGAAAACGTCAGGGTAACGCGCATCTCATGGCCCAAATGGCCGCGTGCATCCTCCCAGGCGTAGGTAAAGACCAGTAATTGCGGCGGTACAACTTCGTGGAACACCCCGCGCTTGGTATGCACCACACCGTCAGGCGCGCGCATCGCGATACGAAACGCGCCGCCGGGCCGCCCGTCAAGCCGGCACGACACGGCGGTGAAACCCTCGGGTCCCCACCATCGCGCGGCATGCTCCTGTTCTGTCCACAACTTGAACACAAGCGCCGGCGGCGCGTCGATCAGGCGGGTGACCGTCAGCTCAGGCAAGGTTGCGACGCCGCCGTGGCGCGCGTTTGCGGATATGCCCATCTTGTTCTTCCTTTGCTTGCAGTTCGGCGACGTAATTCTCCAGCCGGTCCAGGCGTTGCTCCCAGAACTGGCGATAGAACGCCAGCCAGCCGGCGGCATCCTTCATCGGCCCGGCCTCCAGCCGGCACGGTCGCCATTGCGCGGTCCGGCTGCGCATGACCAGCCCGGCGCGCTGCAAAACCTTCAAATGCTTGGAAATCGCCGGCAGGCTCATGGCGAACGGTTCAGCCAGCGCGGTGACCGAGGTCTCGCCCGCGGCCAGCCGGGCGAGAATCGCACGCCGTGTAGGGTCGGCAAGGGCAGCGAAGGTGGCGCTAAGCGGATCAGGAACCATGAACTGCAAAACCAGACGGTTAATTAACCGATGGTTAAATTACCAGCTGCGCATTCTGTCAAGCGCAACCGTGCATTAGACTCCCGGCCACCTCGGCCGCCCCGGGCGAGCCGACAGCCGGGGAGCCACCGGAAAGGAATATTTGCTTGACAAAATTCCTATAAACCCGCTAAACGCTTCCCATGACCGCGACCGATCTGCCGCCCGAAGACGTCCTTATGCACCTGGTCGTCACGCTCCTGGCACCGAGCTTTCTTGCCACCCCCGGGGTCGACCCTGTCCTTGCCCGCGCTGCCGCCGCTCATACCGTCAGCGCCCATACCGCCAGCGCCCATACCGTCAGCGCCCATACCGGCCGTCATCCGATCGACCTCATCCTGAACGCCCAGGCCGCCGCCCTCGGCTTGGCGGTGCTCAGTTCCGTCAGCCTGTCGATGGCCGATGACCTGCCCATCAGCCTCATCCTGCGCCTGCGCGGCAACGCTGCCAGCCTCAATCGCGCCGCTGACACATGTCGCAGGGCGATGGCCGGAGCACAGCCCGAAGCCGCCGCTTGCCCGCCACCACGTCGGGCCTTCAATCCGGCGGCGGAGGCTGCGATCGTCACCGAGGTCGCGCGCAGCCAGGCGAAAGCGGCCGCCTGGCAGGCCAGCCTCGCCAGCCAGCCAGTTCCCGGCCCGTCTCCCCGGCCAGAGCCGGAACGCCCCGCGTCGCCGCCGACCATACAGGCCCCGATGGCCGCGGTCGACGCCGGGTCGAAGCCCCGGGTCGCGCCGGACGCAGCCACGGTCAAATCCACCGGCGCCATCCCTCCGGCCGATGCGATCCGGTCCTCGAACGTCGCGGATGAGCGCCGGCGTTCGGCATGGTGTTCCGCCATGGCCGACGTCGCGGCGGAAATGAGCACTGAACTGGTCACGCTTCCGCCCGCCGAACGCCGTGCTGCGGGCATCCGTCTTGCCGCCCTCAGCAGCACCGCCAACACCTTGATCAGCGGCGTCGATCCCTACCCGTCTCGCTGATCCCATGCGCGGATGCCGCCTGTTACTCGCGCAACCGTGCGGCGCCGGGGGTGTCGTTGGGGAACCAGACCACTTACCTGTCGTTAACGGCCGCTGTTAGAGTGCGTTCGTCCCGGTTGGTTGCAACCGCCGACGCGCCCTCTCAGACGAAGGTCGAGAGTGCGATCGCCCAAGGTTGCCGCTGTATAGTGGCAAGTTCGGGCGTGGCGCGCCCTGTAGGCAAACGCGAAAAGGAGCGATGATATGGCTTTCACCAGTGACGCCCACAGCAAGATCGACGACGCACAGGCCCAGATCGTCCGACTGCGCGAACAGGTCGAGGCGATGATGAAGGACCGCGTCACCCCAGCCGTGGCCGACTTCGCCGGCCGCGCGGAATCCGCCGTCCACACCGCCAGCGATGCCGTCCGCGGGCAGGCCAATATGGTATCCGGCCGGGTCAAGGACGCGCCGCTGATCGCCATCATGATCGCCGCTGGCGCCGGCTGGCTCATCGGTCGGGTCATGCGCTGATCGATGCGCCCGGTTCGGCTTGCTCGCATCGCGGCGCAAGCCGAGGGCGTCAGATTACGAGGAAAAATGGCCCGCATTGCGACGCGGGCCATTTTCGCTGCGATCGCCGTGGTTTTCCTCCTCGGCGCCGTGGCCTTCGGCCATCTTGCCGCATGGTACGAAATCCGCACCGCCCTGGAACAATCGTTCCTGGCGACCGCGGGGATCCTTGGCGGGGTTGATCTGCTGCTGGCGGTCATCCTGCTGGTCGTGGCCAGCCGGTCCAGGCCCAGCCGGGTTGAGCTTGAGGCGCTTGAGGTCCGGCGCAAGGCCATGCAAGGGCTTCTCAGCGCGCTGAGCCTCACCCAGATCGTGCTGCCACTGGGGCTGCGCGTGATGAACATGGCCAGGCGACGCGGCCGTCACTGACCTCAGCCCGTCACTGACCTCAGCCCGTCACTGACCTCAGCCCGTCACGGGGCAAACGCTCAACCCGTCATGATAGGTTGACGCGCCCATCATGACGGGCTTGTGGGCCGCTTAGTGGTTGTTGCGCGACTCCCCGCGGGTCTCGATCACATTCAGGAACAACGTCGCCGGCTCCAGGCAGGCGCCGGTTCCAAGCTGCCCCACCATGGATCGATAAATCTCTTCCCACGGCGTCATCGTCGGCAATTTCGGCGCCACCCACGCCGCCTTGCGGGTTTCCAGCTCTCCTGGTGGCAGCAGCACGTCCACCTTGCGGGTGTTCAAATCGATCCGGATCCGGTCGCCGGTCCTCAGCAGCGCCAGCCCGCCGCCGACCGCCGCTTCCGGCGACACGTTCAGGATCGAGGGCGACCCTGACGTCCCGGACTGCCGCCCATCCCCCATCGTCGGCAGGGTATTGATGCCGCGCTTCAGCAAGGCAGCCGGCGGTTGCATGTTAACCACCTCGGCGCTGCCGGGATATCCGACCGGGCCGCAGTTGCGGATGATCAGCACCGATTGCTCCTCAACCCCAAGGTCGGGATCCTCGATCCGGAGATGATAATCCTCCGGCCCCTCGAACACGATTGCCTTGCCCTCGAACACATTCGGCCGATCCGGATTCGACAAAAACCGCGCTCGGAAATCTTTGTCTATGACACTGATTTTCATCACCGCGCTATCGAACAGATTGCCCGACATCACGACGTAGCCTGCCGCTTCCAGCATCGGGGCGCTGTACGACCGGATCACCTCCCGATCCCCGTCCGGCACGTCCGCAAGGTCTTCGGCCAGCGTCCGCCCGGTCACCGTCCGCACGTCGCCATGCAGCCTTCCCGCCGCCAGCAGCTCCTTCATCACCGCCGGGACGCCGCCCGCCCGGTGGAATTTTTCCCCAAGGAACCGCCCCGCCGGCTGCAGATCCACCAGCAGCGGAACCTCCGGCCCCAGACGCTGCCAGTCGTCCAACGTATGCTCCACCCCCATGTGACGCGCGATCGCCACCATGTGGATTGGGCAGTTGGAGGACGCGCCCAGTGCCGCCGCGGCCACAACGGCGTTCTCGAATGCCTGCTTGGTCATGATGTCGGACGGCCGCAGGTTTTCCTTCACCATGCCGACGATCCGCTTGCCGGTCTCGAATGCCATCCAGCCGCGCTCGCGATACGGCGCCGGAATGGCCGCGCATCCCGGCAGCGACATCCCCAGCGCCTCGGCCAGCGAGTTCATCGACGTCGCTGTTCCCATCGTATTGCAGTGCCCGACACTCGGCGCGGAGGACGACACCATGTCCATGAACTCGTCGTAGCCGATCTTGCCCTCGGCAAACAGCTTCCGTCCCTCCCACACGATGGTGCCGGAGCCGGACAGCCGACCCTTCCACCATCCGTCCAGCATCGGGCCGCCGGACAGCACGATGGCAGGGATGTTGACGGTGGCGGCGCCCATCAGGCAGGCCGGCGTGGTCTTGTCGCACCCCGTGGTCAGCACCACGCCATCCAGCGGATAGCCGTGCAGGACCTCCACCAGGCTCAGATACGCGAGGTTCCGGTCAAGCGCGGCGGTCGGCCGCTTACCCGTCTCCTGGATTGGATGAATGGGGAATTCCAACGGCACCCCGCCGGCGTCGCGGATGCCGTCACGCACCCGGCTGGCGAGCTCGATATGGTGCCGGTTGCAGGGTGACAGGTCGGATCCGGTCTGCGCGATGCCAATGATCGGCTTGCCGCCGCGCAACTCGTCCGGGGTGATCCCGTAGTTCATGTATCTTTCCAGATACAATGCAGTCATCGCCGGATCGGCAGGGTCATCGAACCAGCGCCGCGACCGTAAACGCTTGTCTTGGCTGCCGTTATGACTGGCCATCACAAAGTCCTCCCGTGTCCGGGCGCACACTGTCCGGACCGGGATTTTCGGTCAAGCGGCCGCGGGGCCCTGCTCGGGTCAGGGCCGCGTCTGGCCGTGATATTCCCGGTTCGGGATCATATCCAGCGCGTATGCCATGCGGTTCGACAGGTTGAAGAAGGCCACCGTTTCGGACAGGTCGAAGATGTCCTCCTGGCTCAGCCCCTGCTGCGACAGCGCGTCGCGATCGGAATCGTCGACCAGATGCGGCGCGGTGGTCAGCTTCCAGGCATAGTCCAGCATCAGCCGCTGCCGCGGGTCGAGCTGCGCCACCCGGTAGTTCAGCGCCAGCATCTCGCCCAGTTCCGGGTCGCCGGACAGCGTCCGCACCGCCGCGCCATGTGCGACCAGGCAGTAATAACATCGGTTCGCCGACGACACGACAACCGCGACCATCTCCCGCTCCAGCTTCGACAGGCCAGAGGGCGACAGCATGATTTCGTTATAGGTCGCCATGAAGTTGCGCAGGCGCTGTGGGCGCAGGCTGTAGGATGCCAGGACATTGGGGACGAAGCCCAGCTTCTCGACACAGCGGGCGAAGATCTGCTGCAGGTCGTCATCCAGTTCAGATTGGTCGGAAACACCAAGTTTGGATATATGGTCAGGCTGAGGCATCAATCATCAACTTCCGGGTTGGTCGTGGGGCCAGGTTGGTCGTGGAGCCAGCGGGGCAGCGGGGCAGCGGGGCAGCGGGGCAGCGGACGCCGCGCCGCATGCGGGCAGGTCATCGGCCGGAATGCCCGACAATTTGCCTTGCCGCAACCCTCACACCGCCACGCGCGGTCGGAACGGCCTTGCCGGCCTGTCCAACCGGGACGATCATCTCGACAAGGCAAAAGGGGCAAGAATCATGGACCTGAAAAACAAAGTCGCCGTCATCACCGGTGCCAGCGGCGCGATCGGTGCCGCCGCGGCGCAGCGCCTGGCCCAGGCCGGTGCCAAAATCGTTGTCGGATACAACAGCCAGCCGGACAAGGCAGGCGCCGTCGTGGCCGCATTGCCCGGCTCCGGCCACAGCGCCCTGCGCATTCCCATGCTCGAAACCCCGTTGATCCGCGAAGCCGCCGCCATCGTCGAACGCGATCACGGCCGTTGCGACGTGCTGGTGAACTCAGCCGGCTTTACCCGGATGATCCCGCACCACGACCTGGAAGCGCTGACCGACGATCTGATCGATTCCATCTTCGCCGCCAACGTGCGCGGCCCGTTCGCCACCATCCGCGCCTTTGCGCCGCTGATGAAACGATCGGGTAATGCGGTGGTGGTCAACATCTCGTCCATCGCCGCCGTGACCGGCACCGGCAGCAACATCGCCTATGGCGGGTCGAAGGCCGCGCTGGACACCATGGCGCTGTCGCTGGCCCGCATCCTGGGGCCGGAGATCCGCGTGCTGACCGTCTCCCCCGCCGCGGTCGATACCGCGTTCGTGCCGGGCCGGACCACGGCGATGGTGGAGAAGGTCGCCGCCACCACGCCGTTGAAGCGTGTGGTGCAGGCCGACGAGGTGGCCCAGGCGGTGATGGCCGCGGTGGTCAACCTGACCTCCACCACGGGGTGGATTATCCCGGTGGATGGCGGCAAGCTGGTCGGATAGCGTGACCCCTGGCATGCTGTGCCTGATAACGGAATGGAGACATGAGAATGGCTGACTGGGTTCGCGTAGCAGCGAAGGGTGACGTGGCGGAGGGCGCATGCCTGGGCGTGCGCGTCGGCAGCAAGGAGGTCGCGATCTACCACCTGCCCGGCGGCGAATTTCACGCCACCGACAACGTATGCTCGCATGAATACGCGCTGCTGTCGGACGGCTGGCTGGAGAATGGTTGCATCGAATGCCCGCTGCATGCCGCCCAGTTCGACATCCGCACCGGCAAGGCGATGTCGGCACCGGCCGATGAGGACATTGCGGTGTTCCCGGTCAAGATCGAGGGTGACGACGTGCTGGTGCAGGTTCCGGGGTGACCCAGCCGGCCCCGATCGACTGCGATGTTCACCCGGTTGTCCCGGGTATTGCCACGTTGCTGCCCTACATGGACGACCATTGGCGGGAGACGGTCGTCCGGCGGGGCATCGAGGACTTGACGACGATCAGCTACCCGTCGCGCAATCCCCTGAGCTTCCGCCAGGACCTGCGTGACGAAACCGGCCGCACCGGCACCGATGTCGCCACCCTGGGGCGCCAGGCGCTGGATCCGTTCGGCACGCAACTGGCGATCTGCAACTGCCTCTACGGCGTGCAGGCGCAGTATAGCGAGGATCTGGGCGTCGCGTTCGCCCGGGCGCTGAACGACTGGATCGCCAAGGAATGGCTGGACCGGGATCCGCGGCTGCGCGCGTCCATCGTGGTGCCGATGCAGAACGTCGAGTATGCGGTCGATGAGATCAACCGCTGCGCCGCCGACCGCCGTTTCGTCCAGGTGATGCTGCTGGTCGGGTCCGAGAACACGCTTGGGCGCCGCCAGTACTGGCCATTATATGCTGCGGCCGAACGTCATGGCCTGCCGGTCGGCATCCATGCCGGTTCGATGTATCGTCACCCGATGACCGCGGTCGGCTGGCCGACCACCTTCACCGAGGAATACGTCAACCAGGCCATCGCTTTCCAATCCCAGCTCAGCAGCCTGATCACCGAGGGCGTTTTCGCCAAGTTTCCGGCGCTGACCATCGTGCTGATGGAATCCGGCGTCACCTGGCTGCCGGCCTACCTCTGGCGCCTGACCAAGTTCTGGAAGGGCCTGCGCAGCGAGATCCCCTGGGTGTCCGATCCACCGAGCTCGATCGTGCGGGAAAGGGTGCGGTTGACGCTGCAGCCGTTTGACGCGCCGCCGGATGCCGCCTCGGTCATGCGGCTGATCGAGCATATCGGATCGGACGATATGCTGCTGTTCTCAACCGACTACCCGCACTACCAGTTCGATGGGACGGATCCGATCCCGGAGGGGCTGGATAAAGGTCTCGCGCATAAGATCATGGCGGAAAACCCGCTGCGAACCTATGTAAGGCTCAAAGAAAGGGAGACTACGGCATGAACGTGGACGTCCTGGGCCGCTCCGGCCTGCAAGCCGCGCCGCAAGCGACAGCAATGTCGAAGCTGGCGATCGCCGATTGCGACATCCATCCGCGACCGGCCGGTGTTGGCATCGGGGGCGTCAGCAAGTCGCTGTATCCGTATCTGTCCAAGCGCTGGATGGACCATGTCGAGACCTTCGGCATCCAGTACCGCCAGCCGTGGGAGAAGGGCTCCGCCTATCCCAAGGGCCAGCCTCAGGCCTGTCGGCGCGATGCATTCACGCCGGATGGCGGGTCGCCCGGCAGCAGCCCGGCGTTTATGGCCGAACAACACCTCGACCCCAACAACGTCACGCTGGGTATCCTAAACCCGCTGACCAGCGGCCAGGGCGCGACCAACCCGCTGCTGTCCGACGCCATCACCCATGCCACCAACGAATGGCAGAAGGCGGAATGGACCTCCCAGGACAAGCGCCTGAAGGGGTCGGTGGTGGTTCCGTATGAGGACACGGCCGCTTCGGTCAAGGAGATCGAGCTGCGGGCCGGCGACCGGGACTTCGCGCAGGTCCTGCTGCTGTCGCGCACCGCCGAACCGCTGGGGCAGCGCCGCTACTGGCCGATCTATGAGGCTGCCGCGGCCGCCGACCTTGCAGTGGGGGTGCATGCCTTCGGCAATGGCGGCTGGCCCAACACCGCCGGCGGCTGGGGCAGCTATTACATCGAGGAAATGGTCGGCCACGCCCAGGCACAGCAATCCCTGCTGGTCAGCATGATCCTGGAAGGCGTGTTCGAGGCGGTGCCGAACCTGCGCGTGGTGCTGGTGGAAGGCGGTCTGGCCTGGGCCGCCGCGCTGGGCTGGCGGATGGACCGTCAGTGGAAGAAGCTGAAGCAGGAACTGCCACATCTGAAGCGGGCGCCGTCCGAGTACATCCGCTCCAACGTCTGGTTTACCACCCAGCCGGTCGAGGAGCCGGAGCCCCGGTCGCAACTGGCTGAGGCGCTGGAGTGGATCGGCTGGGATCGCATCCTGTTCGCCACCGACTACCCGCACTGGGACTTCGATGATCCCGCCCAGGCATTGCCGATCAAGATGACCGAGGCGCAGAAGCAGGCCGTGTTCCGCGACAACGCAAGGGCGGTGTATCGACAAGGATAGGGCGGCGCCGGCCCCCGCGATATGAATGCGTAGCCAGAGGCTCAGTGCCCCCCGCAGGTCGGAACGCCCGCTGGAAGGACCGTCATCTGCTTGCGGGTTGCGAGGGATCCAATGGAGCGTCGGCAACGCGCCCCGGTTCATGTCCGCCTGAGGATCGACATCGCCCGGTCGCGCGGCCACACTTCGCGCAGAAACCGCAAGGGGAGAGAACGATGCCGGATATCATTGGCACCTGGCGTCTGGTCGGCGCGACCTCGGTCGATCCGCAGGGCCGGTCGCTGCCGCCTTCCTATGGGCCGCAGGCGATCGGGCGCATCGTGTTCACCGCCGACAAGCGCGTGCTGGTCTCGATCTCAGACGGCCGTCCGGCGCTGCCATCAGGCGTGGCGCGGGAATATGGCGGCTATACCGGTGACTACAGCTTCGACGGCACGACACTGACGACACATGTGGATGCCGCGCCCAATCCGGCCCTGATCGGCACGGCCCAGATACGCGGCGTGCGCTTCGAGGGCGAGCGGATGGTGCTGAAACCGCCGCCGCGCGAGATCGGCGGCGTGACGCATCACCGGGAGCTGACCTGGGAGCGGATCAGCCCGGTCTAGGCGCGGCTCAGAGCTTCTCGACCTGGGAGTATTCCAGTTCCACCGGTGTGGACCGGCCGAAGATGGACACGGACACCTTCAGGCGGCCCTTTTCCTCGTCGACTTCCTCGACCGTGCCGTTGAAGCTGGTGAAGGGCCCGTCGGCTACGCGCACCTGCTCGCCGGTCTCGAACAGCACCGCGGGACGAGGACGATCGACGCCCTCCTGGTTCTGCTTCAGGATCCGATCAGCCTCAGCATCGCTGATCGGGCTGGGCCTGGTCTTGCTGCCCAGGAACCCGGTCACTTTCGGGGTATTCTTTACCAGATGCCAGGCGTCGTCGGTGAGGTCCATCTTCACCAGGACATAGCCGGGGAAGAACTTGTGTTCGCTGTTGATCTTCCGGCCGCGCTTGACCTCGACCACATTTTCCGACGGCACCAGCACGGCCTCAAACTGATCGGCCAACCCTTTTTGGGCCGCCTGTTCAGTGATCTGCTGGGCGATCTTCTTCTCGAATCCGGAATAGACGTGGACGACGTACCAATTCTTGGCCATTTCCCGGTTCCTTCTCAGATGCCCACGTTGAACAAACTGCGCACCCCAAGGCCGATCACCTGATCGACGACGAAGAAGAACAGTGCGGCCGCCGCGGCCATGGCGAACACCAGGCCCGTCGTGACGAGCGTTTCCTTGCGGGTCGGCCAGGTGACCCTGCCGACTTCTGCCCTGACTTCACGTACGAATTTTGCCGGTTGGAAAGCCACGTTCGTTAGATCCTTCGATGATCGCCGGCCCATCCCCACGCCGCAACCGCAATTGGCAGGGGTGGAGGGTCTCGAACCCCCAGCCTCCGGTTTTGGAGACCGGCGCTCTAGCCAATTGAGCTACACCCCTACGTTGGGTCGGCGCTATCCTCGGATCGGACGCAGCGAAGGCGGTAGAAAGGGCGGGCGCGGCAAGTTGTCAAGCGTTTATGCCCCAGGCGCCAAATCCCCGGCCCGAGTTCCTGTGATGTTCTTGACAGCAACCGTGGCCGCGTGCGATCAACAGATCCGAACAGAGCACGAACATGGTGGTCCGAATGGATGGGAACATGGCTGGGCACACTGGCGACAGGCAGATCGATCGGGACGCCATTGCCGCCATGGATCGCGCTGGGCTCGCGGATGCCGTCCCGGCGCAAGCTTATCCGTCACGGCAGGCGGCCGGGCGCGGCGCCGTCAGTAATCCCGGCGTCCGGTTCGAGGCGCGTGATGCGACACCGTTTGACGATGGCTGGGACACCCTAGCGCAAGATGTCGGTGAGCTGCCTCGGCTCGACACCACGCTCACCCGCGATTCATCACGTTCGGCGATCGCCTGGAACACGTCGCCCGACATCGGCTTCGATCGCGCGGTCAATCCATACCGAGGCTGTGAGCATGGGTGTATCTACTGCTACGCGCGCCCGACACACGCCTATCTCGGCTATTCGCCCGGCCTCGATTTCGAGACCAAGCTGCTCTACAAGCCGGACGTGGCGGAGCTGCTGGAAAAGGAGCTGCGCAAGCCCGGCTACACCGCGAAAACCCTGGCGCTGGGATCGAACACCGATCCGTACCAGCCGGTCGAGCGGACGCTGAAGCTGACGCGTTCGATCCTGGAAGTGCTGGACCGCTACAATCATCCGGTTGGTATCGTGACGAAATCCTCAGGCGTGCTGCGCGACCTCGACATCCTGTCTTCGATGGCCAAGCGGAACCTGGCGCGCGTTCACATGTCCATCACCACGCTCGATGCCCGCCTGGCCCGGGTGATGGAGCCGCGGGCGGCGACGCCGGCGCGGCGTCTGCATGCGATCGCCGAACTTACACGCGCGGGTGTACCGGCGGGGGTGCTCGCGGCACCGATGATTCCGGGACTGAACGACCCGGAGCTTGAGAAGATCCTTGAGGCCGCAGCGAAGGCCGGGGCACGCCATGCCGGCTATGTGCTGCTGCGACTGCCGCTGGAGTTACGGCAGATGTTCGAGGACTGGCTGCACACCCACTTCCCGGAGCGAGCCAAGCATGTGCTGAGCCTGATCCGCCAGACCAGGGACGGCAACCTGAACGACCCGCGGTTCCACAGCCGGTTCGTCGGACAGGGGGTCTATGCCGACCTGCTGTCGCGTCGCTTCACCCGAGCGGCGCGGCAGTTCGGATTTGGCGAGGTGCGCAGCCATCTGGATTGTGAGCGTTTTGCCGTTCCGGCCCGGCCTGCGGAGGCTGCCCCAGCCCAGATGTCATTATTCTGATCAAGTCGCTCAGAAAACAGACAAACCGGTAATTGACGCCGCGTCGGGCGCCACCCTATGTTCCGGCCCAACGAGAATGAGGGCCTGCTGGCCCATGGGCGGGAGGCCTGGGGCGGTGGAAGACGCTGCGCGTATACTACAGCTGGTCGTTAACGGCGCTGCGTCAGGCTGTATCTACGGGCTGATAGCCCTTGGCTTCGTGCTGATCTACAAAGCGACCGAGCTGGTGAACTTCGCCCAGGGCGATATCATGATGCTCGGGGGCTTCGTCGCGTTCAGCCTGATCGCCCAGTATCACATGCCCTACTGGCTTGGCGCATTGCTGGCGATCGTCATTACCGGCGCCTTCGGCTATGCCCTCGACGCGTTCGTTATCCGACGAGTCATTGGCCAGCCGCAATTTGCCGTGGTGATGCTAACACTCGGACTTGGCTTCATATTCCGGGCGGTGGCGGGTATCACCTGGGGGTATGATTCGGTCGGATTCGACACTCCGTTCACCAACAAGCGGGCCAATATCGGCGGCCTGGTGCTCGGGCAGGACAACCTTTCGATCATTGTCGGGACGGTGCTGCTGTGTGGCCTGCTGTATCTATTTTTCAGCAGGACACGTGTCGGCGTGGCGATGCAGGCGGCGTCGCAGAACCAGCTTGCCGCGTACTACATGGGTATTCCGGTTCGCACGATCTTCTCACTGATCTGGGCGATCAGCGCCGGGGTGGCTTGTCTGGCGGGCATTCTGTTGTCGCCGGTATCGATGATCGACGTGAACATGGGCTTTTTGGGGATCAAGGCGTTCGCCGCCGCGGTGATCGGTGGGTTCGGCAGTATTCCGGGGTCGGTGATCGGCGGGGTGATCGTCGGGATCGTCGAGCAATTCGCCGGCTATGAGTTGCCAGCCGGATTCCAGGAGGTCACCTCAAACGTCGTGCTGCTGCTGATGCTGTTCATCCGGCCGCAGGGCCTGTTTGCCGAACGCACCGGAAAGCGAGTCTGATGCGCTATCTGTTCCGCTCCCAGTATCGCCAGGACATCGCGCTGTGGCGGCACAACGGCGACCGTTTCTGGTATGGGCTGCTGGCGATCGTCATGCTGGTCGCGCCGCTTCTGCTTGGCGAATTCTATATCGGCGAGCTGGGCGCGGTGTTCATCTTCGCCATTGCCGGCGTCGGTCTGATGCTGCTGGTCGGCTATACCGGGCTGATCAGCCTGGGGCATGCCGCGTTCCTGGGCATCGGCGCCTATGTCAATGCGGTGTTGCTGTCGCATGGTGTGCCGTTCCTGGTGACCCTGCCGACGGCCGGCTTGTTCACGGCTTTATGCGGGGCCGCGATTGGCCGGCCCACGTTGCGCATGAGTGGGCTGTACCTGGCGATCGCCACCCTCGCGTTCGGCAGCATCGTCGGCACCGTGTTCCAGAAATGGACGGCGGTAACCGGGGGGTTCGACGGGTTCGCGGTGCCGACCCCGACCATATTCGGCATTTCGATCGAGGGCGCGACCGGCATCTATTACGTGTCGTTCGCGGTGCTGGTGTTCGTGCTGTTCGTTTCGGCCAACCTGCTGCGCTCACCGGCCGGGCGGGCGATGGTGGCGATCCGCGACAGCGAGGTATCGGCGCAGAGCATGGGGATCCATCTTGCGCGGTACAAGACGATGGCATTTGCCATCAGTGCCGGGATGACCGGGCTGGCGGGCGCGCTGTTCGCACATTACGTGCGGTATCTGGCGCCCGATGCGTTCGATGTTCTGCTGTCGGTGCAGTTCGTGACGATCGTGTTTGTCGGCGGCCTGGGATCCTTGCGCGGCGCCATTCTGGGGGCGATGTTCGTGCGCCTGCTGCCGCAGTTCATTGCGGTGATGCGGGATGACCTGCCGTTCGGGATCGGTCGCCTGCCGGGGCTGGAGCCGTCCTTGTTCGGCCTGGTGCTGGTGCTGGTCATCCTGTTCCAGCCGGGCGGGCTGAACGGCATGTGGCTGAAATCCAAAGTATGGTTTCAAGCATTCCCATTCAAACGCCAGACCGGATTTCGTCGGCAGAAATCGTATGCCAAGTCGGAGCGTCTGAAATGATCCTGTTCCAAGCTCAGGATATCTCGGTTCGCTTTGGCGGAATCCGAGCGGTGGATTCAGTGAGTTTCGATGTGCGCAAGGGGGAGGTGTTCTCGATCATCGGCCCGAACGGTGCGGGCAAGACCACGATCTTCAACCTGATCAGCCGCATCTATACCCCGACATCGGGCAAGCTGATCCTGGAGGACAAGGAGTTCACCCGTACCCCCTCCTGGCAGATCGCCGGGCTGGGCATTGCGCGGACATTCCAGAACATCGAGCTGTTTCCAAACGCCACATTGCTGGAGAATTTGCTGATCGGGCGGCACTGCCACTCGCGGGTTGGTTTCGTTTCGCAACTGGCGTTCCTGCCGTCGGTGCGCAAGGCGGAACTGGCGCACCGGGAAAAGGTCGAGGATGTTATCGCTTTTCTGGGGCTGCAACGGTACCGCGAATCGCTGATCGCCAACCTGCCGTACGGTGTGCGCAAGGTCGTGGAACTCGGGCGGGCGCTTTGCATCGAGCCGAAACTGTTGCTGCTGGATGAGCCGTCGTCGGGCCTGAACGTTGAAGAAACCGAGGGCATGGGGTTCTGGATCGAGGACATCAAGAAGGACCTCGGCATCACCGTCATCATGGTCGAGCACGACATGTCGCTGGTGAACCAGGTGTCGGACCGGGTGATGGCGCTGAATTACGGCAAGGTGCTGGCGATGGGGACCCCGCAGGAGGTCCAGTCGCATCCCGAGGTGGTGAAAGCCTATCTTGGCGGGGAGGTTGCGGCATGAGCGAGGCATTGCTGCGGGTCAACTCCATCGAAACGTTCTACGGTCCGATCCAGGCGATCCGCGGGGTCTCGCTGGATGTCGACCAGGGCCAGATCGTGACGGTCCTGGGTGCCAACGGCGCCGGCAAGACCAGCGTCCTGCGGACGATTTCCGGTGTGCTGGACCCTGAGCGCGGGCAGGTGATGTTCGAGGGGCGTGACATTGCCCGCATGCCGCCGGATCAGGTCATGCGTCTGGGCATCTGTCATGTGCCGGAGGGACGTGAGATCTTTCCGTTCCTGACGGTGCGGGAAAACCTCAGCATGGGCGCCTATACACGGCGTGACCCGAAAGGTGTCGCCAGCGACATCGAGCTTTGCTTCGACTATTTCCCGCGGCTGAAGGAGCGTGAGTCGCAGCGGGCCGGTCTGCTGTCGGGCGGTGAACAGCAGATGCTGGCGATCAGCCGGGCGTTGATGGGGCGGCCGAAACTGCTGTTGCTGGATGAACCGTCCCTGGGGTTGTCGCCGCTGCTGGTGCAACAAATCTTCAGCATCATCCGGCGCATCAACGCGGAGCAGAATGTTTCCATCCTGTTGGTCGAGCAGAACGCGCACATCGCGTTGCAGACGGCGGATTTCGGTTATGTGCTGGAGGTTGGGCGGATCGTGGCGGCGGATTACTGCCGCAGCCTGATCCAGCGTGACGACATCAAGGAATTCTATCTAGGCCAGAAGGAGACCGGGGCTCGCGGCACGCGGCGCTGGAAAAAGAAGCGGTTGTGGAACTGACAATGACCCAGAAGCTGACATCGATCCCCAGCCTTCTGTCGCAACGCGCCGCTGCCGGTGGCAGCGAAACGATCCTGCGCCTGAAGGACCGGGGTATCTGGAAAGCCGTAAGCTGGTCGCAGCTGGACGCGACGGTACGCGGCATTGGTTGCGCGCTGCTGGCAGCCGGTTTCGGTCGTGGCGATGTTGCGGCGATCCTGTCGGAAACGCGGCCGGAGGCGATCTATGCCGATCTGGGGATCCTTGGTTCGGGTGCCGCCAGCGTCGCCATCGATCCGGACGAAGACCTGGAGCGTGTCTGCCACCTGCTGTCATCCAGCGGGGCGCGCCTGGCATTCGTGGAGAACGAGGAGCAGCTCGACAAGGTGCTGACCGTGCGCGACCGCTGTCCGGCGTTGTCGCAGGTGGTGGTGTTCGACATGAAGGGGCTGCGCGATTTCGCCGACCCTGGCTGCAGCAGCCTTGCCGACTTTGCCAAGGCGGGCACAGCCGCCGACTGGGCTGGTGCGATCCAGAAGATCGGGGCCGATCAGGCGGCGGTGATCGTGTTCCCGCGCGGCGAGAGCACAGGCCGCACCCTGACCCATGGGGATCTGGTGCACATGGTCAGCACCGCTGCCGCCCGGCTTCCATTGCGGGGCCGCGACGAGAGGCTGGTGGTGCTGCGACTGTCCGACATCACGGAACGTGTATGGGGGCTGTACCTGGCGCTGGAGACCGGTTGCATCAGCAACTATCCCGAGGGACCCGACACGGTGATCGAGAATCTGCGGGAGCTGAAACCAACTGTGCTCGGCGCGGATGCGTCTGCCTGGTCGCATCTGCAGGGGCTGGCCGAGGTTCGGGCCAAGGCTGCCACCGCGACCCAGCGGACGATCTATGGCTGGGCGTTGCGAGCCGGCCGCGGCGGCGGCGCCATCGGGCGCCTGGCCGACCTGCTCGTTTTGCAGGCGGTGCGACGGGAATTCGGCTTGAACAGGCTGCGCCTGGCCTATGTCGGCGGGACGCCGGTGGTGCCTGCGGCGCTCGACTGGGCGCGCAGCCTGGGCATCGTGATCGAACGGGTCGATGAACCGGCGGCGGGAGCCCACCCGGTGGACGAACGTTACCGAGCCCTGCTGCAGAATGCGTATGCTTGAACATCAAGGAGGAAATGCCGTAATGAAATCCCTGCTGGCCGCCGTTGCCCTGACGCTTGCGGTGCCTGCCGTTGCCGCCGAACAGCGCGGCGTGAGTGACTCCGAGATCGTGGTAGGCACCTATACCGATTTGTCGGGCGTGACTGCGATGTGGGGCGTCAACAACTCCAATTCATGGCGGATGGTATTCGACCAGGTCAACGCGGCGGGCGGCATCAACGGCCGCAAGATCAAGTATATCCTGGAAGACAATCAGTATCAGGTGCCGCGTTCGGTGCAGGCGGCAAACAAGCTGATCAACCGGGACGGTGTTTTCATCATGGTGGCCAACGGCGGCACGCCGATGAACAACGCGGTGATGCCGGATCAGATCGCCAAGGGCGTTGCCAATGTTTTCCCGCTGACATCCGCGCGTTCCATGTATGAGCCGCTGAATCATTTCAAGTTCGGTTTGGGATCGTCGTATTACGACCAGACCCGCGCGGGGGTGAAGTATTTCGTGGAGCAGCGGCACAAGAAGAAGGTGTGCGCGATGGCGCAGGACACCGATTTCGGACGTGATGTCACGGACGGGGTGAAGGATCAGCTGAAGGTTGAGAACATCACCTTGACGGGCGAAACCCTGCACAAGCCGACCGACACCGATTTCAGCGCCTCGGCCGCCCGGATGAGGGATGCCAACTGCGACCTGATCGTCGTGGGCGGGATCGTCCGCGATTCCGTGCAGATCATTTCGGCAATTCGCAAGCTGGACTGGAAGGTCGACATGATCGGCCAGGCAGCCAGTTATGACGAGGTCGTTGCCACCGTGCCGGGTGGGGCGACAGAGGGGTTCTATTCTATGACCCCGATGCTGTTCGTGGCCGAGAACCCGACGACGCCGGAACAGAAGGCCTTCGCGGCCGACTACAAGAAGCTGTACGGCAAGGAACCGAATTTCGCCGCCCAGATCGGCTACACCGGCGCGCAGCTCACCGTTCAGGCGCTGAAGAATGGCGGCAAGACGCTGACCGCGGATAGTTTCGTTGCCGGCATGGAGGCGATCAAGGACTACCACGACATCTTCGGCTCGCCGGTGATTTCCTTCAGCCCGACCAAGCATCAGGGGTCGAACCAGTCATACCTGTGCGTGGTCAAGGACGGCCATTGGCAGATCACGGAGGCTGAGCCGCTGGGCTACTGAGTCCGGCACCCGCGGGGGGCGATCAAGGCGTCCCTCGCAGGCGGTCAGGCCGTGTCATGACCGATCCGCATGCTGCTGCGCAAGCCAGACGGCGGCCCTGGCGTCGGCGCCGGAGGGCAAGGGGCAACGCGGGTCGCGGATCCAGGACAGTATGTCGCCGATCGGTTGGGCGCGGTCCTTGTCGCGCAGCAGCAGATGGTAGGCGTCGGGATAGAATGCCTGCACCGGTCCTTGCGGCAGTGCCCGCCAGGTGGCGGCGGTGGCGCGTGGCGGGACCAGTTCGTCATGGCCGCCGTACAGGAACAGCGCCGGTGCATTGAACCGGGAGGCGGAGCCCAGCGCCTGGCCCATCAAGTCAACCAGGCCCTTGATGGCATCGACCCGGGTGGAGTGGATGGTCAGCGGGTCGGTGGACAGGCGGTTCAGGGCGTCCCGGTTGTCACTGGCCTTCACCTTGACGAAGCCGCGGCCGGTCAGTGCCATGCCGGGGAATGTATGGTCGGCGAGCCACAGGCTTGCGCGCATGAAGAAGTTCATCTCCTTGCGTCCCCACACCGCCGGCGCGATCAGCACATAACCGTCGGCCGCGGGCGGATCGGGTTCGGTTGCCAATACCATCAGGGCGGCGGCGCCCATGCTTTCGGCCATCAGGATCAGCCTGGTATGCGGAAAGCGTGCCCGCAGGATGTGGACCATCACCCGGATGTCGGCGGTGAACCCATTGGTGCCCGGCCAGCGGCCGCGGCTGGGCGTTGCGCCGAAACCGCGCAGATCGGGGGCAAAAATCGCCAGCCCGGCGGCTGCGAATGCAGGGGCGGGATATTCCCATGCATCCCGGCTGTCGTTCATGCCGTGCAGGGCGAGCACCACGGCCGTGGGCTGGGTGTCGGGCAGCCATTGGCGGTACGGCAGGTGCGTGCCGTCCGGCATCGGGAATACACCGGCGGTCACTGTGGGCCTTGCCACCGTCGGCCCCGGCGGCGGGATCCGCGAGGCGCAGCCCGCCAGCAGCAGGACAGCCATCAGCACGCGGGTAAACCGCCGGGTCACGTGAGGAAGGTTGAAAGCATCTGCCGCATCGCTATCATCACGTCGCTTTCCCGACCAGACATAAGGATCATCATGCCGGACGGCGCCGCCCCCTCAACCGCCTCGGCCGCGACACCGACCGAGATCATCCACGTCGACTCGCGTACTGTGGCCTGCGATGGCGGCAACGGCGCGCTGGGTCATCCGCGCGTGTACCTGCGTATTCCAGGCGAGCAGGTAATGTGCCCGTACTGCTCACGCCTCTATATCCTGAACCCGGGAGCCGACCACGATAGCGGACATTAATCCCCCTGGGGACATCAATCCCGCTGGGGACACTAATCCCCCTGGGGACATTGACACAGCGGCGGCGCTGCCTGCGGAGGTTGCGCCGCCGAAGCTGCATCTGATCCTGATCGACGGATCGGGGTTCATCTTCCGAGCGTTCCATGCGCTGCCGCCGATGACGCGACCGGACGGGACGCCGGTGAATGCGGTGTTCGGCTTCACCAACATGCTGGCGAAGCTGCTGAAGGAGCATGTCGGCACGCATCTGGCGGTGATTTTCGACGCCGGGCGGGTGACGTTTCGCAATCGGCTGTATGATGCCTACAAGGCGCACCGGCCGCCGCCGCCCGATGAGTTGATTCCGCAGTTCGCGCTGGTGCGGGAGGCGACGGCGGCGTTCGGTGTGCCCAGCATCGAGCTGCCGGACTGGGAGGCCGATGACCTGATCGCCGCCTATGCCCTGGCGACCACCCAGGAAGGTGGCCAGGTGACGATCGTGTCGTCCGACAAGGACCTGATGCAGCTGATCCGTCCGGGCGTCGACATGCTGGACCCGATCAAGCAGAAGCCGATCGGGCCGGCGGAGGTGATGGAGAAGTTCGGCGTCACCCCGGACAAGATGGTCGAGGTGCAGGCGCTGATCGGCGATTCCACGGATAATGTGCCTGGGGTGCCGGGAATCGGCCCGAAGGGTGCCGCGCAGCTGATCAACGAATTCGGGGACCTGGAGCGTGTGCTGGCGGCGGCGCCGGGGATGAAGCCTTCCAAGCGCCGCGACATGCTGATCGAGCACGCTGAAAAGGCTCGGATTTCCCGCCAGCTTGTGCTGCTGCGGGAGGATACGCCGCTGCCGGTGGCGGTGGACACGCTGGGTCTTCGTGAGCCGGACCGGCCGACGCTGGTGACCTGGCTGAACCAGCAGGGGTTCCGCAGCACCATCGCCAGGCTGGGGCTGGATGGCCCGGCTGTGCCGTCGCAGCCGAAGGACAACGCGCCGCCCAATCCGGTGCTGCAACCCGATCTTGGGCTGACCCCGCCGCCGACCGAACATGGGTTTGGGCCGTACGAGAGCGTCACCACGGCCGAGGCGCTGCGGGCCTGGGTGGCGGAGGCGACCGGCCGCGGCTTTGTGGCCATGGACACCGAGACTGACGGGCTGGACCCGATGCGGGCCGGCCTGGTGGGTTTCTCGCTGGCTACCGGGCCGGGGCGTGCCTGCTATGTGCCGCTGGGCCACGAGGTGCTTGGCGAGCAGATGAAGGTGGCGGAGGCGATCGAGGTCGTGGGGCCGATGCTGGCCGATTCGGCGGTGCTGAAGATATTCCACAACGCCAAGTTCGACATGATGATCCTGGTGCGCGCCGGGTTCCCGATGCCCACGCCGGTCGACGACACGATGCTGGTGTCCTACGCGCAGGAAGCCGGGCTGCATGGACATGGCATGGATGAGCTGTCGCAGCTTCATCTGGGTCATACGCCGATCAGCTACGACGAGGTCACCGGGACGGGACGCAACCGGATTCCGTTTCCGCAGGTGCAGATCGATCGCGCCACCGCCTATGCCGGCGAGGACGCCGATGTGACGCTACGACTGTGGGACACTCTGAAGCCGCGGCTGCGGCTGAATGGCGGGTTGGCGCTGTATGAGCAGGTGGAGCGCCGGCTGCTGCCGATCCTGCTGGAGATGGAGCGCGCCGGGGTCAAGGTCGACGCCGATGACCTGCGGCGGATGTCGGTGGATTTCGCTGAACGCATGGTGGTGATGGAGGCGGACTGTCACCGGCTGGCGGGCCGGCCGTTCAACCTCGGCAGCCCGAAACAGCTGGGCGAGGTGCTGTTCGACGAGCAGAAGCTGCCGGGCGGCAAGCGGATGAAGACCGGCGCCTGGGGGACGGATTCGTCGGTGTTGCAGGGGCTGGCGGACCAGGGCCACGAGCTGCCGAACCGCATCCTGGAATGGCGCCAACTGGCGAAGCTGAAGAGCACGTATGCCGACTCGCTGGTGAGCGACATCCATCCGGACACCGGGCGGGTGCATACGTCGTTCGCGATGGCAATCGCCTCGACCGGGCGGCTGTCCTCGACGGATCCGAACCTGCAGAACATCCCGATCCGCACCGAGGAGGGCAGCCGGATCCGGCACGCGTTCGTCGCGGAGCCCGGTCATGTGCTGGTCAGCGCGGATTATTCGCAGATCGAGTTGCGGCTGCTGGCGCATGTCGCGGACCTGCCGGTGCTGAAGGAGAGTTTCGCGCGCGGCGAGGACATTCACGCACGTACCGCCTCGGAGGTGTTCGGGGTCCCGATGGAGGGGATGGATCCGATGACCCGCCGGCGGGCCAAGGCGATCAACTTCGGCATCATCTACGGAATTTCAGGCTTTGGGCTGGCTCGGCAGCTTGGGATCACGCCGGGTGAGGCGCGCGGCTATATTGGTCGTTACTTCGAGCGGTATCCGGGCATTCTGGAATATATGGATCGGACGAAGAAGACGGCGCGGGAGAAGGGGTACGTGGTGTCGCCGTTCGGGCGGCGCTGCTGGGTGGCGGGGATTGCCGACAAGAACGGGGCGCGGCGGGCCTATGCCGAACGCCAGGCGATCAATGCGCCGCTGCAGGGCGGGGCGGCGGACATCATCAAGCGGGCGATGGTCCGGCTGCCGGCGGCGCTGCGGACGGCAGAATTGTCGTCACGGCTGATCCTTCAGGTGCATGACGAACTCCTGTTCGAGGCACCCGAGGCGGAGGCGGAAGCGCTGGCCGCACTGGTTCGGCGGGTGATGGAGAATGCCGCTGTGCTGTCGGTTCCGCTGGTGGTGGAGACCGGAACCGGAAGGACCTGGGCGGCGGCGCACTGATTGCGGCCCCGCTACTCCGATGGACCGGTAGCGCTGCCAGATCCTGCAGGCTGCCCGGCCAGTGCTGCGATCCGCAGTGCCGATGCCAGGGGGCGGTTCGGTTCCCGGTCGGCATCCGTCGCCGCAACCAGGGCTGAGAGAGACTGGGTCCGAACCTGTGCGATCCGAGACAATGCGTCCCAGAATTCCTGCTCCAGCGCGACGCTGGTCCGGTGCCCGGCGAGGGAAAAACTGCGCTTGACCAGGAGGCTCACCGTTCCTCTCCATCTCGACTTCTTAACAATTGCACGTGGCTGTCCGGGTGGGAATTCACTTCCAAGCGCGGCCGATAGGGTCAGGGACGGGGGGGCCATCATAGGCCGGATTACCTGCGGATCGACGACGGCATCGGATTATCCGCGTGCTGCATCCGGCATGATGCAGGCGTTGCGGCCGGCGGTCAGAGTGCCGCGGCCGGGGGTGTGGCGATGGCTGCGCGCAGGACGTCCAGCGGGTACAACACGCCGTCCCGCTCGAAGTGCCAGAAGGTCCAGCCATTGCAGCTTGGGGCGTTCTGCAGCGCCGCGCCGACTTTGTGGATCGAGCCGCGGATGTCGCCGGCGCTGAGTGAGCCGTCCGGCCCGACCAGCGCGCTGACCCGCCGCTGGCGGTCGAAAACCGTGGTGCCGGGCATGATCAGCCCTTGCTCGACCAGGTTGCCGAACGGGATGCGGACAGCTTCGCGCTTGGTCGGCTGAGAGGTGGCACCTTCGACCGAGACGGCCTTGGTGCGCAGCAACCGGGCCATCGCGGCCTCGACATAGGCGGGATGGCGTTCGATACCGATGTAGTGGCGGCGCAGGCGCTTTGCCACGGCTGCGGTGGTGCCGGTGCCGGCGAACGGATCGAGCACGACGTCGTCGTGATTGGTGCTGGCGAGCAGCACGCGGTGCAGCAATGCCTCCGGCTTCTGGGTCGGGTGCAGCTTCAGGCCATGCTCATTTTGCAGCCGTTCATGGCCGGTACACAGCGGGATGAACCAGTCGCTGCGCATCTGGATGTCGTCGTTCAGCGACTTCATCGCCTGGTAGTTGAAGCGATAGCGGGAATCGCGCCCTTTTGCCGCCCAGATCAAGGTCTCGTGGGCATTGGTGAAGCGGCGACCGCGAAAGTTCGGCATTGGGTTGGACTTGCGCCAGATCACGTCGTTCAGGATCCAGAACCCCAGATCCTGCAGGATGGCGCCAATGCGGAAAATGTTGTGGTAGGCGCCGATCACCCAGAGTGTGCCGTCCTTGCGCAGCAGGCGGTGGCACTCCGTCAGCCAGCCGCGGGTGAAGTCGTCGTAGGAGGCGAAATCGGTAAAGCGGTCCCATTCCTCGTCAACGCCGTCGACCAGGCTGTCGTCCGGTCGCCTGAGTTCGCCGCGCAGTTGCAGGTTGTAGGGTGGATCGGCGAAGACGCAGTCAACCGACGCGGGCGGCAACATGCGCATCAACTGCACACAGTCGCCCCGCAGTATCTGGTCCAACGGTAGTTCGTAGTACTGATTCAACCTCGGCTTCCAAATTATCCACAGCGTATCGTGACGGCGTTGCCGACGCCGCGTCAATCAGTCGCTTCAATCGATCGCGGCAACCCGGGGAAAGCGAGTAAGGCCGGACGCGCGATCGGGAGGGCAAGGGGCTGCCCGGGAGCGACGTGCCGATTGGTGCGCCCATTGGTGCGCGGCGACGCCCCGCGCCCTGGCTTGCCTCACGCGACTTCCCCGGCGAGCGCCAGCCGCAGTTGCGCAACAGAGCCGAACGCTTCGCGGTGATGGCGTGTGACGCCCAGCCGCCCGAGCGCGGTGCGGTGAAAGCTGGTGGCATAGCCGGCATTGGTTTCCCACCCGTAGCCGGGAAAGCGCACGGCCAGTCTGGTCATTGCGCGGTCACGCACCACTTTTGCGACGATCGAGGCGGCGGCGATCGACAGGCACAGGGCGTCACCGCCGACCACGCATTGCACGGCGCAGGTCAGGTTGGGAGGGTAGTTGCCGTCCACCAGAGCGAGATCCGGCGCCGTCCGCAGACGCGCCACGGCTCGCCGCATGGCCAGCATCGAGGCATGCAGGATGTTCAGCCTGAGGATTTCCGCCACCGAAGCGGCGCCGATGCCGACCTCTGCCGCCGATGCGCGGAGGGCCGTAAAGGCGGCCAGGCGCTGTTCCGCGGTGAGTTTTTTCGAGTCGTCCAGCAGCGAGGCGAGGTCCGAGGGAACCCATGCGCCGAGGACAACGGCGGCCGCGACGACAGGGCCGGCCAGTGGACCGCGGCCGGCCTCATCGACTCCGGCGACACGCCCTCCGGCGGCCAGTTCCATATCCAGACTGGGCATCGTGGCTGCCTAGCAGGAAGTGGCCGAGTCGTGGAAGCGTTCGGGACGCGATTCCTGCCCATCATCGGCGGCGCCTTGCGGTTAGGCAAATGGCGGTTCGGCAGGGCAAAAACTTGACCGGCGGCGCTGGGAGGTTTCCCATGGCGCCCTGGAAAAAAGAAATCGGGAGCGACCCATGCATGATACGGTGATCCGCGGCGGCACGATCGTCGATGGGACTGGAAAGGCGGGTTTTACCGGCGACGTGGCGCTGAAGGACGGGGTGATCTCCGAGGTTGGCGGCAAAGCGGGGCCTGGCAAGCGGGAGATCGACGCCAACGGGTTGCTGGTCACTCCGGGCTGGGTCGATGTTCATACCCATTACGACGGGCAGGCAACCTGGGATCGCGAACTGGCGCCGTCGTCCTGGCACGGTGTCACCACCGTCCTGTTCGGTAATTGCGGCGTGGGTTTCGCGCCGGTGCGCAGCGAGGATCATTCAGCGCTGATCGGCATGATGGAGTCGATCGAGGAAATTCCCGGCATTACCTTGGCCGACGGGCTGAAGTGGAACTGGGAGACGTTCCCGCAGTACCTGGATGCGTTGGACGAGATGCCGCGGGCGATCGATATCGCCGCGCAGATCCCGCATCACCCGTTGCGGGTCTACACGATGGGCGAGCGGGCGATCCGGCGGGAGAAGGCGACGGGCGACGACATCGCGGCGATGCGCGATGCGGTGCGGGCCGGGCTGGAGGCCGGGGCGTTCGGGTTCACCACGTCGCGGACCAATTCGCACAAGACGCCGTCCGGCGACATGGTGCCGGGTCGTTATTCCGAGGTCGATGAGCTGCTGGGCATCGGGTCGGCGTTCAAGGGGCTGAAGCACGGCGCATTCGGGGTGAACAGCGACTTCGACAATGAGGCCGAAGAGCTGAAATGGATGACCAAGCTGGGGCAGGATACCGGACGGCCGGTGTGGTTCCTGCTGACCGACCGGCCCACCGACCTGGTGCGTTGGCGCCGGCTGATGGATGGTGTGCATGAGGCGCGGTCGGCCGGAGCGATGGTGACCGCGCAGATTGCGGGTCGGCCGGTGGGGGTGATGCTGGGGATCGATACGGCGCTCAATCCATTTTCGATCCGGCCCAGCTACCAGGCCTTGTTGCGCCTGCCGGTGGCGGAGCGGATCAAGCGGATGCAGGACCCGGCGTTCCGGGCGAAGGTATTGTCGGAGGCGCCGTCCGCCGAATTGCTGAACCGGCTATCGCAGTTCCGCCAGCATATCGTGACGCGCTGGAACCGGATGTTCCCGATGGGCAATCCGCCGAACTATGAGCCGGAAGAAAAGGACAGTATTGCGGCGATGGCGGCCCGTTCCAATCATACGCCGGACGAAGTGGCCTATGATTATCTTGCCGGCGGAGCGGAACGGTTCCTGTTCTTCCCGATCGTTGGCTACAACGAAGACAACCTGGACGTCATCCACAGCATGCTGACGGATGATGCAACGATCCTTGGGTTGTCGGACGGCGGGGCGCATTGTTCCTCGATCGTCGATGCCAGCGTACCAAGCTGGATGCTGATCCATTGGGCGCGGGACCGGTCGCGGGGGCCGAAGCTGCCGCTGGAACTAATGGTGAAGCGTCAGACCAGCGAGACGGCCGATTTCTTCGGCTTCCATGATCGCGGGCGGCTGGCGGTCGGCAGAAAGGCCGATGTCAACGTGATCGACTACGAGGGGCTGCGGCTGCATATACCGGAGGTGCGCTACGACCTGCCGATGAACGGACGGCGACTGGTGCAGCGGGTCGACGGCTACCGGAACACGTTCGTGTCGGGGGTGTCGACGTTCGAAAGCGGCGTCTATACAGGTGCCACGCCAGGACGGCTGGTGCGGGCTTCGGGGGTCTAGACGATGGAAAAGCGCAGATTAGGGCAGTCATCGCTGGAGGTTCCGCCGATCACGTTCGGCTGCAACGTGTTTGGTTGGACGGCTGACGAGAAGACATCGTTCGCGTTGCTGGACGCCTGGCTGGACGCCGGGTTCAATTTCCTGGATACGGCCGACGTCTACGCGCGTTGGGTGAAGGGCAGCACCGGCGGTGATTCGGAAACGATCATCGGCAAGTGGCTGAAGGCGCGCGGCAACCGCGACAAGATCGTGCTGGCGACCAAGCTGGGGATCGAGATGGCGCCGGGCAAGAAAGGTCTGTCGCGGGCCTATATGCAGACTGCGGTTGAGGACTCGCTGCGCCGGCTGCAGACCGATTACATCGACCTGTATCAGTCGCATCGCGACGATCCGGAGACGCCGATCGAGGAGACGTTGTCGGCCTATGCCGATCTGATCAAGGCCGGGAAGGTGCGGGAGATCGGAGCATCCAATTTTTCAGCTGAGCGGCTGGCGGAGTCGCTGAAGATCAGCACCGCCAAGGGATTGCCGCGTTACCAGAGCCTGCAACCGCAATATAGCCTGGTGGAGCGGGACAGTTTCGAGGGGCCGCTGGAAGATTTGTGCCTGGCGGAGAAGGTCGGCGTGATCGGGTATTACTCGCTGGCCAGCGGCTTCCTGACTGGTAAATACAAGTCCAAGGCGGACGCCGAGGGGCGTGCGCGTGGGCGTGGGGTCGAGAAATACCTGAACGATTATGGGTTTGGCGTCATCAAGGCGCTGGAGGAAGTCGCGGCCAAGTATGAGGCGAAGCCGGGTCAGATCGCGATGGCCTGGCTGATCGCGCGTCCGAGCGTGACGGCCCCGATTGCGAGTGCGACGACGCTGGAGCAGGTGGCCGAACTGGCGGAGGCGGCGGAGATTGAGCTGGATCCGGAATCGGTTGCCAAGATCGATGCGGCCAGTAAGCCGAAGTAAATGCAAGGGCCCTGCCCTTGACCCGCAAAGGGTGCAACGCACCCTTTGATGCCAATTATCGGTTCCAAGGGGCGTCACCCCTTGGCGGGTCGAGGGCAGGCCCTCGCCTTTCCCTGCTTTACGCCGCGGCTTCGCTTGGCGCAGGATGCCCGGGCTTATAAAGCGGACCGGAATAATCCGGCCGCGCCAGGGAGACTTCGTCAATGAACAAACCAAGCGCGATTTCGCGCCGATGGGCGTTGGCCGGTGGCATCGGCCTTCTTGCCTCACCACCGGTTATTGGGCGGGCTGCTGCCGCGACGCGGGGCGTTACCGATACCGAGATCATCATCGGCACAATGACCGATCTGTCCGGGGTTACCGCCGTGCAGGGGGTCAACAATGCCAATGCCATGCGCATGGCGTTCGAGGACGTGAACGCGCGTGGCGGCATCCATGGCCGCAAGATCCGCTGGATCGTCGAGGATATGGAATACATCGTCCCCAAAGCAGTGCAGGCGATGAACAAGTTGCTCAATCGCGACAACATCTTTTTTGCGCTGGGCAATGGCGGCACGCCGCATAACGCAGCGGTGATGCCGTCGATGTTCGAGAAGAGCGTGCCAAATGTGTTCCCGCTGACCTGCGCGCGGTCGATGTACGAGCCGTTCAACCGGCTGAAGTTCGGGCAGTTTTCGTCCTATTACGACCAGATGCGGGCGGGAGTGAAACGCTTCGTCGAGGTGAGCGGCAAGAAGACGATCGGATCGATGTATCAAGACACCGACTTCGGCCGCGAAACGCTTCGCGCAACTCGAGACGTACACGCCGGAGTGGTCGCGCAACTGAGCGGCAAGAAGACGATCGGATCGATGTATCAAGACACCGACTTCGGCCGCGACGTACACGCCGGAGTGGTCGCGCAACTTCAGGCAATGGGACTGAAACTGGCGGCCGAAACGTCGCACCGGCCGACCGATACCGACTTCAATGCGGCTGATGTACAGCGTCAGCGTGACGCCGGGTGTGATGGCTGATCTGCATGGGGACGATCGTCAAGGACACTACGATCATCCTGCAGACGATCCGCAAGATCGGTTGGACCGTGGATTGCTGCGGGCAGTTTGCCAGCTACTCCACGGCGGTGGCGGAAGCGCCGGGCGAACCCGCGGAAGGGTTTTATGCCATGGCGCCGGCGCTGTATCGGTATCCCGACGACCCGAAGCCGGCGATCCAGGCGTTCACCGCGAAGTACCGCAAGGCATTCGGTATCGATGTGAACTATCTGGGCGAGGCCGGCTATACCTGCGCGACATTCACGATTGCCGCTCTGGAAAAGGCGGGACGCGTCATCTCCGCCTCCAGCGCTACCTGGATCGCAGCTTTGACCGCCAAGATCGCTGACGCTCGACAGCTTCATCAACGCGATGGAGAGCATGAAGGACTGGCGTGACATCTTTGGTGGCCCGGCTTTGTCGCTCAGTCCGACCGATCATCATGCATCCAATCGGTCGTTCCTGTCTGTGGTCAGGAACAGGCGCTGGACACCGGTGACGGATGAGCCGTTGAGTTTCTGATAAAGCGCCGCTTTCGGTTAGGGAGGGGGCAGGCCTTCAGGCCAGCGAACGGAAGCGTCGACTCTTCCGATGCATCCGGCCGTTGGTATGCGCCCCGGGCAGGCGGGCAGGCGGGCAGGCGGACGGGCAGGCGGGCGGTGGCGCGCGAAACCAGGCTCTGATAACGGTCGGCGCAAGCGCCGACTGGTGTCAGACTGTTGCGCTGGGACGCGCGGCCATCCGGTCGTACCATGCGGTGAGGTTGGAATTGGCTGGATCGAGCGGCTGACGCACCGAATTGCCGAACTGCACGAAGGCAAACAGCATGGTGTCGGCCAGGGTCAGGCGGTTGCCGCAGATAAACTGACGACCGGCAATCTGACTGTCGAGCCAGGCAAGTTTCTCCTTGGCGATGATCTTGAGATCGTCTGCTGCCTGGGGGATGCAGCGCATGCGGCTGGAGAACAGTTTCAGTCCTTCAGCGTAGCGAAATCCCGCGGTCATTGGTTCGATGATCCCCAGGTCGATGCGTCGCGTCCACATACGGGTCTCGCCACGCTGTTGCGCATCGGTGCCGATCAGGCTGGTGCCGCCAACGGTGATCTCATCCAAATATTCGCAGATGACGGTGATTTCGGTCAGTATGGTGCCGTCATCCAGTTCCAGGGCCGGCAGCCCGGCGGTCGGGTTCTTTGCCAGGTAGGCGGCCTGGCGGTTTTCGCCGGCCATCAGGTCGACCGTTTGGGCGGTAATCCCGGTGATGCCGCGTTCGGCGATGAACATGCGGACGACTTTCGGGTTTGGTCCGATTGAGTCATAAAGCAGCAATGTGGTTTCTCCCCCTGTGGCGCTGGCGGACCGCCTGAACGCGGAGCGGCCTCAGCTATATTGTTTCCTCAGTTCCCGCTTCAGTAATTTGCCTGCCGTGTTGCGTGGCAGGGTGTCCACGAAGATCACCTTCTTGGGCAGCTTATAGGCTGCCAGATGTCCGCGGGCGAGTGCCTGCAGGTCGGGTTCGGCGACGGTCTGGCCGGGGCGCAGCACGACGAAGGCCGTGACGGCCTCGATCCATTTATCATCGGGCAGGCCGACCACCGCGACCTCCGAGACAGCCGGGTGGGTGAACAGGATTTCCTCTACTTCGCGGCTGGCAACCAGGACACCGCCGGTGTTGATCACATCGCGGATGCGATCGACGATGTACAGATAACCCTCGTCGTCGAAGTAGCCGACGTCGCCGGAGTGAAACCATCCGCCGGCGAAGGCTTCGGCGGTTTCGGCCGGTTTGTTCCAGTAGCCAACCATCAGGTGGGGCGAGCGATGGACGATCTCGCCGTGGGTGCCGGGCGGGACGTCGTTCATGTCAGTGTCGACGACGCGGGTCTGCACGTTCAGACAGGGACGCCCGCAGGAAGCGGGCCGGGCATCGTGTTCCTCGGGCCGCAGCACGGTGGCGAGCGGCGCGATCTCGGTCTGGCCATAACAGTTGTAGGGGCGCGCCTGCGGCAGCCGCTCGCGCAGTTCGTGCAGCACCGGTACCGGCATGATCGAGGCGCCGTAGTAGACTTTCTCCAGCGAGCTCAGGTCGCGGGTCGAGAAATCCGGGTGGCGCAGCAGGCTGATCCATACCGTGGGCGGGGCAAAGAAGGAGGTGATGTGCTGCTGCTCGATCAGGCTCAACACGAGGTCAGGGGCAGGCGCCTCGATCAGGATCGTGGTGATGCCGACCAGAAGCTGCGGCATGGTGAAGGCGTGGGTCTGTGCGGTATGATAAAGTGGCAAGGCGGCCAGGGCGCGGTCGGTCTCGGCATAGTCCATGTTGTGGATGACCGAGTAGTACTGCGACATCATCGCCTTGTGGGTCATCATCGCGCCCTTCGGCGCCGCCGTGGTGCCGGATGTATAGACGATCTGCGCCAGGGAGTCATCGTGCAGGTCGGGTTCCGGGGCTGCCGGCGCGTTGGCGTCGAGGGCGACGGCGATCAGGTCCTCAAGATGGCGGGCTTGCACGTCGATGCCATCAAGGTTGCCGGCGAGGCTGGCGGCGGCCAGCACCAGCCGCGAGCCTGACTGGTTGACGATGTAGGCGAGTTCCTCGCCGGTGAGTGCGTAGTTGATCGGGACGTGGACAAAGCCGCCGCGCACGCAGGCGAGCCAGGCGATGAAGTAGGCATCGGAATTGCGGCCGTAAGCAGCGATCCGGTCGCCCGGCTCGATCCCGAGCCCGGCGAAAAATCCGGCGACGCGGCTGGCTGCCAGATCCAGGTCGTGAAACGACCAGGTCCGGTCACCGAAGATCAAGGCGGGGCGGTCACGGAACATGCGGGCGGCACGATGGATTGCGTCGCCCACGGTGTTGCGCCGGACCACGTCCATCTCAGGCGACCGCTTCGGCTTCGATTTCCACCACGAATGCCGGGTCGGCAAGGCCGGCGACGAACAGCAGCGTTGAAGCCGGAGCATGTTCGCCGAAGGCCGCACCGCGCGCCTGGCGGAAAGCCGGCAGCAGGCCCCGGTCGGTCAGGAAGACCGTGGTCTTCACGAGATTTTCGATGCTCATTCCGTTCTCGGTCAGGACCGCGCGCAAATTGGCCAGAGCCTGCGCGATCTGGCCTTCTCCGGCGCTGGGGATGGTGCCGTCCTGCGCCATGCCGACCTGGCCGGAAATGATCAGACGGCGATGATCGCCGGTGATCTGGATCGCATGGGTGTAGCCGGTGGGCGATCTGACGGCTTGCGGATTGTTGCGGGTGACTTGGGCGGGCATCTCGGTTTCTCCCTTGCGGTGGTTGTTTGAGAGTGTGATCGAGGCGTGATCATACTCTACTGCGCGAGCCACGCCCGCACTTCGGTTCGGATGAACAGCATATCGGCCGGATTGGCAACCGGGTTGCCGGCACGGTGGCCCCAGATGCTGGGGATGGGCCGCAGCGCCGCGGCAGCCAGGAAGGGCAGTTCGGCGGCGTTGTCGGCGGTGCGGAAATACAGGTCGGTGTCGCCCGGCATCAGCAGCACGCGGGCCTTGATCGCGCGCAGGGCGGCGGTCAGGTCGCCGTCATACAGGTTGTTGGCGCTGATATCGGCGGCATCCCAGGTGCGCAGCTGGGCGTACTGATTGGCGGCCGGGCGGACCCCGAACCGATCCTCCCAATCGGTCTTGAGGAACGTTTCCAGGTCCGGCGCGCCCAGGTTGGGGCTGGGTGCGGACGCCAGATGCAGGCCGGCGCGGTAGAAATCCTGGCTCAGGGCCCAGCCGGCATAGATCCGCCCGAAGGCCCGCTTGGCGGCCCTGGGTTCGGCGGAGAAGCGGCCATTGCCGACATGTTCGGGGGCGGCTTCCAAAGTCGCCATCAGCGAGCGGAGGAAGACCTGGTTGTGCACGGCGGTACGAGCGACGCCGCAATTGACGATGATGCGGTCGACGTCGTTGGGAAACAGCGCGGCCCAGTGGTAGGCCTGCAGGGCGCCCATCGACCAGCCGTAGACGCAGGCCACGCGGTCAATGCCGAACAGGTCGGCCAGCGCGTGGCGTTGCAACTGCACATTGTCGCAGATGGTGACCAGGGTGGGATAGTTCGGGGTGTCGGCCGGGGACGACGACAGCCCGTTGCCGAACATGTCGGGGATGACGATAAACCAGCGGGCTGGATCGAGAATTTTGTCGGGGCCGATCAGCCACTCCAGATCGGGGTGTTGGGCGCCGTAGCTGGTGGGGTAGACGATGACGTTGTCGCGGGCTGGGTTCAGCGTGCCGTGGGTCTTCCAGGACAGTCGCGCGGCCTGGATCCGGGCGCCGGATTGCAGGGTGAAGTCGCCGGCGTCGTAGACGCCTTGCTGGGTAGGCCAAGTCATTGATCGTTCGCTGCTCCGCTTGAAGGGCGAGTATGGCGCAGGGTGGTGGGATTGGGCAGAGTGATTTTTTTCCTTGCCTTGGCCCTGGTGTCGGCTTACAAGTGGATGCGAACAAATAGAGAACTTATTGACGATGACAAGCCCTTCCAGGCCGACGTCGCGTGCCGAAGCGCAGCCTGATCCGTCGCGGGATCGTCTGCGTGAGGATGCCATCGCGGCCCTGCTGCCATTCTTCATCGACAGTGCCGCGGGCGACGAGCGGACGACGCGTATCGTGATCGCGGGGTTGCTGGATGATTATCGGGCGGCCACACCGAAGGAGCTGCAGCTCTCGGCCCAGATCATCGCGCTGAGTTGGGCGTCCCTGGCATGCCTGAGTGCGTCGATGGCATTCCGGGACCAATCCATGGACGAGATGCTGCGGCTTCAGGGCTATGCCCTGGCGCTGGACCGGCTGTCGCAAAAATCCGGCAAGGCGCTGGATACCCGGCGCAAGGAGCGGGCACGGGATCCGGATAGGATGTCACCGGAGGATACGCAGTGGGATGCGTGTGGATTCGAGGCAGCGATCGGCCAGGCCCGCAAACGGATGCTGGAAGCGAAAGCCAGGCTGGCGGCCTTCATGGCGACGCTGTCGCCGGCCACGGCGCCGGACTTATCGGGGCTGATCGGCGAGCCGATGACCCCGACGGTATTGGCCCGACGACGCCGGGGCTAGGGCGCTTTCAGGCGGACCGCAGGGCAGCCGGCACGCGGCATCCGCTTGTTCAGGCGAGCAACTGTGCCAGTGCCAGCGGGTGATGGCGCGCTAGAGCGCTTTCAGCCTGACTGTAAACAGTCAGCGCGCTCTATCTCGTTGTTTGAGCGAGCAACTTCATCACCCTGACCATTCCGGTCAGGGTGATGTTGCTCTAACTGCTGCCGATCAGGATTCCCACGCCGAACACCAGGGCGCCGCCAAAGGCGACCTGCAGCGTCGCCGACAGCGGCGGCGTGTCCATGTACTTCCAGCGCACCCAGGAGATCACCGCCAGCTCGACGATCACCACGGCGAATGCCACGACCATCGCGGTCCAGAAATTGGGGATCAGGAACGGCAGGGTGTGGCCGATGCCGCCGGCGGTGGTCATCAGGCCGCAGATGCCGCCACGGATTAAGGGGGCGCCGCGCCCGGTCAGGCTGCCGTTGTCGGACAGCGCCTCAGCGAAGCCCATCGAGATGCCGGCGCCAACCGAGGCGGCCATTCCGACAAGAAAGGTTTCCCAGGTGTTGCCGGATGCGAAGGCGGCGGCGAAGACCGGTGCGAGGGTCGATACCGAGCCGTCCATCAGGCCGGCGAGTCCGGGCTGGATGACACGCAGGATGAAGGACTGGCGGGCGTGGGCGTCTTCCTTGCGGCGGATATCGGTCGGCAGGTTTTCCACCACCAGCTGATCGGCGCGGCGTTCGTGCTCGACTTCCGCATCGGCGAGATCACCCAGTAATTTGCGGATGGTGACGTCTTCGCTGCGGGCGGCGGCCCGGCGGTAGAAGGACTGGGTCTCGGTTTCCATATCCTCGGCTAGCAGGCGGACGGCCTTCAGGTTCATCGGGTACATCTGCCAGACCGGCTTGTGCTGGACAAAGCCACGCACGTCCTGGCGTCGGATCAGCGGAATATGTTCGCCGAACTTCCGGCGGTAGACTTCCAGCAGGCGGTGGCGATGTTCGCCTTCCTCGCCGGCCATTTCGGTGAAGATGTTGGCGCTGGAGGGATATTCCGTGCGCAGGCCTTCGGCAATGTCCAGGTAGATACGGCCGTCTTCTTCCTCATTGGCGATAGCGAGAGCGAGGATCTCCCGCTCGGTGAGCTCTGAGAAGTTGCGCATGGCGCGGAATGTGGCGGAACGGGACGATCCGTCAAGTAGGGATCGTAATGATGCGAATGCTTCTCAAATACTACCGAGGGCGGCGTCCACGGCGGCGCCAAGTCGATCTACGATCGTATCGATGTCGCTGGCGGTCGCGATGTATGGCGGGGCCACGATGACGTGGTCGCCTTGCTTGCCGTCGATGGTGCCGCCCATGGGGTAGGTCGCAAGGCCGCGGGCGATGCCCTCGGCCTTGATCCGCTCGTTCAATTTCAGGGCCGGATCGAAAACCTGCTTGCCGGCGCGGTCGGTAACGAATTCAAGCGCCCAGAACAGGCCGCGGCCGCGAATGTCGCCGACATGGCGATGATTGCCGAAACGCTCCTGCAGCGCGGCTTCCAGACGGTGGCCCATCGCCTGCACGTTGGCGACCAGGTTGTCCTCGCGGATGATGCGCTGGACCTCGAGCGCGGCGGCGCAGGCGACCGGATGGGCCTGGTAGGTCTGGCCGTGCAGGAAGCCGCCCGACCCGTCGGCGAGGGCCTTTACGATCCGGTCGGCGATCAGGATGCCACCGATAGGCTGGTAGCCGCCGCCGAGGCCCTTGGCGATGACCTGGATGTCCGGCGTGACGCCCTCCTGCTCCCACGCATGCATCGTGCCGGTGCGGCCCATGCCGCACATCACCTCATCCAGGATCAGCAGCGCGCCGTAGCGGTCGCAGATCCGGCGGACACGCTGGAAGTAGCCGGGCAGCGCAGTGACGCAGCCGGTGGTGGCCCCGACGACGGGTTCGGCCAGGAAGGCGGTGACGGTGTCGGGACCGACTCGCTGGAACTCGGCATCGAGTTCATCGGCCAGCCGGTCGAGGTATTGGGCATCGGTTTCGCCGGGGTTCTGGAAGCGATAGGCGAAGCAGGGCGACACCAGGCTGTGGGCCTGCGACAGGATCGGCTCGTAGTGGGCCCGGCGCATCATGTTGCCGCCGGCCGCAAGCGCGCCCAGCGTGGTTCCGTGGTAGGACTGGCGGCGGGCGATGGTGCGGACGCGCCGCGGCTGGCCGATTTCGAGGAAATACTGGCGGGCCAGCTTGATCGCCGCCTCGTTGCCCTCGGATCCCGAGGAGCAGAACCAGGCGCGCGTCAGACCGCCGGGTTCGTTTTCGAGGATGATGTCGGCAAGGTCCTCGGCCGGCTGGTTGGAGAAGGTGCCGGTGTGGGAATAGGCCATGGTGGCGGCCTGGCGGCCGATAGCCTCGGCGACGCGGCGGTTGCCGTGGCCCAGGCAGGCGACGGCCGCCCCGCCCGAGGCGTCGATCACGGCGTGCCCATCCTGGGTGTACAGATAAATGCCTTCGCCGCGGGCAGCGACGGGCGGAATGGCGCCGGAACGGTGAAGGACGCGGGTCATGTGCAATCTCCGATCAGGCGCTGGTCGATCCGGCCCATCAAGTCGGCGTCAGGTGCCTGACCCGCGGCGCGACGTCCTGCGCCAGCAGGCGCAGGGAGTTGTGCCAGGCCTGTGGGTTTTCGCTGTAGTCAAAGCCGAACACCAGCAGGTTGCCGAAGCCGCCGACTTCATTATACACCCGTTCCAGCTTTTCCGCCACGGTGGCCGGGGAGCCGATCAGCCAGTTGTGCTGTGCGCAGTATTCCGGGGTGACGTCCGAATCCGCCACCGACGGGTCGTGCTTGAGGTATTCCAGGAAACCGAATTGCCCCAGTAACGGCAGGAAGTATTCGCGCATCATGCGGCCCATCATGCCGCCGACCGACAGGCGCATCGCCTCGGCGTCGGTTTCGGCCACAAAGACTTCCCGCACCATGCGCCAGTCCCGCCGGCTGGGGGTGCGGCCGGAGCGTTTCGCGCCTTCCTCGACGGCGGCCCAGTGGGTGCCGACATAGGCCGGATTGAGGTTCAGGCTGAGCGGCAGGAACCCGTGCTCGCCGGCCATCTTCAGCGTATCGGAATTCTTCGACAGCCCGGCGACGCCGATCGGCGGATGCGGTTTCTGCAGCGGCTTGAGGTGCGGCTTCAGGAAACCGAACATCTTCTCCGGCTTGTCGACGTCCCAGTACTTGCCGCGGTGCTGGAACGACGGTTCATCGCTCCACATGCGCAGGATGATATCCAGCGCCTCGCGGGTCATGTCCCGGTTTTGCCCGGACATGCCGTCGACGTTGAACATTGCCCAGTCACTGGGCAGGCCGGAGGCAGCGACGCCGAACATCAGCCTGCCCTCGGACAGATGGTCGAGCATCGCGACGCGATTGGCGAGCTCCGCGGGGTGGTGGTACGGCAACAGGAAGCCGCCGGGGCCGATACGCAGGCGCTTGGTCTGCAGCAGGGCCTGGGCGACCAGCAGGTCAGGGGCTGGATGCGGCTCCCACGGGGCGGTGTGATGCTCACCGATCCAGGCCTCGGTGTAGCCAAGTTCGTCGAGCCAGCGCAGGGTTTGCAGATCCCAGTCGTGGCCGGCCTTCAAGCCACGCTCCGGCGGATGAGACGGCATCGAGAAATACCCGAGTTCCATTCGGTCCTCCTGTGCTGGCGCTTTCTCAGGCGCTTCGGGCGGAGAGGAGACCACAACCGCGGTTCAGGTCAAGGCGACATTTTCCCCGATCCGGGGGTGGCGGCGGGTCAGTTGACCCGCTTTTCAAGTCCGGCCCAATAGGGCCTCCGCAGTTGGGCTTTCAGAATCTTGCCGGCGCCCGAAATCGGCAGCGGGTCGGATTGGATGGTGATGCTGCGGGGGCATTTGTAGTTGGCGATGCGGGTGTGGCAGGCGGCGATCAGTTCCTTGTCGGTCGCGCTGGTGCCTGGTTTCAGCCGCACGATGGCGTGGACCCGCTCGCCCCAGGTATCGTCCGGCACGCCGATTACGGCACATTCCGCGACGGCGGGATGGGCATAGAGCGCTTCCTCGACTTCGGCGGAATAGACGTTCTCGCCACCGCTGACGATCATGTCCTTCATGCGGTCCACCACGTAGAGAAAGCCTTCCTCATCCAGGTAGCCGCCATCGCCGGTGTGCAGCCAGCCGTTGCGCAGCGTGTGCGCGGTAAGTTCGGGCTGCTGCCAGTAGCCCAACATGACCAAAGGGCCGCGCCCGCAGACTTCGCCGACGACGCCGGGCGGGACTTCGTTGTCGTCCTCGTCCATGATCCGTAGCTCGCAGCCCAGTACGGCGCGGCCAGCGGACTTGACGCGCCCGGCGAACGGGCCGTCGAAGGTATGATACTGCGGCGGCATCAGGGTCATCACCGGTGAGGCTTCGGATTGGCCATAGGCCTGGGTGAACTGGACGTGCGGCATCACCTCCATCGCGCGCCGGATCACTGCTTCCGGCATTGGGGAAGCGCCGTAGAGGCATCCGTGCAGGCTGGACAGATCGTGGCTGGTGACCTCGGGGTGGTGGACCAGCATGTTGACCATGGTGGGCACGATCAGCGCCGCGGTGACGTGGTGCTGTTGCACCATTTGCAGGAATGCCGCCGGGTCGAACCGCGGCAGGAAGGTGTGGCTGCCGCCGAAGGCGGTGACCAGGAACGTCATGGCGCCATCGGCGAGGTGAAACATCGGTGCTGCATGGATGAACCGGGTGCGCGTGCTGATTGGGGTCGCCGGCTCGACGTTCTGGGCGTTGGCGAGAATGTTGGCGTGGCTCAGCATCACGCCCTTGGATCGTCCGGTGGTGCCGCCGGTGTAGAAGATGCCGGCGAGATCCTGGCCACGCCGGCCGGCATCCACGACGGGTTGGGCGTGGGTGACCAGCGCCTCGTAGGAGAACTGGCCGTCCGGTGGCGGGCTGTCGCCGAGGCGGATGATGTGCCTGAGATCGGGCGTTTGCGGCAGGATCGTCGGCAGCATTGGCGCGAAGGTGTCGTCGATCAGCAAGCCGGTGCAGCCGGAATCCGACAGCCAGAAGACAATTTCCGGTGGGGCGAGGCGGGTGTTGATCGGGACGAAGACGATGCCGGCCCAGGCGAGGCCGAAGAAGGATTCGAGGTAGCGGTCGGAATTGAGCGCCAGGATGCCGATGCGGTCGCCTGGTTGGAAGCCAAGGCCGGTCAGCGCACCGGCCAGCCGAGCCGTTCGGGCGGCGAAACTGGTCCAGTCCTGGCTGCGGTCCTGGAAGATAGTTGCGGTTCCGGATGAATTGACCTGCAAGGCCCGGCGCAGGAATTGCGTGATCTGTGGCATGGTTGACCCCCTGTTGCCGCCCCTGTGGCCGGGGCGTGGGAGGCATTTCACAGGCAACTCACCTGAGGAGCAACGCGATTCTGCGGCGTCAGTGGTGTCCCAGCATGTGGCGGCCGATTTCCTGCGGGTCGGCGCCGTCGGCGGGCATTTCGTGGGCTACTTTGCCGTCGTGCATGACCACGATCCGGTCGGCGAGTTCCAGGATTTCGTCGAGGTCCTCCGAGATGAGCAGAACCGCGGTGCCGGCATTGCGGGCGGCCATGATGCGAGCGCGGGTTTCGGCGACTGCCTTGACGTCGAGGCCGAAGCAGGGATTGGCGACAATCAGCAGGCGGACATCGCCGTCCAGTTCGCGGGCGAGCACACAACGCTGGACGTTGCCGCCGGACAGCACGCCGATCGGCGCCTGGGGCGAGGGGGTGCGGATGCCGTAGGCCGCGATCATGTCCTTGGCGCGGATTGCCATGCCGGCACGGTCAAGCCACGTCCGGCTGGCTTTTTTGGGACCGCGATCGAAGCTGCGCAGGTTGAGGTTGTCCACCACCGTCATCGGCGGGACGCAGCCGTTGCGCAGCGGTTCTTCCGGCAGGACGCGGACGTCGCGGGCCTGGGACTGCTTGCGGCTGGCGTCGTAGAGTTCGCCGTCGACGATGATCTCACCCGATTCAACGGGGCGCTGACCGCCCAGGACTTCGACCAGATCCTTCTGGCCGTTACCGGAGACGCCGGCGATGCCGACGATTTCGTGCGCGTGAACGATGATGCTGTCGATCGAAAGGCCCTTGCGGCCGCTGTCTTCGGTGGTGCGCAAGGCGGAGACAAACAGGCGGGGCTCCTTGGCGGGGGCGCCCCTGCGTTCGGGGTTTTTCGGTGCGTGGGGTTCACCGATCATCATGGCGGTCAGGTCGACGGGGCCGAGGTCCTTGACCATGCCGGTGCCGGCCATGCGGCCGCGGCGCAGCACGGTGACCTCGTCGACGAAGGCTGCGACTTCCTTCAGCTTGTGGGTGATGATCACGATCGTCAGCGCGCCGGAATGAGCAAGGCCGCGAACCAGCCCCAGCATTTCGGTCGCTTCCTGGGGGGTGAGGACGGAGGTTGGCTCGTCCAGCACAAGGAATTTTCGTTCGAGGTAAAGTTGCTTGATGATCTCGGTCTTCTGCCGTTCGCCGGCGGCAAGGGTGCCGACTTCGACCTCCAGCGGGACCTTGAAGGGCATGCGCCGCATGAACTGCTTCAGCCCGTCGATCTCGGCGCGCCAGTTGATGACGGCTGGAACGTTCTGGCGGGACATCACCAGGTTTTCGGCAACCGTCATCGACGGGACCAGGGTGAAATGCTGGTAGACCATGCCGAGGCCCAAGGCATCGGCATCGGCCGGACGCTCGATGGTGGCTTCGCGGCCGTCGACGATGAAGCCGCCCTCGTCGGCTTTGTAGTAACCCAGCAGGCATTTCACCAATGTCGACTTGCCGGCGCCGTTTTCGCCCAGCAAGCCGTGCACGGTGCCGGGGGTGACCCGCAGCGACACGTCCGACAGGGCGTGGAAACTGCCGAAGTGTTTGCCGATGCCGACGGCTTCGACACCGATGGCCTTGGGGCCGATGGCATGGCTCATGATGTCGCCTTGGGCAAGCCCGCGAGGAAGGTCTTGCTGTCGCTGACGGCGCCGAACACGCCGCCCTGCATCTTTATCATGTGCAGCGCGGCGGCGTGGTTGCCGGGGTCGGTGGCGCCGCAGCAGTCGGACAGCAGCAGGCACTCGAAGCCGCGGTCGTTAGCGTCGCGCATCGTGGTGTGGACGCAGACATCGGTGGTGATGCCGGTCAGGATGATGTTTTGGATGCCGCGGGTGCGCAGGATCAGTTCCAGGTCGGTGGCGTAGAAGCTGCCCTTGCCGGGTTTGTCGATGACGATCTCGCCCGGCAGCGGCGCGAGGTCGGGAATGATCTCCCACCCCGGTTCGCCGCGGGTCAGGATGCGCCCGCACGGGCCGGGATCGCCGATGCCGGCGCCGATCTGGCGGGAGCGCCAGCGCTTGTTGGCGGGCAGGTCCGAGAGGTCGGTCCGGTGGCCCTCACGCGTATGGATGATCGTATAGCCGCGGGGGCGGAGGGTGGCGAGGACTTCTGAAATCGGCCCAATGGGGGCGCGGGTCAGGGATAGATCATAACCCATCTTGTCGACGTAGCCGCCGACGCCGCAGAAGTCGGTCTGCATGTCGATGACGATGATGGCAGTGGTGGCAGGGGCGAGTGAGCCATCGAATGGCCAGGGGTAGGGTTCGGAGGCGATCGTTGGCATGGCTATCTTCCGATCGAAAGCTGGCCCGGCATGCCGCGCAGCGACCGGCCGCCGCGGGCGGTGATGATCAGCACGACCAGGGTCACGATGTAGGGGGCGGCGTAGAACAGGTAGTAGCCCCATGTGATGCCGACGGTTTGCAGCGACGGGCCGAGGGCGCCGGCGGCGCCGAACAGCAGCGAGGCGTAGATGCAGTTGATCGGGTTCCAGCGTGAGAACACCACCAGGGCGACGGCCATCAGGCCCTGGCCGGATGACAGGCCTTCATTCCAGCTTCCCGGGTAATACAGCGACAGGAAGGCGCCGCCGATACCGGCGAGGCCGCTGCCGGCCGCGGTTGCCAGGAAGCGGATGCGATCGATCGGCAGACCAAGGGCAAGCGCGGCGTCCTGGCTGTCGCCGACAATGCGCACGCGCAGGCCGACCCTGGTGGCGTTGAAGCACAGGTGCAAGGCGATGGCGGCGGCAATGCCCAGCAGGAACAGCGGGCAGACGGACAGGGCGTTGCGAAGTTGCGCGTTGTCCGACCAGAAGCCGAACGGGATGCCGGGCAATAGCGGTGCGCTGGGCTGGACGTAGGGTTTGCCGAGGAAGAAGGCGATGCCGGTGCCTGCCAGCATGATTGCGATGCCCATCGCGACGTCATTGACGCGGGCCAGGGAGCAGATCGCGCCGTGAATGCCGCCGAGGATCATGCCGGCGAGCGCTGCCGCGGCGACGCCCGCCCAGGGGCTGCCGGTTTGGTAGGACGTTGCGTATGCAACCATCGCACCAAGCACCAGAACGCCCTCGTTGCCGAGGTTGATGCGGCCGGATTTTTCAGTGAGGCATTCGCCAAGGCTGACGAACAGAAAGGGCGTGCTGACGCGCAGGCTGCCGGCGAGCATGGCCAGCAGGACGGTGCCGATTGCTTCCATCAGGCGGCTCCGCTCATGTCGTGCCCCTGGGCTGGAACCAGCGAAAGCGTCCATACAGCGTGTCGCTCGCCAGGATGGAGACGAAGATCAGGCCTTGCAGCACCTGGATGGTGGCGTCGGGCAGATCCATACGGCGTTGCAGCAGGCCGCCGGCGGCGCCGAGGCCGCCGAGCAGGATGGCCATCGGCATGATGGCGAGCGGGTTGAAGCGGGCCAGGAAGGCGATCAGGATCCCGGTGTAGCCGTAACCCGCGTCCAGTGACGCATTTGCCCGGCCATACTCGGCGGCGACTTCGATAGCGCCGGCGAGGCCCGCGCAGCCACCGCCGATGGCGCAGGCCTGCAGGATCAGCTTCGTCACCGGCAGGCCCTGCAACTGCGCCGCCCTGATGTTCCCGCCGGTGACGCGAGAGGCAAACCCCATGCTGGTGCGGTAGATCAGCACCCAGCACAGCACGCAGGCCAGGATACCCACCGGCAGGCCGGGATGCAGGTCCAGCCAGGGGACCGTATCGAGCATGTTCCGGTCGCCAATACCGTAGGTGGAGGGCTTGTTGAGGCTGGCCGGATCGCGCAGCGGGCCTTCAACGAGGTGGTTGAACAGCGCAAGCCCGATATAGGACAGCACCAGGCTGGCGATCACCTCATTGACGTTCAGCCGTGCGCGCAACCAGCCGCTGAGGCCGATCCAGAATGCGCCCATGGCTGATCCGGCGACGGCCATGGCGGCCCACACGATGACCGGGCTGGTGTTGATGAGGGGCAGAGCGGCAACGGCGGCGGCGAGGCCGCCCAGTACGACAGCGGCCTCGCCGCCGATGATGACAAGGCCAAGCTGGCCGGGAAGGGCAACGCAAAGGGCGGTCAGCAGCAAGGGCGACGCGCGCTGAACGGTGTTCTGAATGGAGAACCAACTTCCGAAGGCGCCGCGCCAGACCAGATCGAGGAAATCCAGCGGCGAAGCGCCCAGGAACAGCAGGAAGATGGAGAACAGCACTGCCGCAGCCAACAGCGCGACCAGGGGTGCCAGCAGTGCTTCCGCTGAACGGCGCAGCGGATACCATTGGTCGGTGGACGCTGCCGGCGAGGGAGCCGGCGCCGCCGTTACGGTCGTCGCACTGCTCATGCCATGGAGCCGTTGATCCCGTCGACGAGGTAGTTGCAGGATTCGAGCTCGATCGCGGTTTCCGGCAGCGCCGTGCCGGCGGGGACGACGACGTTGCCCTTGTTGTCCTTCAGCGGACCCTTGAACACCGAGAAGCCGCCTTTCAGCATCTCGGCTTTTACTGAATCCACGTTCTTGCGGCCGGCGTCGGGCAGTGCGGGCCCGTAGGCGGACATCTTGACGAAGCCTTCGGCAAGGCCGCCGCGGGTGAAGTTCGGCAATGGCTTGCCGGCCTGCATGTCGGCGATGAACTGCTTGTAGACGGTGATCCAGTTCCACTCGGCGCCGGTCAGGTAGCCCTTGGGTGCGAGCCTGGACTGATCGGCATGGTAGCCACAGGTGTAGATGCCGCGGCGTTCGGCGGTTTCCATGATGACCTTGGGGCCGTCGACGTGGCAGGTGACGACGTCAATGCCCTGGCCGATCAGGCTATTGGTGGCCTCGGCTTCCTTGACCGGCATCGACCACTCACCGGTGAAGATGACGGACGTGGTGATGGCGGGATCGACCGAGCGGGCGCCGAGGGCGAAACTGTTGACGTTGATCAGGACCTGCGGGATCGGCTTGGCGGCGACGAAGCCGATCTTCCTGGATTTCGAGGCATGAGCGGCGGCGATGCCGTTCAAGTACTGGCACATGCCGATGTAGCCGAAATAGGACCCGGTGTTCATCGGGTGCTTGTCTTTCTGCCACAACCCGCCGCAGTGGCGGAACTGGATGTCTTTATACTTGGCGGCCGTTTTCAGCATGTAGGGGTCGAAGTAGCCGAAGCTGGTGGGGAACAGCAGGGTGGCGCCGTCCAGCTTGATCATACTCTCCATGGTTTTCGACACGTCGTCGGTTTCGGGGACTTTTTCCTCCTCGACGATCTTGAGGCCGGGTGTCTTTTTCAACATTGCCGCTGCTTCGGCGTGGGCCTGGTTGTATCCATAATCGTCTTTCGGGCCGACATAAATGAAGCCAACCACGAGGTCACCGGCAGCCTGCGCCTGGTGCCCTGTGAGGCTGGCGGCGGCGAGGCCTGCCGAACCCTGAAGCAAACGTCGGCGTGAAATGAAACTTGGTGTTGTGACAGGCATGTTTTTCCTCCGGCCTGGCTGGGTCGTCCCGGCTTGACTGGGCCTAAGCTTTGACTGGGCCCAAGCCTTGACTGGGTCAAAGCAAGGAGCATGCCATTGCGTGATTGGAGTATGCGTCACCGCTACATGCAGCCACTGTCGTGATACTGCTCATGAAAATAGCAGTATGATAAAAATTGTGCGGGTTCAGCCGCAAGTTCCTGCCTTGTGCCGTGCATCGTGGGCCGGAGGTTGCCGCCGAGGGCAGGGGCCGGAGCGGGTCCCTGGACGCGGATTGCGGCCTGGCAAGGCTTGTCGCCGTTGGATTGTTGCTCCATTCGCCGGGCGCCGGCGCGCCTGTTGACGCAAGTGGCCGGCGCTGTCTGCGTTGGCACATCAATTGCTGCCCAGGATCGTTGCGCGGAGCATTCGTGGCCGCGTCGGAGCACGCTGACGGCCGTCGGACCAACGGGAATAACAAGAAGGACAAGGCATGAAATTATGGCATTGGCTGTTTGCGGGGGTTCTGGCGGTAACGGTCACCGAAGCGCAGGCTCAAAATTTCAGCGACACATTGATCGGTGTTCGCGACAGCGCATTCGTCGCAAATCCCGGTGGTGGCAAGGGGAGCCGGGACGTCAACAAAATCGTCGTAAACGTCGGCCATTTCGATATCTGGGATTACGGGTCGAATTTTCTTAATGTCGACGTGCTGTTTTCCGACGCGAACGAACCCGCGGCGAATTCCTCCGGTGGGTCGACCGAATTCTATGGCGTTTACCGCGGGCAGCTCAGCCCGGACAAAATCTTCGGTATCAACACAAAGATCGGACCGTTCTCAGCGATCAACTTTGAATTCGGCGGTGATGTCGAAACCGAAAACTCAGCGTTCGGACCAAGAAAAAAATTGTTGATCGCGGGCCCGAACTTCCATGTCGACATGCCGGCGGGGTTTCTGAATATTGGGGTTCACATCTCAAAGGAGTGGTCCCACAACGGCTTTTCAAGCTGCCCGTCAAGTTGCGGCAAGGGTGGCCCGATCGACTTCGACCCCGCCCCGGAATTTGAATTCGTCTGGCTTTACCCGTTGAGTTTCACCGGCCTGCCGTTGGACTTTCGCGGCTTCATGAACATTGTGCTGCCGAAGGGCAGGGACGGCTTCGGCAGCCACACGTACACCGAAATCCTAGCGCGTCCCCAGCTGCAGCTTGACGTCGGCAAGATGCTGATCAACAAGCCGCACAAGCCGGACCTGTATCTGGCGGTCGAGTTCTGGCACCACAAGTTCGGTAATGCTTCCGAGGTATCAGGCTCCGACCAGATCGCGCCGACGGTTGGGGTCGAATATCATTTCTAACAGTATTCGGGCTTGCGGATCTGCTTCCGGCACCGTCGGATGGGGGACCGATGTCATCACCTGGATCGATCTGCCGTTTGTCTCTTCCCATCGATTGTCCGGCGGCATGAAGCAGCGTATGGCGATTGGGCGGTTTCCGGAGCAGCCCAGCGACGTGTCATACCCCGCATTCAACGATCTGCGTCGCCGGAAGGTGTTGCGGCTGCACACGGATTGCATCCTTGGCATGCCAGTTGAGGTCGCTGCTTGACGCCGGTAAAAATGGCGGAGGCGGCGCTGGCCGCTGACCGTGCCCATGCCGATCCTGCCATCTGGATCGCGCGGCGATCCGATGACGCGGTTCTGGCTGCCGCCGCGGCCCTGGAAGCCCAGGGGCCATGTGGCCGGCCGCTGTGGGGCGTGCCGTTTGCGGTCAAAGACAACATCGATGTCGCCGGCATGCCGACGACCGCAGCGTGCCCTGGGTTCGCCAGGATGCCAGGGGCCGATGCGCCTGCCGTCAGGCGCTTGCTGGATGCCGGGGCGCTGCTGATCGGCAAGACCAACCTGGATCAGTTCGCGACCGGCCTGGTCGGGACGCGCAGCCCGTACGGCGTGCCGCGTAATGTGTTTGACCCGGCGCTGGTGCCGGGTGGATCGTCATCCGGGTCGGCCTGCGCCGTGGCCGCCGGCATTGTCAGGTTCGCGTTGGGCACCGATACGGCCGGATCGGGGCGGGTGCCGGCGGCGTTCGGCAACATTGTCGGGTTGAAGCCGACGATCGGCAGTGTATCCGCAAGCGGGATGGTGCCGGCCTGCCGGTCGATCGATACGATATCGGTGTTCGCCCGATCGGTTGACGAGGCGATGGTGGTGCAGCGTGTCATCACCGCATTCGACGAGTCCGATCCCTATGCCCGCAAGGCGCCGTTTGCCCATCTGCGCCGGGCCGGGCTGGCGCAGAGCCGGGTGGCGATGGGCGACGTGGGGTCCTTGTGCGAGGCCGGCATCGCGGCGCGGCTTGCCGAGGCCGCGGCGTTCCTGGCGGCCGAAGCCGTGGACATCGGATTGTTCCTGGAGGTTGCGCGCCTGCTGTACGAGGGGCCGTGGGTGTCGGAACGTTCGGCTGCGCTGCGGGCGGTGGTTGAAGCGACACCGGAAACCATCCATCCGGTCACGCGCGCGATCCTGGAGCAGGGCATGCAGCGGCTGACGGTCGATGCGTTCGACGCGTTTCATCTGCTGCAGCAGGCGCGGCGACAGGCGGCGGTGCTGTTTGCACGGTATGATGCGCTGCTGCTGCCCACGGCGCCGTTCTGTCCCAGCCTGGCCGAGGTGGCGGCCGATCCTTTCGGACCCAATCGCCGCCTGGGGACCTTCACCAACTTCGCCAATCTGTGTGACATGGCAGCATTTGCGGTTCCCCCCGGCATGGTGCTGCTGGGTCCCGCCTGGTCAGAGGGGCGCCTGGCGCCGTTGGCCGACGCATTGCACCGGCGGTTCGCCACAACGGTGGGCGCGACCAGCCAGCCGTTGCCAAGGGTATCGGAGCCGGACGCCCTGGGCCCGGAGGAGACCGGGCTGTTCTGCATTGGCGCGCACATGGCCGGGCTGCCGTTGAATACGCAGATCAAGTCGTTGGGCGGCCGGTTCCTGCGCACGGCGCAAACGGTGCCGGATTACCGGTTGTTCGTGCTGGGGAGCCGGCCGGGCATGGTGCGGTCGGCCAACGGCGCAGCCATCGCCGGGGAGGTCTGGGCCTTACCGGTCGCGGCCGTGGGCGCGCTGCTTACGCAGGTGCCGCCGCCGCTGGGATTTGGCACTGTCGTGCTTGACGATGGGCCATGCCTTGGGTTTTTGGCAGAGGCCGCTTGCGTCGCGGACGGGATCGATATCACGCACCTGGGCGGCTGGCGCGCCTGGTTGCAATCAGGAGGCTGATGATGGACGAAGCTGCGCTGGATGCCCTGATCGATGCCGGAACCGTGGCATTGGGTATCGACATGAAGCCGGAATGGAGAGCAGCGGTGCGCATGCACCTCGCGATCTCCCTGGGTCATGCGGCAACGGTGCTGGCGGCGCCTTTGGCTGATCACCTCGACCCCGCACCGGTGTTCCGCGCATGACCAGCGCGGTTGAGATTGCCGCCGCGGTGGGGGCCGGGCGTTTGCGTGCCACGGATGTGGTGGCGGCGTGTCTGGACAGGATCGAGCGGGTCAATCCAGTGTTGAATGCTTTCACCGCGGTGACAGCCGACCGGGCGCGTGCGAAGGCCGCGGCTGTGGATGCGGGTGCGGTTAAAGGGCCGCTGGCGGGCGTGCCTTTCGCAGTGAAGAATTTGATCGACGTCGCCGGGTTGCCGACACTGGCCGGGTCGAAGATCAACCGCGACCATCCCCCCGCGCCAGCCGACGCACCGCTGGTCGCCCGGTTGGAAGCGGCGGGCGCGGTCCTGGTCGGCGCGCTGAACATGGGCGAGTATGCCTACGACTTTACCGGTGAGAATGTTCATGAGGGTGCCTCGCGCAACCCCTTCGATACGGCGCGGATGTCGGGCGGATCGTCCGGCGGATCGGGCAGCGCGGTTGGTGGGCGGCTGGTGCCGCTGGCGCTGGGTTCGGATACGAACGGATCGATCCGGGTGCCATCATCGTTCTGTGGGTTGTTCGGGCTGAAACCAACCTACGGTCGCCTGACGCGGGCGGGCAGCTTTCCGTTCGTATCGAGCCTGGATCATCTGGGACCGTTCGCGTTGTCGGCCGGCGATCTGGCAGCGGCGTATGACGCGATGCAAGGATACGATTCCGCTGATCCCGGCTGCGTCGATCGCCCGGCGGAACCGGTTTCAGTCATAATTGATCAGGGTGTTACGGGTCTGCGGATCGCATCCGCGGGGGGATATTTCCGAGCGGGGGCGGGGCCGGAGGCTTTGGGGGCGGTGGAGGCGGTGGCGGCGGCGTTGGGTGCAACAGAAACCATCACGATTCCGGACGCGGAACGGGCGCGCAGTGCGGCCTATGTGATTACGACCACCGAGGGGGCGGCGCTGCACCTCAACCGGCTGCGCACCCGGCCGGATGATTTTGACGCCGATGTCCGGGACCGCCTGATTGCCGGTGCCTTGGTTCCGGCCGTTGCCGTGACGCAGGCGCAGAAATTTCGTCGTTGGTTCCGCGAGGAGATGCTGCGCCTGTTCCAGCATGTCGATGCGATCCTGGCGCCGGCGACACCTTGCGTTGCGCCGCTGATCGGACAGAAGACGTTCGTGCTGGACGGCCAGGAGATGCCGGTGCGTCCGAACATCGGGATCTACACACAGCCGATTTCGTTCATTGGCTTGCCGGTGATTGCGGTTCCAGTGCCCACTGCGTTGGGGCTGCCGATCGGCGTGCAGATCATCACAGCACCGTGGCGGGAGGATATCGCGTTTCGCATTGCCCGTGCCCTGGAAGTTTCCGGCGCTGCACGTGCACCTGTTCCCACACTGGAGACCTGAACGATGGAGATCAACCTGCCGGCTGTCAAAGCCGAGGTGGAGGAGGCGTTCGCGCGCTACGAGAAGGCGTTGATGGCGAACGACGTCGATGGTTTGCAAGGATTGTTCTGGAACAGTCCCCTCACGATCCGTTACGGCATCGGCGAGAACCTGTATGGTCACGACGAAATCGGCGCGTTCCGGGCTGGGAGGTCTTCAGTCGGATTGATACGCACGATCTCCCGCACCGTCATCACGACGTATGGCCAGGACTTCGCCACCGCATCGACGTTGTTTCATCGCGAAACAACCCCTGGGAAGGTCGGGCGGCAGATGCAGAGCTGGGCGCGCACGGCCGAGGGATGGCGGGTGGTTGCTGCGCATGTCAGCGTGATCGACGCGGCGTGACCCATCTCAATCGGGTGAGAGTGGCCGGCGGCCGACCGGGCGAGGACAGCGCGGTTCCGGGGCTGGACACGACGACCGCGGGTCGGCGACACACTGCGGCAGCGAAAGCAATGCGCGCGGGATTGGGGGGCACCTGAGATGGCGGATTATGACCTGGTGATCGCCGGCGGCACGGTGGTGACGCCGTCCGATATGTTCCTGGCCGATGTGGGCGTTATTGGCGGCCGCATCGCCGCTGTCGGGATGAACCTGCGCGGCACCCGCAGCATTGACGCGCATGGGCTGCTGGTGATGCCGGGCGGCGTTGATTCCCACTGCCATATCGAGCAGTTGCAGCCGAACGGCGGCGCTGACGAGGAAACCTGGACCACTGGAAGCACCTCCGCCCTGGCTGGGGGAACGACAAGCGTCATTACATTCTCCACCCAGTTCAAAGGGGGCGGGATCCTGGAGCCGCTGGCGGAATACCGCCGACGGGCGGAACAGGCGATGGTGGACTACAGCTTCCATCAGATTATTACGGATGCGACAGATGAGGTCGTGTTTAACGAAATCCCGCAGGTAGTGGCGTCCGGCGTACGCAGCCTGAAGGTGTTCCTGACGTATGATCCGTTGCATCTGGACGACCGGCAGTTCATCCGCGTGCTGGCCGCGGCGCGTCGCAACGCTGCTTTCGTCACTGTCCACTGTGAGAACTACGAGGCGATCAACTGGCGGACGGCGGCGTTACTGGCCGATAATCGGGTGGAACCCAAGTATCACGCATGGTCGCGACCACCGGTGGTGGAGCGGGAGGCAACGCATCGGGCGATCGCGCTTGCCGAAATGGTCGACCAGCCAATCCAGATTTTCCACGTATCCTGCCCCGAAGTTGCCGAAGAAATCGCTCGGGCGAAGGCGCGCGGCCTGAAGGTCTGGGGTGAGACCTGTCCGCAATATTTCGTTCTTTCGGCGGATGATATGGACCGGCCTGGATTTGAAGGTGCAAAGTTCATGTGCAGCCCGGCGCCACGTGACGCCGCCGCGAGCGAAGGCCTGTGGAAACTGGTTCGGGACGGCGTGCTGGATGTTGCCTCGTCCGATCATAGTGGCTGGAGCTACGACACGCCGGTCGGCAAGCGAATACATGGCACCGATGCGCCGTTCCGCGACATCCCAAATGGCGTGCCGGGTCTTGGATCACGTTTGCCGATCCTGTTCAGCGAAGGCGTGTCGAAGGGCCGTATCGACGCCTGCACCTTCGTTCGCCTGACCGCATCCAATCCTGCACGCCTGTTTGGGCTATATCCCCGCAAGGGCACGATCACCCCCGGCGCGGATGCCGACATCGTGCTTTGGGACGCGAAAAAACGGGTCACCATCACCAACGCCCTGATGCAGCACATCATCGACTATACGCCGTATGAGGGGCTGGAGGTGACCGGGTGGCCGGTAACCACCATCCGCCGTGGTGATGTTGTGATGCGCGCCGGCATTGTGCAGGCGGAGCCGGGCAGCGGGCAGTTCCTAGCGCGAAGTCCCTATGACATGATCCGACCCTCCGGCAATGTTCCGTTCGGCTTCGACGCCAGCGCGTTCCTGGTGTAGCAGGGGGAAGCACAACAATGAGCCTGATCGACATCGTTGCCGGCCCATACAGCTTCAAAGCGCGGTTTGAAGATGAGGCGGCCCCGAAAACATGCGCGAAATTCCGATCATTGCTGCCGTATCATGAGCGTATCATTCATGTGCGCTGGTCCGGCGAGGGCTGCTGGATTCCGCTTGGCGACCTGGATCTGGGCCTGCCGTTCGAGAACCATACGAGCTATCCGGCCCCGGGGCAGTTCCTGCTGTATCCCGGCGGAATTTCCGAGACGGAAATTTTGCTGGCCTATGGCGGCGTCCAGTTCGCCAGTAAAATGGGCCAGCTTGCCGGAAATCACTTCCTGACGGTTGTGGAAGGCAACGAAAATCTGGTGGCACTGGGAAAGATGGTGCTGTGGCAGGGTGCCCAGAGCATCACGTTCAAGGCGCCGTAGGCTATCGGGCGCCCAACCGTTGCAGCAGACCGGCGGCGCTTGGATCGCCAAGAGCGGCCGCTTTACGATACCATTCCGCGGCGCGATTGGTATCACGGGCTGCGACGTTTCCGGTGAAGTTCGGATCGTATGTCTTGCCCAACGCGATCGCAGCCGTACCGCTTCCTGCCTCAGCCGCGCGCTGAAAGAGCAACCGAGCAGAGGCGGTGTCACCGAGGTCGAGCGCTTCGCTGCCGCGTTTGATCAGCGCAGCCACCAGCGACGGCGGTAGGGTCTCGGCTGGCTTTGCCGGCTGTGGCTGTTCGATTGGCCGTTGCACAACGGCTGGGGGCTTTGGCGCAGGTTTTTCCGTCAGCGCTTGATAGAAAAACACCGATGCCCCGACAACGAGCAGACCCAACGCGGCAATTGGTATCATCCACGAAGCCGAAGCGGACGGTTCGCTTGCGCGGGTCCGGGCTCGCATTCTGGGGGCGGCCGGTCCGATCACGGTGGCGACGGTTCTGGCTGTAATCATTGTATCGCCGCGGGCGAAACCCGCGGTAAATACCGCTTCCATCATGCGATTGATCGCAGCCGGAATCCCGCCGGAGCGGACGATAATGAGCTTCAGGGCATCAGGCGCGATGAGCCGACGCGTGGTTCCGCCCGCCATCCACAAGGACCGTTCGATATACTGGCGCACTTCCGCCGGGCCGAGGCGCTGGAGGCGGATGGTGTCGCGGGCGAGGGAGGCGATCTCGGCGAGGTCCGGTCGCGACAGTTCGGATCCGGAGCTGGTCAATATGATGGCTGAGCCACCAGGACCATCCTTCGGTTGCGCGAACGACCGCATCAGGCTGACACAGTCATTCGGCATCAGTTCAACGTCGTCGGCCAGCAGGGCCATGCGTGGCTGTTCGAAGAACCTGTCCGTCCGGCCATCGAGGGTCGCGACGATCTGGTCCATTGCGATGCGGCCTTCCCGGGGGCGGGCGATCATGGCGGTGCGCACCCCAGATTCGGACGCGATCGAAGCAGCTGCCCGCAGCGTTTCGGTTTTGCCGATGCCGCCCTCGCCGTTCAGCAGGATCAGTCCGCTGCCGTTCATCATGTGGTCGACGAGCAATTCGAAGGCGCGCCTGCGGGACCCGAACAGAATGTAGCCTGAACCGTCCGACGCCATTTCGAACGGCGCCTTCGACAGACCATAGAGATCCAGATAGTTCGACGGCGCCCCCGCTTCGACCGGCACCCGAGCGACCGGTGGCGCCGTTGTGGTTCTCATCAGGTTCGAAGGCCGGCGCATGTCGGATCCAAGAGGGACAGCGAGCCGCATTATAGACGATTATCCTCATCAGCCGGAGGCATCGGACTTCACCATGGCGTGAGCAGGGATCGCCAAGGCGCCGAAATCGATGCCAACCGGCAGCTGTTCGTCAGGATTCGCTGCGATTGACCGCCAGCCACAGGCGGCGGAGCATGCGCCAGAAGAGATAGCGGTCACGTCGGTTTGGCATCATCAACACACGGACCAGATCGGGTTGTTCCCATGGAACGTCGTGATACCCGCTGTTCAGGAAATGGCTAGCCGGGTCTTCCTCCCACGTGTCCGGGAAAAACACCACGATGTCGCGATCGGTTCGCGGTGCCCGCTCGCGGACGGGTCGACCGGCGATGCGTGCCACAATGGCCTCGGCAAGGTCGCGGCCGGGTCCGAGACGAAGCGCACAGATTGGCGTGTTCCGTGGATTCATTTCGATCAAGTAAGCCGCGCCTGTCGCGGCCTCAATCATGAAGTCGAAGCCGATCATCCCGGACAGGCCAAGCGCCCGCACCATGCGCGTCGCGGCATCGATCATGTCGGCATTATGAATGATGCGCGCCGCGGTGGACGGGCCAGTTGCCGAGGTCGTTGCCACCGCTTCGACGCAGATCGCGGCCAGGACCTCCCCCTGCCAGCATGCCACGCCGATGTTCGCGGGCCATCCGTCGATGTAGCCCTGCACGGACATGGCGGGACGCTCACGCCTGAAGCAGGAGCGAAACTCAAAGTTATTACCTTCAAGCAGTGATTCGCGGAGGGCCACGCGCGCACTGACCGGACGGGTCATTCTGGAATACGCGCTGGCGGCGGTCGCTGCCTCGGAGATAATCCGTACGCCGAAGCCGGCCCAGCTGCCGTCGGCCTTCAGCACGAAGGGTGCCGGATGGTTTTGCGTCCAGCGATCCAACGCCGCCTGGTCGGGCAGCGGCATGGACGGGGGAACCCGAATGCCTTCCTGCTGCGCCAGGGCGAGCAGCGCTGCGCGGGAGGTGATCACAGGATAACTGGCCGCCGGAGCCGTCGAGGCTTCGACCAGGCGCTTTACATCGGGATCCTTCGTATTCCTGGCGATCGCATGAAGATCACGCACGGTGCGTTCATCGCACGGGATGACCAGATCGGGCGCGAGGCGGCGCAGCGTGGCTTCAAGGCGGCCTTGCGGTGTGGAGGCGCGATAGGTGATCTTGTTGCTAAACAACTCCAGCACTTTCGCCGGATGGTTGCTGGGCGAGATCAGGCTCACTCTTGCGCCCGCCTCATGCAGTTCCATCGCCAGGCGGGCGGTGGACGGCAACTGGCCGGTGGTGGCCAGCAATATGTGCGGGACATGCGCCGCCCGCGCCTCAGTGCTGGTAGCAATGTCCGATTGATGAGCAGCATCATCAACGAACATACGCGGCGTGAACCGGGGGGTTAGCCCGGTCGCGGCCCGATGCATGGTTTCGCTGACATTGACGAGTGAGTTACTGGACAAGACGAGGTCCATCCTGCGGTCTGAGGTTTAGTTTCCCTTACGTCAGGAGACCATACTCGCAACGGAAAGGAAAGCATTTCCCACCCGGATGAGGCGCTTGTGATAGTAGGTTGCAAGTGCTTGCTGGTAGAGCATTTCCAGCGGACATGAGAACGAAGGTCAATGCGACCTGCTCGTAACTACAATGATTGTAACAGGGCTGTTTTAGCCTAAAGCAATTACGGTCCAGGTGCCGTTGGAGGTCATACGACTGCCTCCAACTCGTTGTTCGGGCTTGTGTGGGCGACCTCCTGACGGTGCCGGCGCCTGGACAACCACCGGTGACCCGACACCGCGATCTGGCCCATAAGCGTCCGGGCCCCGGCAAAGCTGCTCAACACGGTCTCGGCATTGGCCATGCGGAACTTGAAGGCTTCCTCGCCCCGCAAAAAGTCGACATGACGAAGGCCCCTATCAAACGACCAGCGGGAATAGTCCACGATCAAAATCGTCCCAGGTGACGCCCGATCAAAGGTGGCGTCATAAGACGTGAAATAAGCTTCCATACGGTCGGCGTAGACAAAGTTGACCGACGCTGCCGCGATCTTGCCACCGCATTCAAGCAGGAAGATCCTTGCCAAGCCTGCCTGCCACGCTCGGTCCAGAATTGCCCGCAGCACGAGCGCTTCGTAGCCAAGCAATGCGGAGTTCGGGTCGTTGGTTTTCAGCCATATCTGCTTGAGACGTATAATCTCATCAAGTAACGGACCAGCGTCTTCTTCGGGTTCAACCGGGCGGAAGGTGACCTCTCCACCAAGCTCGGCCAGGATGCGCTTGCCCCGCGTGTGGTTGTTGCGCCCCTTCTTGTTGAGGGAGCGGAAAAACGCCTCCCCATCCGGCCACTGATTTTCAATCCGCATGCAGCGGTCGGTGCGTTCCCCATGCTGCAGCCGCGTTCCCTCGTCGGCCATCTGATCCAGAAGCCGTCGGCACTTCGCGTCAGGGCGGAGTTGCTGCAGGTTGATCAGGTCGAACCCACCAGCGTGAATGATGGCTTCCCACAGCAAGGCCGGAACATCCTTGGCCTCACCAGCGGGTTCGACCAGGCAATCGCAGTAGTCGGAGAACAACTGCGCCGCCCAGGTGAGGACGCGCAATCCGGAGCGGCGTGTCACCGAACAGGGCCAGGCGCCGCATAGCCGATCACCGTCCCACGCCAGGGCGACCAGCAGCTTGATGTCACGGCGTTCCGACAAGACCGAGTGCCAGGTACCGATCCAGTCGTGGCTCTGGAAAATATAGCCGCCGGCCCGCTCCCAGAGTTGCTGCCAGTCGGCCCGAACGGCCGCGAAGCGCGCGGGATCTGTGACGATTTCAGTGCGTAGTGTCATGCCGTGTCTCCAGCATGATGAGCCGTATGGGGTTCGGACGGACGTGGGCCATGCAGCCCCAACCGAGCGGCGATCTTCTTCACGGGAACGACATGAAGTTTCACCAGCGACTGATATTCAATGTTCTCATTTTCGGTCAGGCCGAACTTGAAGTCTTCATTCGGTTCCGGAGCAACAAGGGTGCCGAACATGCGATCCCAGATGCTGAATCCGAGCCCAAAGTTTTTGTCCCAGTGCTTGCGGGCGTTGCTGTGATGCAGCTGGTGGTAGTGTGGGTTGATCAGAACCGCGTCGAGGTAGCGTCCGTAGGTGAACTTCCAATTGGTATGGCGCACGAAATCCATCATTACGAAGCAGTTGCGCAGAAAGTAAACGTTGATGCCGAAGACGGTCAGTTCCACCGGGTCCAGTGCGTAGAACATCCAGATCCCATAGCACAGACCAGGTATCACGCCGTCCCACCAGCGGTTCATGATCTCGTCGATCGGATGAACGCGGTCCTTGGTCACCCCGATCATCACCTCGGCCGAGTGGTGAACCTTATGCAGCTCCCACAAGATCGGGACCTGGTGCTGCATGCGGTGATACAGGTAGTAGGACAGGTCGTAGGCAAGCAGCATCGTGACGGTGAAAGCGAAGAGGACGACCGGCCCGACTGGCCCGACCGGGTGGCTGGGCGGGCCGAAGATGCCGCTGAGTACCCAGTAAGCGAAATGGCCAGCCGCGACGGTTGAAATCACCAGCGGCAAGACGAGCAGCGGCATGAAAATGCGCCGCGACAGCCAGAACAGGAAGTCAGCGTGGGCCGATGGGTGCCGATAGACCTCGGGCGGCAACACATGGCGCATGAAATCGCGAAATGACCAGCCTGCGGGTTTGGCGCGGATGTAGGTGACGACGGCGGCCACGAAGACGCTGGTCCAAAACAGCAGCACCTCGATCCCATTGGCGCCGGACAGATGACTGACGGCCCGTTCACCGAAGTGGCGTATCGTTTCGAACATGACTAGCTCACCATCGCGGGTTGTTTGGTCGTCTGGATCGTCGGAACCCGCCGCTCTATCGTGCCCAGATGGCCAGCCAGCCGCAATGCCATCGCCACGATCGTGAGAGTCGGGTTCGCCTGACTGGATGTGGGGAATACGGCGCTGCCCGCCACATAAAGATTGTTGACACCGAACACCTTACCGTCACGATCGACGACGCCGGTTCGTTCCGTCGCGCCCATGCGGGTTGTGCCGATATGGTGGCCGCCATAAGCGCCATCACGGCGCACAACGGTTTCGATGTCAGACTCGTCGGCGGCCAGCGTCAGTTGACCGATGGATTGCTGGGCAAGATCGTCACGCAACAGGCCGAACGATTGTGCGACCGTGTCGACATCCTGGCGGCTGTAGCGCCAATCGATCCGCACCTGCCGGTTGTTGAACCGGTCGGCCGCGTCGGCAAGTGTAATGCGGCTGTCAGGATTGGGCACTTGTTCGGCATGGAAATCCAGGCTGAACAGGTTTGTTTTCGGCCGGATGATGATGGATGGAAATTTACGGTCGGCCAACGTGCGGTCACGCAGCCAATGGAGCAGGAAGCGCGCGGTCGAAGGTGCGTCAACCGCGGCGTTCAGGCCGTGCCTGCCCCATATCGCCGGGCCGGGGGGTACTGCGCTGACCAAACGCTTGGCATATTCGTAGCTGATGAAGCGTTGCGCCAGAAAAATGGCCGACAGGGGGCCGGTTCGGTGACGCGGATCGGCGATACGCGGATGGTGCAGGCGAAAGACAACATTGCCGAGACCGAGGCGGCCCTGGACGTCCGGCTTCAGTGCGATGCGGCGGCGGCAATAGGTGCCATCGGCGGCGATATCATAGCCATGCCAGACGGAATCGGGCGGCCCGTTGACCTGAAGGCTGCCGATGGTGCCGGCAACATGGCACATATAATAGCGGCCAACGAGGTCGTTTGCATTGCCGATCCCTTGGGCATGCACGTCGTTTGACGTCAGCAGCAGCCGCGGCGTTTCGATACCGCCCGCTGCCAGCACGTATTGATCCGCGACGACCGAAAACCCGGTATCTCGGCTGTTACGCACGTCCAGGCTGTCGATGCGGTCACCTTCAGGGGTCATGCGCAGGCGCGTGACGGTTGCGTTCAACAGCACCCGAACCGTACCGGATGCCTGCAAACGGTCTCGGTAGCGGCGGCCGAAGTCGGTCGGGCAACTGAAGCGTTCGATGCCGTTGAGGTCAAAGTGCTGCGGGGCGAACCCGCGCAGCAGCGGGCGCATGCCGCCGCGGAGCGCCAAGCGTGCGTCATACTCATTTTCGCCGGCTTCACACAGACGGTTGGCGGCTTCGTAGTGATCGGCGACGTCTTCATAACCGATCGGCCAGCCGGAATGATCCATCCAAGGACGCTGGTCGAAATCGATCGGATCGAACGGCACGCAGCGGCCGCCCCAGATCGTGGTGCCGCCGCCCAGAATGCGCTGGCGGTACTTGTCGGGCGGGCTGTGCAGCGCGCCGTCGGCAACCTCACCGGCGTTGAGGGCCTGAGCGTCGTCGCTTTGCTTCGCGCCGCCGGATTCCAGCAGCAGGACGCTCTTGCCGGTTCGGGCCAGTTCAAGCGCGAGCGTAATGCCAGCGGGCCCGGAGCCAACGATGCAATAGCTGGCCCGTATGATCGCATTGCCTACGATGTCGTCGGCGCTTTGGATCATCGGCCACCCTCCTTGACAGGCGGCGACACCGACGGCGTCATGTTGTCACCCGATGGCGTCAGTGCAGCGTAGAGGTGCCCAAACGAGCGGGCAAAAGCCTCCATCGTGAACAGGCGGTCATAGAGGGCGGCCCCAGCGTCCGACAGTTGGCGCCGCAACGCCGGCCCTTCCAGGAGGGCCAGGATAGCGGTCGCAATACCAGCCTCATCACCCGGTGAGACAAAGAGGGCGGTGCGCCGATCCTCCAGCACTTCCGGTATCGATCCGACCGGCGTGCAGATGACCGGGGTGCGGGAGGCGAGTGCCTCGAGGATCACCAACGGTAGCCCTTCATCATAAGCAGGCAGGATCAGCGCGTCAGACCCGACCATCAACGCGCGCGCGGCATCCTGGCTGACCCAACCGGTGAACGTGACGCGGTCGGCGATTCCAAGTTCGGCCGCCATCGCCCGATAGGTGTCGACCGGGCCGCCGCCGGCCATGGTGAGCACGATGTTGCGTGACCGCAGCGACGGACTGGCGCAGGCGCGCAGCAGGTCCTTGACGCCCTTACGCTCCAGCAGGTTGCCGACGAACAACAGGTGGAACCGTCCATCCGGCGTCCGCGCCGGCAGGTCCGGCATGGTTGCCGGGACGCCGTTGTAGATCACGCGGATCCGGTTCGGGCGAACGCCGAACGTATCGACGACCCAACGCCGCCAAAGATCGCCGAGGACGACACATTGATCGGCGGTGCGGAACATCCATTGCAGCAACGCCTTTCCGGTCGGCCCCATGGACCGGTGGAACGGCATGATCTGTGCGGCGTGCAGGTGCAGGACCACCCGTCCACCCACCAGCTTCGTCGCGGCCAACAGGACCGCCTTGCGATAGACGCTGCCGCGTTCCGCAAGATTAAGATGGGTTACCGCGAGGCGACCGCGTGCGGCTTCCCAGAAAATGCGGCCTACGGCCATTGCCAGGAACAGCGGCGAGAAGACGATCGATCCGCCACCGCGCGACTCCAGTCGACGAAGGTCAAAACGACCTGATGGATCCTGCTGCATCGAGGCCAGGTAGGCCATGATGCTGCCCATGCCGCCACCGACCTGGCCGTATGGGCATGCGAGAAAAACCGTGCGGCGTTTGCTCATGGATGAGCGAGCTCCCTGGGGGCTGCCTTGGCGTCCCGAACCACTGCCGCGATCATGTCCTCCACCTTGGTCTGGCGCAGGATCATCGCAGTGCGGGCCGCAGTGCAATCAATACGGATATCCTGCCGCCATAGCGCGGCGAGTGACGGTGTAATCGCCTCGGTTGCGGGTCCTTTCAGCGCCAGGCCTGCGACCCGACGCAGCGGCGCCAGCAGCTTGGTCTCGGCGCGCAGCCGGCGGGGCGATATCCGGCGGATCGGCACGGCACCGATCCCCTTGCCCAAGGCTACCAGGAACTCGTTCCAGGTCAGGTCACAGGCGCTTGAGATATTGAAGGCCTCGCCCGACAGCTCCGGCGGCTCCAGCGCAGCGATGATGGCAGCCACCAGATCGTCCACAAACGCAAGATTGCAATACCCGTCGCCGGCGGCGCCGAGGTCGCCGATCCGCCCGGCCCGCAGCAGGCGGATCAGCCTGTCGGTCCATTGCGGGCTGCCAGGCCCAAAGACGCAGGTTGGACGCAGGACAACCGCGTTGCCGCCGTCCTCAACGTATTTCCGGATGATCTGTTCGCATTCAAGCTTGGCCTGCCCGTAGCCGCTGACCGGCGCGACAGGGGCGTGGTCTTCCTCCACCGATCCAGTAGCCGAACCGTAGATGGCCATGCTGCTGAGATGGATGATGCGGCGCGGTGGCACGATGCGGGCCGCATCGCACAGCGCCTGCGTTGATTGCACCATGGAGGCTGGCGTACCGGCGACGCAATTGACCACGAAAGGCGTATCGACAAGTGCCTTGCGCAAGGCGGCAGGATCGGTCGCATCCAGCACCAGGCCCGAACGCCGCGACGCGGCGACCGGATGGTACGTCGGGCCGGCTGAAAGGGTCCCGACAAGGCGCGAGCCGATGAAGCCCGATGCCCCTAGAACCAGCACCGGTTTACGCGAAAACTCAACAGTGTCAGGCATGATTTATCCAGACGTTGGGTAATCCAGCGGGACGCTGCCCGCTGGAACCGTTGCCCTCAGGATCAGGCTGGAACGACCATTACCGATGATGACGGCCCGCGGATCGACCGCATTTCCGGCACCGAAGCCAGCACCACCAGCCCGGTATCCATCTCCAGAGCCTCCGGCCGCAGGTAGATGGCCCGGAAGAAGTGCGACATCAGGATCGAACCGATCGACACCAACACGCTCAGGACCAGCCCGGCCAGCAGGATCAGCCGGCGGGTCGGTTGCGGCAGGTCCGGCACCCGCGGCGGCTGCACAACCCGAACCGAGGATTCGCGATGTGCCTCGACCGCTTCGACCGTCTGCCGCTCATCGAAGATCTTGGTCACGGCGCGGAAGTTGTCTTCCAGCACCGCCCGGTTGCGCTCAAGCTGATGCAGTTGCGTCTCGTCGGCGTCTAGAGCGGCAACCTGCTTGTTCATGGCGGTCAGCTGCGTAGCAATCGAGTCGTGGCCGGCCAGGCTCGCACGCAGGTCTGCCTCGGTCTTGTTGCGGTCCGTCTGCACACCGAAAGCCTGTGTGGCCTGCATCCGGGCGATATCAGTCTGACGCTCCATCATGGCCTGACGCGCTGCGTCGACCGCGGGGGAGCCGCGATATCTGGACTGTGCGTCCTCCTGCGCCTGGCGATAGGCCTGCGCCATTCCTTCCAGTGGCGCGGCGGCGTTCGGCGCACCCTTCTTGCTGCCCGGGACCACACCCAACTGCTGGTTCAACTGGGTCAACCGAGCGGTCTGTTCAGCGATGGTGGCTTCGGACTTGGTCAGCGCGGATTCCAGGTCGCCCTGCTGCTTCATCAGGATCGCACGACGCTCAGAGAAATTGCTGATGTCATGCTGCTGCTTGAATGTCTGCAGCGCAGCGTCGGCGTCGGCGAGTTGCTTCCCAACGACGTCGCGTTGCACCCGAACGATCGGCGCCTGCACGTCGCCGTACAGCTTTGCCCGCAGTGCCAGGTATTGCGATTCCAGGATCCGCAATGCGTCGGCGGAGACGTTCTTGTCGGCGTTGGTGAATTCAAGGCCGATTACGCTGGACTTCTTGTCGACGGTGACGGTGAGGTTTCGCGCAAATATGTCGATCGCGCGTGCCATCGGGTCGTTCGCACCGGTGTCGGCGGTCTTCTCGGTGATGCCGAGCGTATCGGTCAGGAACTTGCGCGTATCAAGCAGCCACTGCGCCACCGGGCCGGGCTTTTCCAGCAGCTTCGGATACATCTTGTCGATGCCGATTTCCCGGATCACGGTGCGATGCAGATCGTCGCTTCCCAGGATGCTGGATTCGGTCCGCAGCACCTGTTCCGCATCAACTCCACCGCTGTTGGTGAACTGCTGACCGGCGGCCGGGCGGAACGTGTGTTCGGTCCCCAGCAGAACCAGCAGTGTCGACTTGGACTTGTAGTCCGGCTGGACCTGCACGGCGATCAGGATGCTGAGCGCCATGACGCAGAAGAAGATAAGGAAGATTCTGGCCTTCTGCGAAAAGGCCGTCAGCATCAGGTCGCGAATGACCAGACGCGGCGGAAGCGCAAGCGTTTCGTTCATGGTTTCAATCCTGCAAGGTTCGCATGGGTTGGGCGGGTGCCCAGTCGTTCAGCCGGCGATGGTGTACCAAGAGCGCTCATGACCGGCTCTCCCGCAACGCGCTTATCTGATCCGCGACGACGGCAAAGCTGAATCCGATTGATGCCGACATGTAGCGCTTGCCCAGGCGAGATGGTTCCTGGAACATGCGCCACAGCCATTCCATGCCGATCGTCTGCCACAGCCAAGAGGCGCGCTGCACCAGGCCGAGTTCGATCTTGACGGCCTGACCGACGCAGAAGGCCCAACAAGGCGGCAGGATCGCGCGGTAGGTATCAACGAATATCTCACTGCGAGGAGCGCCGACCGCCATGAACAGAACCGTCGTGCGGTGCTCACGGACGGCTGCCGCCAGGCGGGTGCAATAACCGACGTCCTTGTCGAACCCGAACGGGGGCACCTGCACCTCACAGGTCACGGCATTCCGCGTCGCCCAATCGCGAACCGCGTGTTCCGTGGCGGCCGTGTCGACGACGAAGAACAGCCGCTGCGACTGCACGTCCGGCGCCAGGCGCATCAGTTCGGATGTCAGCTCGCAGCCGGTCACACGCCTGACATTGAGGCCACACCAGCGCGCATAGACCTGCACCGGCCAACCGTCGCAAACGATACGGGCCGCATTGTTATACGCCCGGGCAAGCGACGGGGAGCGCCTGATTGTTGCGATATGGTCAATGTTTGGCGTGACCACGAGCGCAACCTCATCTTCGGGCGTTTGCCGCACGGCTGTGCTGGCGATTTCACGCGCGGTGTCGAGGCTCAGTCTTAGTCCAAAGGGACGGGGAACGCGCATGTCTAGGAGGCCCATGCCCGATGTGGCGCAAGCGCCTTGAATACCGCCATGTAGCGTGCGGCACAGATGGTGTAGCTGAAATCCGCGGCCCGCTGCTTTAGCGTCTCGGCCGGAAAACGCTCCCGCAGGCTCATGACCTGGTCCATTGCCGCAGCCATGGCCGCCGGATGTTCCGGCTCGACAAGTAAGCCATAACGGCTTTGGTCCAGTATCTCCGCTGGCCCATAATCGCAGTTCGTTGCAATCACCGGTGTGCCGCAGCCCAGAGCCTCGACGATCACGTTGCCAAATCCCTCGCACCGGGAGCTTAGCAGGAACGCGTCCGCCTGACGGATGTATGGCAACACATTCGGCTGAAACCCAAGGAAATCAACGGCATCGGTCAGACCGGACTCCGCCACGCGTTGTTTCAGGCGTTCAGTCAGCGGTCCGACGCCCAGGATAATGAGGCGGCTGTCCATTGAACGCCGATGGATCGCCAGGGCGCGGAGCATGGTGTCATGGTCTTTCTGCGGCACCAGCCGCCCGGCTGTTACAAAGACCGGCCCGCGTTTGTCCTGAAACCATGGATGTTCCACGAGCTGGTTGCAGCGGTCAGAAAAGTCCGGTCCAACAACCGGATTGTTAATTGTTACCACTGAATCCGCAGGTAACCCGGTTGCCTTCGCGAGCTCCGCCGCCACACCCTCCGACACTGCGACTGCCCGGCTGATCAGCGGCGACAGCATGCGATAGCATCGGGCAATCTGGCCGTACATCCACGTTTCGCTGGCCAGGAAGCTGGCAGAGATCGGGTTGTGCTGGCAGATCACCACCTTGGTCGCGCTGAAGCTGATGGCTTTCGCCAGAAGAGCGGCCACGTTGTTCAGGTCGACGTTGGACAGCAGCACGTCGGGTTTTTCGGCGCGGAGGAATTTGGCCAGCCGGGGAATGTCTGCCAGGGTGCGGCTGCTTTTGAGGTCCACGACCCGCATATTGCTCGATACTTGGTTAATAAGTTCGCCTCTGAACCGATGCACCACCAACGTGACATCGATACCAGCGCCACGCAGTTCCTCCGCGATGATCAGGTTCTGCCGTTCAACCCCACCGCCGGTGAGATCGTGCATGTAGATCGCGACCGTCAAGGGTCGCAATGGGTAGGCAACGCGCGTTGCCGTGGCTGCCTTAGGCATGACCTTGGCTGCAGTAACCGTGACAGACATCCTCAGCCCGCTCCTTTTCCTGCGAGCAGCCCGGATGCCCGTCCCGCCAGCTTCTTCCAAAATAATCCCAGATCAAGAACGAAACGCTTACCATCAATCCAGAACCGTTCCCCGTCATGAACCAACGTGTGCAGACCGTGCGGGAACGGACCGGATTTGTCCGGACGCAGCTCGGTGACCGGCACTTCGTGAAATTCCGTTTCAGTCAATGTCTGAATCTCATGGATCGCGACCGCGGCGCCGTATGTCGCTGCGCAGTTTTGTCCCGGCCGGAACAGTTTGCCATTGAGGTTGAAGACCATGCCTGCCGGCCTGGCGCCACGGATATCGATCTTGACCGGCCAGTGTGCATGCGCCATCCATGGGCCGGTGATCGATGTTGCGTGCAGCATGCAGAGATTATCATGGACACCCAGATCCAGATCCGTGCAGGCAAGCCAGTACAGGCCGTTCCAGCGGAACAAGGTCGGATCTGCCAGACGCGCATGCGGTGCGACATCACAGATCGGAACGAGCCGGCCGTCATCATCGAGCCGATGGATCCGCGTGGCGCCGCGTTGTGTCGACTCCGGAACACAAAACACGGTCTCACCGTCCTTGAGCGTGCACGGATAGGAATGATGGTAACCATCGTCCATCAGCACGACCGGGGAGGTCAGCGTGTTGCCGGTTTCACCGACGGCGACAATCCGCCCAACCCCGTCGGTCAGCGGCATTTCTTCACAAAGGATACGGCCGGTTCCTGGCCAGGGGAATGGATCGGCCAAGTACCGGCTGCCAGCCTTGACGTGGTGCCAGGCAACGCTGCCCAAGCCACCGCCGGACAGCACCCGGTCGATTGGCGCGGACGTGGAACCGATGCTCCACCATTCCACCGTCAGGCGGTTGTGCCATTTGCTCAGGAAAGCATCCAGCCATCCCGGCATGGTGCCATTCGCAACTGAAGGAGTAGTCCCCGAGGGGCCGCGCGCGCGGCCCAGTGCGGCATCGCGCACCAGGCGCATGGCAAGACGGTCGACCGCTGCGGTGAAGCCGGAATAGGGCCCGCGGGTTCCCAGCGTCCCTTCATCCAGTATTTCGGGTATCGTTGAGCCAGGCTGGTATTGAACCAGACGCAATGTCATCGCGTATGGCCGGCAGTGCCACTGGCGGGCGAGCAGGCCCGGTTCGTTGGCAGCTTTTCCAGTGGCTGTCTCGACCCGCCACAACAAGGCATCGCATGGAGGCGTGCACGCAGGTTCAAAGCGCAGCAGCGCCGCCTCGGTCAGTGCGGTGTCCGTCAGCGCTGCCTTCACGATCTCGGACCCGCCGATCCCCGCCAGTACGACGACCGTTGGTGCCGGGCGAACGGTTGTCCAAACGTGCGCGCCTGCTACCGAGGCGGGTATGCCAGTCGTGGCTTTCATTTTAGCGCCGCCCCAACCAGCGCGGCAGCACACCGGGCTCGCGGTTCAATACGGCGCCCACTGTCTGGCCGCCCAGACGTTCCAGCAAGGCCTTGGCGTTTTCCACTTCCCACTGCTTGGTGCGGCCGGCCGCGACAACGATGACCGATCCGTCGCAGTAGCGGGAAACCGCGGCGGATTCGGGCGCCTCGGTGGAGGGCGTGTCGAGCACGATCACCGGGTAGGTGCCGCGCAGCATGTCCAGCATTGACTGCAAACGGTCGCCGCCGAGCGCCATCAGCGGCCGCTCGCCGGGGGCCAGGCGGGTCCATAGCAGATTCTTCGAATCGCGAGCCGGCACGATGGCATCGGTCAGCGGCAGGCCCCGGCGCAAGGCGTCATACAACGTCAGTGCCTGCGGATCCGCCGACGCGCGCTTCGGCTTCGGCGGGGCCGCTTTGCAATCGATGTAGAGCACCGGCTGGGCGCAATCGTCCGCAGCGACACGGGCATAGCCGGATGCCACGAAGCTGGCGCCGGCGCCGGGGGTCGGGGAGATGAACTGCACCACCAGTGGCATCGCACTGGTTCGTCTCGCTTCGATCGCATAATAGAGTTCGACGAAACATGATTCATGACGAGCGATCGCGCCGATGCCAATCCGCACTGGCGCAACCGCATTTTCTTCGACCGGCTGCACCGAGGATGTCGGCTTGCGGAGGATCGTCAGTTCGGGGTTTGATAGCCTGTTCACGTGGGACTTCTCCAAATCCAATTATGGCTTCAATCGAAATGACCGAGCCTGCGCTCAAGGCCGGAACTTACGGGGTAGTGAACGGCTTGCGAAATCAAAACGCATTGTCATCGGCAAAAACCAGCCGCGCCGTACGCCACAATATCTTGAGGTCGAACGTCAAAGACCAGTTTTCGATATAATAAAGGTCGTGATTCACGCGGTGAACGATCTTTTCGACGCTATCCAGTGCGCCGCGATAACCATTTACCTGCGCCCAGCCGGTGATTCCGGGTTTCACACGATGACGTGATGGATAAACCGGAACCGCCTCTTCCAGCGCCAGGCCACCGGCGGTTGTTGCCAAGGCATGCGGACGCGGGCCGACGAGCGACATGTCGCCCTTCAACACGTTCAACAACTGGGGCAGTTCATCCAGGCTGGTCCGGCGCAGCCACGCGCCGAACGGCGTGACGCGCTTATCGCCGCGCAATGACTGTTGGCTAGCGTTGGCGTCCGCCAGATGGGTGTACATCGAGCGAAACTTGAGGACCTCGATGACCCGGTTGTTATATCCAAGCCGCCGCTGGCGGAAGAACACCGGGCCTTTCGATGTGCACTTGATCACCGTGGCGATGCCCAGCATCACGGGCGAGATGAACAACAGCAGCGCCAGTGACAGCGCCACGTCCTCTGCCCGCTTCAGCATGGCACCCCAGCCGACGATCGGCCGCGTGCAGGCCATCAGCAACGGCAGGTCGAAGGTGCGCGGCGCGCGTCGCAACGGCAGGTTCAAGCCGTTCATTCCGGGATAAATATAGACGTCGACGGGTGCCATGGAGATCCGAGCGATGATCGCCCGCGTCTGCTCACCCGATGACCACGGCAGGGCAACCAGCACGGTATCCACCGCATCCTGGCGGATCATCCGTTCCAGCGCGTCGATATTTCCGAAATGTGGCAGCCCCTGCAGGTTGTCACGAGCGGGTGCGTCGGCCAGGTGCCGCACGACGCCGATGACATCGAAGCTGCGCCGGGTTGCCGTGCGGATGTGGAACAGCAGGTCGTGGATGGATTCTTCCTCGCCGATGATCACGGTGCGGTTAAGTGGCTCTGGCCCGTTATGGAAGCGCAGACGCACGACGCGCACGCCGGTCAGGGCGACCAGGCCGACGAGCAGGAAGGCCGGCAGCCACGCCCCGCGGAGCATGTCACCCATGTGCGTGAAGCCGGGCGCCAGCGGGCCCGACAGGGCCGATACGCAGAATGTCACCAGGGCGCCGATCGCGATTGCCTGCACCCATGCCAGGCTGATCTTCCGCAGCGGCAACGCCCGGTTCATCACCTCTGCCGCATCGTAAAGGCCGCGTTCAAAGAAGCTCAGGATCAGGCAAAGCGTCAGGCAGACCATTGGCAGCACGACGTGGGACGACGTAACCTCATGGACCGAGTTGAACGCGACGAAGCACAGCATTGCGCTGCCCGCCGTTACCGCCGCATCCAATCCGATCAACCGCGCGGTGCGCCCAGCCAGGCGAGCCCGCGGTGCGAACAGGGGGGGCTGGTTGTCCTGCACCTCTGGATGGCCGGCTGTGGCGGTAACGATGTCGATGGCTATATCTGGTTCAGCCATAGCTGGCATCAGTGTGTCCCTGTCTTGTCTGGGGGCGGGCATTCCGTACGGGCATGCTCATAGGAAACCAGCCCGTGGGGGTGACGGGATACCGGTTGCCAATGACCTGTCACGCAATAGGTTCGCCTGACCTTCGTCTATCAACGCACTTCAGGATCCGGTCGCCTAATAACAAGCCGTCCGGACATAGCTGACGCTAACGCGCAGCGAACGCACTTCGAAACCAAACTCTGCGTGTACCACGATCACATGAAACGTTTCGAGAGCCGCCCGACCACAATGTGTGAGGCATCGGCGGCGGGCAGAAGGGTGCAGATTTGATGGGCTACCGGTGTGATCGCGACGTTTATCATATTGCTGGGTCAATCAACGGCCCGAGAGCCGTTGATGCCGGAAGGCGAGCGGCGCTATTCAATCCGAACGTGGAATGCATTATGAAAGTAGAACATTGCCGTCCCGGCCGCAGTTAATGCGTCATCCGTGCGGTCATCCTCATGAATATGTCCATTTAGTCATGTGTTTGTGCGAAGGTTTCAATTAATCGCGCAAAAACGGCAATAATAAGGACAGCACGCCGGATGGTTTTTCCTGTTGAACCCAATGGCCGGCCCCGTCCAGCAAGTGGCAGCCGCGCATGGCCGTGCAGACGTCCCGCTGCATTCGTTCGATGGCACCCGGTGTCTGATAAATGCCCCAGTCCTGGGCGCCGGCGATGAACAGGGATGGAACATCCAACGTACGTCCAGAGAACACTTGTAGTTCGGTATGTCCGATTGCCTGCGTGCGGCTGCGGTACCACTGTAACCCGCCTTGAAATCCGGTCCGAGCGTATTCACCACTGTAGACACACAATTCATCGTCCGGTAACCAAGAGCAACCTGCGATTGCAGTTGGTGATGGCATTTCCCGGGCGACGGTCTGCGCCATCGTCTGATCCAGATCCATGATGTAGTACGTGGGCATCTGAGCCAGTTGCTCCGCCGTCCATCCCGTCAGCGGGAACGGCCGATTGCTTGCCCAGTCAGCACTCTTGTGATGGTAGTAGCCGCGCAGGAAGGCGTGCACACCCTGCGAGCAACCTGTCATGTCAGCATTTGCTTCCCGGGTTGAGTAATACCACTGGTAGTGCTTACGTGGGCGATCCAATGCAGCTAGCGCGCGATGTATGTCGCGATTTTCCCTCGCTTCCAGTCCGGGTGCGCCGGCGAACGGCGCGCTCATCATGGTGACGGAGCGGAAGACATCCGGCCGCACCAGGGCGCACCAGGCGGCGACCGAGGAGCCGAAATCATGTCCGACGACGCCGACCACCGAGCGGCGATCCAGCGCCGCCAGGAGCCCCAGCATGTCCCGCACGAGGGTCAGCATGCGGTAGGGGGTGAGGTCATCGTCGAACGTCACCTCGGTTCCGGATGTGCGTCCGTAGCCGCGAAGATCGGGGGCAATGACGTGATAGCCGGCATCGGCCAGCGCCGGCATCACCTTCCGCCAGGAGTAGGCGAGTTCCGGGAAGCCATGCAGCAGAAGTACGGCCGGCTGAGCGGGGTTGCCCGCCTCCAGCATGTGCATGCGCAGTCCGTTCACGCCGTCGACGAAGCGTGACCGGACACCCGTTGGCAGGACCGCCTGCTCCAGAGGTGCGATCATGCGGGAATCCGCACCTTCATTTCGGTGATCCCGTGGATGAAGTTGGAGTAGATCCGCTTTGGTTCCTCCACGAGCTCAATCACCGGGAAGCGCTTCATGATCTCCTCCCACAGGATGATCAACTGCATCTCGGCCAATCGATTTCCGACGCAACGATGTACGCCGAACCCGAACGACAGATGATGTCGTGGCCGGGCCCTGTCGATGATGAACTGGTTAGGATTGTCGATCGAATCCTCGTCGCGGTTGCCTGAGATATACCACATGCAGACCTTGTCGCCGGCCTTGATCTGCTTGCCGGCGAGTTCGGTATCGGCGACCGCGGTGCGCCGCATATGGACGATCGGCGACTGCCAGCGAATGATCTCCGGGACCATGCTGGTGATCAGCGCCGGGTTGTCCCGCAGTTTCTGGTACTCGGCAGGATGCTTGCAGAGCGCCCACAGCCCGCCGCTCATGGAATTGCGGGTGGTGTCATTGCCGCCGACAATCAGCAGCGTCAGGTTGCCCAGGAACTCGGCCGGGTCGTTGACCAGGTTCCTGGTCGCCTCGCCGTGGGCCAGCATCGAGATCAGGTCGAAGCCCGGTGGCCGGGCAGCGCGGTCATGCCACATGGCGGTGAAGGTGCGCAGTGCGTCCCCGAGTATTTCCAGCCGCTTTTCCTCCGAGTCGACAATGCCGCCGGCCCGCACGTCCTGGGTTGCGCAATCCGACCAGAAGGTCAGCTTGCTGCGTTCGGCTTCCGGAAAATCGAACAATGTCGTCAGCATCAGCGTCGTGAGCTCGATCGACACGCGCTGGACCCAGTCGAATGTCTCACCGCGCGGCAGGTCGTCCAGCACTTTGCATACACGCTGGCGAATAATGGCCGACATGTTATTGAGGTTGGCGGGGGCGACGATTGGGCTGACCACCCTGCGCTGGTCGTCGTGGCGCGGCGGATCCATGGAGATGAAGCTGGACCGGCGAAATTCGACGGGCCGATCGGTAATGGAGATGCCGCCCAGCTTCGCCTCTGACGAGTAGATCTCGGGGTGAGTTTCTACTGTCATGATGTCCTTGAACTTGGTCACTGACCAGAAGGACCCGTACATGCCGTCTTTGCGATAGTGTACCGGGTCTTCGCGCCGCAAGCGCTCGAAATACGGGTAGTAAACGTCTTCCTGGTATAGTCGAGGATCGCTGACGTCAATCTGACCGAGTGGAATTGCATGGGCGTCCGAAGACGGATCGAAATGCACCGGCGCGTTCATAATGAAGCCCTCCTGTTCTTTTTAGTGTTGGCCTTCTGGCATCCGAAGGATCAGGCCGTCCAGCGCCGCGGTTACCGGGATCTGGCAGGACAGCCGGGAATCGGGCTGGGTGACGGCGGCGAAGCTGAGCATGCTGGCTTCCTGCGAGCCTGGTTCGGGAAGTCCGACCCGATCGAGCCAGGCTGCGTCGATGTAGACGTGGCATGTTGCACAGGCGCACTCGCCGCCGCAGTCGGCATCGATGCCAGGCACGTTGTTCTCGATCGCGCCCTGCATCACTGATTTTCCCACTGGAACGTCGACTGGATGCTGGGTGCCGTTGTGCTCGATATAGGTTATCGTGGGCATTGAAAGCGTTTCCTTGTTAAGCCGCGAGTTCTTGCATCGATATTGACATATCCTGAATACGCGCGCGAGTGAGACGTTTCCGCTTAGCGATGATACGCCGCCCGCCCATGAATTCGGGTGCCGCGTTCACCGCTTCAACAGCCTGGACCGTGCCATCGGGTTGCAGATGAAACAGGGCGAACTTGCCTGCGGCCAAATCGCCTCGGATCACGATTTCCGATGTGTCGAACGGCATGCCGGCAATCTGCAGCCGCAGGTCGTACTGATCGGACCAGAACCACGGCACCTCCGGCGCAGGGGCCGGCTTGCCGCAAATCATCGCGGCGGCCTGCTTGGCTTGTTCGAGCGCATTGGGCACGCTTTCCAGCCGCCCGACCCGTGCATACAGCGGCAGTGGCCGGCTGGTGCAGTCACCGATGGCAAAAATCGACGAATCATCGGTACGGGCGGCAAGGTCCACGACGATGCCGTTCTGGCAGGTCAGGCCGGCGTCTCGCGCCAGGTCATCATTGGCGACCGCGCCGACGCCGATCAATGCTGCATCGCATGGGATGACCCGCCCGTCACCGAGCTGCACGCCGGTGATCCGGCCGGCGGCGCCTTGCAGTGCCGCGACCTGGGCATCAACTTCGATCTCAACGCCTTGGGCGCGATGGAAATCCTGGAAGAACCCGGACAGGGTCGCGCAGGCGACCCGCGCCAGGACCCGGCTTTCACGCTCGATGATGATCACTTCGGCGCCCAGCCCCCGGGCTGACGCGGCGGCCTCAAGCCCGATATAGCCGCCGCCGATCACCGCGAGCCTGGCGCCGGGCTGCAGCGCCGCCTTCAGGCGATCGGCGTCGGCGGCCGAGCGGAGTTCGAGCACGCCGTCGAGTTCGACGCCGGGCAGGGGCAACCGCCGCGCCCGCGCACCGAGCGCGAGGATCAGGAACTCGTAGCTGAGCGTTTCGCCGTCGGACAGCGAGACGGTCTTGGCCGCCCGATCCACGCCGGTAACGCGGGTTCCCAGGCGCAGATCGATTTTGGCGTCGGCGTAGAATTTCGGCGGGCGGAGCGCCAGGCTCTCGGCCGTAGCCTCATCCTTCAGCCAAGCCTTTGACAGCGGTGGGCGCTGATACGGCGGCAATGGCTCCTCGCCGACCAGAGTGATCGCCCCTGTCCAACCCAGCTGGCGCAGCATGGCCGCGGCCGATCCCCCGGCATGGCCGGCGCCGGCGATTACGATGTGGCGGCTGTCGTCTGTCACCCGTTCGCTCCCGTGGTTCGTAGCGGGATAGGAGCAGCGACCGGCTGGTTCGGCAAGCCGGGGATATTTTGCTGTCTGCTGCACCGCGGATAGGAACAGCTTATCTCGTCGATCCGCGGATGTGGGAGAAAGATAATCTTTTTATATGTTCGATATTGCGCTCAGATAGAAATATATACTCTTATCTTGTTGGTGCCCGGCTGGAGGCCGGACCCCACAGGAGAATGCCAGATGAGGAACACCGCACTGAACCCGTCCCCAATCCGCCGGAATGCGCCGGCAGGGTGTCCGGGCGAACGGTCGATGCGATGTGCAGGCGCGTCATTTCCGCAAGCCGCACAGCCTCGTTCCCCCAATTTCGTGTTCTGAAGGACCTTTTTCATGTTGCAGTCCCACGTCATTGACGTCGACGGCGCGTTTGTCGGCGCCGCGGTTCGCCTTGATCGCGGCTATCGCTTCATCGCCACCGACATGAAGCTGGATGATCTGGACGGATCGATCTGGCCAACCCTGGCCGACGTCCAGCGCCTCGCCCGCCGGCTTTACCTCGGCAACCGGATCGCTGCGCCGGTCCAGGCGCACTGAAAGGCTGATCCCATGACCTTTTTATCGCGTCGCGGGCTGCTCAGGGCCGCCAGTGCAGCCGCGCCCCTGGGCTTGATCGGACCCCGGGTTTTCGCCAGCAACCGCATCGCCATCGCGGGCGGCTCCGCCCCATTGCCGATCTGCCGTGCCGCCGCATCCGTTCCGGTAACGGTGGCGCCCACCAGGCGGTCTTTGAAACTCACCTGGAACGCCAATGCGATCTGCGTCGTCGACGTTCCGGTCGCAGTGAAGAAAGGCTTTTTTGAGAAGCGCAATCTCGATGTAGAGCTGATCAACTTCGGCGGTTCGACGGATCAGTTGCTGGAGGCGATCGCCACCGGGAAGGCCGATGCCGGTATTGGCATGGCGCTGCGTTGGCTGAAGCCGCTGGAGCAGGGCTTCGACGTCCGCATCACCACCGCCACTCATGGCGGTTGCATGCGCCTGCTGGCTGCCAAATCCAGCGGCATTGCTTCGTTGGAAGACCTGAAGGGCAAGGCCGTCGGCACCGCGGATCTGGGCGCGCCCGACAAGAATTTCTTCTCGATTCGCCTCGCGAAACTTGGTTTGGACCCATTGACCGACGTGACGTGGAAAGTATTTCCACCCGATTTGCTGCCGATTGCACTCCAAAAGGGCGAAATCCAGGCCTTCACTTTGGGCGATCCGTTGGGCTGGGTGATTCGGGAGCGCGACGGGCTGAGGGAAGTCGCAACCAATCTGGACGCCGAATACGCCCACCGATCCTGCTGTGTGCTGGGGATCCGGGGCAGCCTGATCCGCGACGACAAGCCGACCGCGGCTGCGGTCACCGAGGCAATCCTGGAGGCGCAGGAATTCGTCTTCGCCAACCCCGAAGAATCCGCCGCGATCTTCGCTCCCTACGCGCCCTCCGCAAAGCCGGAGCAACTCACCGCCATGCTGCGCAGCCATACCCACGGCCACCACCCCAGCGGTGCCGACCTGCGCCAGGAAATCGCGCTCTACACCGAGGAACTGAAGGCGATCTCCGTCATCCGGCCCGGCACCAACACAGACCGCTTCTCCGCCAAGGTGTACGCCGATGTCCTCAGCTAGTCTTTCGTCGCGCGAGGCGAACCTCGTTGACTTTCCACCGGTGGCGGAAAGCCGGTCCGGCTTCTGGCTGGTGGGACTTGTTGCCGCCGTCGCCTGGTTTGCGGCCGCCATGGTGATCGGCGGCCTGCCGGACATCGATGATTTCGAACGAACTGACCTGCTGGCGCGCCTCGCCGGCGGCCTGGCAGGCTTGCTCTTTCTGGTCGCGGCCGGCGGCGGCGTGTTTCGACTGGCGGTGCCGGACAAGCTGCGCGAGACCGGGCCCTGGCTGGTGCTGCTGGCGGTGGCCTTGACCGTCTGGGAACTGGTGACGGCGAAATTCGTAATTTTGCCGCGCCCGTTTTTCGCTTCCCCGCAAGCCTTGCTGGAAGTGTTCACCGATGACTACGCGCGTTTGGGCGATAGCGTCTGGAACAGTGTCCGCCTGCTAGCCGGTGGGTATGTCATCGGTGCCGCTGTTGGTTTCACCCTTGGCGTTCTGATCGGTTGGTCGCGAGCGGTCGGCTATTGGGCGCATCCGGTGCTGCGGCTGATCGGTCCATTGCCGGCAACGGCCTGGCTACCGATCGCCTTCTTCGCCTTTCCCTCCAGCCACAGCGCCAGCACGTTCCTGATCGCGCTGGCGACCGGCTTCCCGGTAACGGTGCTGACCTGGTCGGGCGTCGCCGGCGTCAACAAGGCGTTTTATGACGTGGCCCGCACGATGGGCGCCAGCCAGCGCTTCCTGGTGCTGAAAGTCGCCATCCCCGCCGCCATGCCATCGGTCTTCGTCGGCCTGTTCATGGGCCTTGGCGCATCGTTCTCCGTGCTGGTCGTGGCCGAGATGATGGGGGTGAAGTCCGGCCTCGGCTGGTATCTGCAATGGGCGCAGGGCTGGGCCGCCTACGGCAACATGTATGCCGCCTTGCTGGTGATGGCGCTGATGTGCACCGGGCTGATCACCCTGCTGTTCCGTCTGCGCGACCGTTTGCTCGCCTGGCAGAAGGGGTTGGTGCAATGGTAGTCCGTACTGCTGAAAAGCCCGCTCCGGTCGGGGCGGGGGTCGAGGTTCATGACGTCAGCCATCGCTTCGACCTTGATGGCAAGACGCTGCCTGTGCTCAATCAGGTCTCCCTGAGCATCGATCCTGGCGCGTTCGTCTCCCTGCTGGGCCCCTCGGGCTGTGGGAAGTCCACGCTGCTGCGCTTGGTTGCGGGCCTGGAGACGCCCACGATCGGCACCATCCACGCCGACGGCGCGGAAGTCACCCGGCCCGATCCGTCCCGGGTGGTGATGTTTCAGGATCCGACGCTGTATCCCTGGCGCACGGTCAGGGCCAACGTGTCACTGGGGCTGGAGGCGCGCGGTCTGCTCCGCCGGCAGGGCCACCGCGTCGACGAGGCTCTCCGCCTGGTCGGGCTGACCCAGTTCGCCACCGCCTATCCGCATCAGTTGTCCGGCGGCATGGCGCAGCGCGTGTCACTGGCCCGCGCCCTGGTGAACGACCCGGCACTGCTGTTGCTGGACGAGCCGTTGGGCAAGCTCGACTCGATGACGCGCCTCACCATGCAGCAGGAACTGGTCTCGTTGTGGCAGCGCACAGGCGTCACCGCGTTGCTGGTAACCCACGACGTCGAGGAAGCGCTGTTCATGTCAAACCGGGTGATCGTGCTCAGTGATCGCCCGGCCACGATCAAAGCCGACATTCCGGTCGATCTCCCGTTCCCGCGCCATCGCGGCGATCCCCGGCTGGCGGATTTGCGCCGCCGGGTCCTCGGTCTGCTGGGCCTCGACGCCGACTGGTAAGCAAGGAGTATCCGAATGCAATTCAACAGACGCCAAGTTCTGGCCGCGGCCCTGGCCATGCCAGCGATCGCCCGTGCCGCCACGGCGAAAACCGTCCGCGTCGGCTTCCAGAAAGGCGAGCCCGTGCTGATGGCTGCCAAAGCCAACAAGGACCTTGAAACCCAGCTCAACCCCAAGGGGATCAACGTGGACTGGATCGAATTTCAGTTCGGTCCGCCGCTGCTGGAGGCGATGCGCGTCGGCAGCATCGATGTCGGCGCAGTCGGTGATACACCGCCGGTGTTTGCCCAGGCGGCCCATGGCGACCTGCTGTACCTCGCGGCCAACCAGGGTGCGCCGCAGTCGATCCTGCTGCCGGCAGGGTCCAAGATCCAGACCCTGAGCGACCTGAAGGGCAGGAAGCTGGCGTTCGGCCGAGGCTCCTCAGCGCATAATTTCACCCTGATGGTCCTGGAGAAAGCGGGCCTTCGCTATGACCAGATCGAACCAATCTACCTGGGCCCGGCCGATGCCGGCGCCGCGTTCGAGCGTGGCGCGATCGATGCCTGGAGCATCTGGGAACCCTACACGTCGCTGTTCGTCACCCGGCCCGGCGTGCGTACGCTGACCACCGCCAAGGAGATCGGCGACCAGTACGGCTATATTCTGGGGAGTGGTGCGTTCGTGCGGGCCAACCCGGCGCTGGCGCGCACCGTGGTTGATGTGTTTGCCGCCACTGCCGAGAAAGCCCGCGGCCACCAGGAGGATGTTGCAGCCTTACTCGCGGGCCCGACCGGCATCCAGCGTAATGTTTGGTCCAGAGCGCTGGCTTCCGACGCGTTCCAGGTGTTGCCGATGAATGACGAGCTGACCCGCAGCCAGCAGAAGGTCGCCGACCGGTTTCGCGCCCAGGGCCTGATTCCGGCTGACATCAAGGTATCCGACATCGTCTGGCGCGCTGGCGTCTGAAGGAATTTGCACGTGACCAAGCAACCTCTTGACCTGTTCTGGTTCCTGCCGACCAGCGGTGACGGCTCCTACCTCGGCACCGAAAAAGGCCATCGTCCGGCCGACATAGGCTACCTCCGCGACATCGCCCAGGCTGCTGACCGACTGGGCTTCGGCGGTGTCCTGCTGCCCACCGGCACCAACTGCCTGGACGGCTGGATGGTGGGTGCGGCGCTCGCCCCCCAGACCGAACGGCTGAAATTCCTGCTCGCATTGCGACCCGGTTTCCTGACGCCGGGGCTTGCCGCGCGCCAATCGGCCGCACTGGACCGTATCAGCAACGGCCGCCTGCTGTTGAATATCGTCACCGGCGGCCAGCCGAAGGAACTTGCCGGGGACGGCCTGTTTCTGGACCATGACGAACGCTACGCCCAGACCGACGAATTCCTGCACATCTGGCGCAACCTGCTGACCGACGGGCAGGCCGATTTCACCGGTCGACACCTGACCGCCCGCAACGGGCAACTCGGTTTCTTCGACAGCCTGCAGAAACCCTATCCGCCGCTGTGGTTCGGCGGGTCCTCCCCAGCCGGGATCGAGGTCGCCGCCGACCATGTCGACACCTACCTGACCTGGGCCGAACCCCCCGCCCTGGTGAAGCAGAAACTGGAAACCGTCCGGGCCAGAGCCGCCGCCCGCGGGCGCAGTCTGGCCTATGGGATGCGGGTTCATCTGATCGTCCGCGAGACCGACGATGAGGCCTGGGATGCCGCCAACCGGCTGATCAGCCATCTGTCGGACGAAACGATCGCAGGTGCCCAGCAACGGATGCGCGCCGACACCGATTCGGTCGGTCAGCTTCGCCAACTGGACCTGCACGGTGGCAGCAAAGACAAGCTGGAGATCAGTCCAAATCTGTGGGCCGGCGTTGGGCTGGTGCGGCACGGCGTCGGCACCGCGCTGGTTGGCAGTCCTGACACCGTTGCCGCCCGTCTGCGCGAATACCAGGCGCTCGGCGTGCAGACGATCATCGCCTCCGGCTATCCGCATCTGGAGGAAGCGTATCGGGTGGCCGAACTGCTGTTCCCGGTCCTCGGCATCGGCCGCCGGGCTTTTGAGCCGGGCCGCGACTTCCGCCCCGCCCCCGGCCGGATTGCCGCGGAATGACCGCCTGGATCATCCGGCTGCTCGCGGCGACCGCCTGGCCGCCGGCCTCTGACGTCTGGATCAAGGATGTTCTTCGATGAAACGCACATTGCCCTGGATCGTCCCGGTGGCGATCCTTCTGCTATGGCAAGTCACATCGCAGGCCGGCCTGCTTGCCAATCAGGTCATGCCGGCCCCTACCGCGGTCGCGCAGGCCTTCTGGCGGGTCACAAGCAGCGGTGAATTGCTCCGCGACATTGGGGTCAGCACCTGGCGCGCCTTCACCGGATTCGCCATTGGCGGCGGCATCGGCTTCGCCCTGGGCATGCTGAACGGCTTGTCCGGCCTGTCGGAGAAATTGACCGACAGCACGCTGCAGATGGTGCGCAACATCCCTCACCTCGCGCTGATTCCGCTGGTCATCCTGTGGTTCGGCATCGGTGAGGAGGCCAAGTTGTTCCTGGTCGCCCTTGGCGTATTCTTTCCGATCTACGTCAACACCCTGCACGGTGTCCGTTCGGTCGATCCGCATTTGCTGGAGATGGCGCGTGCCTACGGCATGTCGAACCGCGCGATCTTCTGGCGCGTGGTGTTTCCCGGCGCATTGTCTTCGATCTTCGTCGGACTGCGGTACGGCCTGGGCATCATGTGGCTGACCCTGATCGTGGCGGAGACGATTTCCGCCTCCTCCGGCATCGGCTTCATGGCGATGAACGCCCGCGAGTTCATGATGGTCGACGTCGTTGTCGTGTCCATCCTGATCTATGCCGCCCTGGGCAAGTTCGCCGACAGCGTCGCCCGCATGCTGGAGCGCCGCTGCCTGTCCTGGAACCCCGTCTATGCGGAGGCCTGAGCCATGAACATCGCCGTCCGGGACCACGCACCCGATCCCGATCTTCACGCCAGCACCACGGGTGCGCCGGTTCGGCTGCGCGGCGTGACCAAGGCGTTTGCCGACCACCGGGTGCTGCATGGCATCGATCTCGACATCCGCCCCGGCCAGTTTGTCGCCATTGTCGGTCGCAGCGGCTGCGGCAAGAGCACCCTGCTGCGTCTTCTGGCCGGACTTGATCAGCCGACCGATGGAAGTATTGAGATCGGCGACGAGGGGCGGCATTGGCGAGACCGCGTCCGCCTGATGTTCCAGGAGCCACGGCTGCTGCCGTGGCAACGCCTGGTCGCCAATGTCGAGGTTGGCCTGTCCGCCACGTCCACCGGTTCGGACCGCCGCCGACTGGCCATGGATGCCCTTGCTCAGGTCGGCCTTGGCGGTCGTGAAACCGCGTGGCCCGCGGTGCTGTCAGGCGGTCAGAAGCAACGGGTCGCGTTGGCCCGCGCGCTGGTCAGCCACCCCCGCATCCTTGCCTTCGACGAGCCGCTGGGTGCGCTGGACGCGCTGACCCGGATCGAAATGCAGGCGCTGATCGAGCAGGTCTGGCAGGACAAAGGGTTCACCGCGATCGTCGTAACCCATGATGTTTCGGAAGCGGTGGCATTGGCCGACCGCATCCTGCTGCTGGATCACGGCCGCGTGGACATGGATGTGGCGGTCGATTTGCCGCGACCGCGCCGCCGCGGCGATCCGGAAGCCGCGGCGATCGAAGGCCGGATCCTGGAGCGATTGCTCCGGCGGTAAGGCGGCGTGTCGGCCTCCGGGGCCGGCGACGTCTTCAGAGCACGTCGGCGCCCGGGGCAGGGGCCATCTCGGCGGCATTCACCGTCATCGCCAGCATGCTGTAGTAACCGATCGCGCCGGTGAGCTGGATGAATTCGTCGTCGCCGAGCCTGTCGCGCATCGCTGCTGCCATGTCGTCGCCGACCCGGTGCTGGCGCAGCAGCGTGCGGGTGAATTCAATCACCGCCAGATCCATCGGTGGCACGCCGTCCGACCGGTGCTCCCGGATTGCAGCGATCGTGGTTTCGGCAACGTTGCGCTGCCGAGCGGCGCCGGTCTGTGCGCCCCAGACATAGGCGGCGTCGAACTCCCGAGCGACCGTCATCGCGGCCAGGACACGCACGCGCATGTCCAACGACCCCTCGAACCGCACATAGGCGCCCAGATGCGCCATCCGTCCCGCCAGTTCGGGGCTGTGCAGGAAGACGGAGAACGGCCCTTGCAGGGATCCCCGGCTGTTGACGATGGCATCGGCGATGGGATGATGTTGCGGTGCAAGCTGGTCCTTGCTGGTGATCAGCGGGAGTCGCGCCATGGTCGTTCCCCTTGGTTGTTGAGCGAGCCTTGCCTGCCTGTCCGGCGAAAGCAATCCTGTAGAGCAGGCAGAGTGGAAAACCCGGCGACAGGGATGCTGCCAAGGGTTCTTGGCTTCGCCGGTTGTGGGAATATGGCGGCTTGCGCTTCATGCCGGCGACAGCTGGTTGAGGCTCTGGCATGCCAGCCATGGGTTGGCGCTTTGGCAATAGGGTGGATGGCGCCTTGTGGCCGCATCCGATCCCACCCTTGCCCCGCCCCCCCCGAACCGGCTAAGCACAGCGCGGGAGATCGGCGGTGGACGGGCGCCTCGCCAACCCGGTCAGGTCCGGAAGGAAGCAGCCGCAACGGGTCACCGCTCGGGTCGTTTGTCGGTCTCCCACTATACCTTCACCCCCGCCGGCAATCAGGTGAACCGCCCCGCATGTCCGGCCTGTTCCAGGACGATCCCGTAGACCAAGACGCACCTCCTGTCCCAGAAGGCCCCGGCCTGTTCGGTGACGCGCTGCCGGTCGCCCTGCCCGAACCGGTTCATGCCACGCCCTACCGGGTGCTCGCGCGCAAGTACCGCCCGATCATTTTCGACGACCTGATCGGGCAGGAGGCGATGGTCCGCACCCTGCGCAATGCCTTCGCCGCCGGCCGGGTCGCCCACGCGTTCATGCTGACCGGGGTTCGCGGGGTCGGGAAGACCACCACCGCCCGCATCATTGCGCGCGCCTTGAATTGCGTCGGCGCGGATGGCACCGGCGGCCCCACCGCCGATCCGTGTGGCGTCTGCGCCAATTGCATCGGCATCCTGGCCGATCGCCACCCTGACGTGATCGAAATGGATGCCGCCAGCCGCACCGGCGTCGACGACATGCGGGAGGTGATCGAGGCCACCCGCTTCCGGCCCATGCAGTCGCGCACCAAGGTCTTCGTCATCGACGAGGTGCATATGCTGAGCCGCAACGCCTTCAACGCCCTGTTGAAGACGCTTGAGGAACCGCCGCCGCACGTCAAGTTCGTGTTCGCCACCACGGAAATCCGCAAGGTTCCGATCACCGTCCTGTCGCGCTGCCAGCGTTTCGACCTGCGCCGTGTTCGGGTCGCTGAACTCAGCGGGCTGTTTGCCCGCATCGCGGGCAAGGAAAACATCACCATCGACCCGGCCGCCCTGGAGCAGATTGCCCGGTCCGCCGATGGTTCGGTTCGTGACGGGCTTTCGATGCTGGACCAGGCGATTGCCCAGGCCGATGACAACGCGATTTCCGCCGCCCAGGTCATCGACATGCTGGGGCTTGCCGATCGTGAGGCGGTGTTTGAACTGATGGATGCGGTGATGGCAGGCAAACCCGCCGCCGCCCTGGCCATCACCGACAAAGCCTACGAGCGCGGCGCCGATCTGGGCACCCTGCTGCAGGATTTGCTGGACCTGCTGCACACCGTGACCCGCCTGAAGTCCATCCCTGCCTTGCGCGACAGCCATGAGCTGCCGGAAGCCGAACGCACCCGGGGCGCTGAACTGGCCGAGCGACTTACCGTACCGGTCCTGTCCCGCGCCTGGCAGATGCTGCTGAAGGGTGTCGGCGAGGTCGAGATTGCCCCCGACCGCCGCGCCGCGGCCGAGATGGTGCTGATCCGCCTGTGCCACGTCGCCGACATGCCCACCCCCGGCGATCTGGTTCGCCGGCTGAACTCGGCGCCGTCACCAACGCCACCGGTAGCGCCACCGGCAACGCCAGGCGGCGGTGGCGGTGTGCGGGCGGTGGCGAACGGTGCGGCGATGATTTCGGCCGAACCCGCCGCGGCGCCTGGGCTGCGCCTCAATACATTTCGCGATGTCGTCGCCCTGGTCGGCGAACAGAAGCAGGCGATGCTGCACGCCCATATGCTGCATTCCGTTCACCTCGTGCGGTTTGCCCCGCCGGTGATCGAGCTGCGCCCGCAGCCGGAGGCGCCGAAGAACCTGTCTTCCCAACTGGGCGCGCTACTGACCGAGATCACCGGCAATCGCTGGACCATTGCCGTGTCGCGCGAGGTCGGCGAGCCGACGATTGCCGAGCAGGGGAATGCAGCCGATACCGCGCGCAAGACGGCGGCCGCGGATCACCCGCTGGTCCGTGCGATCCTGGCGGCGTTTCCGGGCGCGCGGATCGACACGGTGCATGATAAGACGGTGGACGCTTATGGATTGCCGGCTTCCGAATCGGCAGCGGCGCCCCCAGATATGCCGGACTTCGCACCCCCCGACGCGGACTATTTCGACGAGGACCCGATGGAGATCGATCTATGAAGAACCTGGCCGGCATGATGAAGCAGGCGCAGCAGATGCAGTCCAAGATGCAGGACATGCAGGCCAAGCTGGAGACGCTGGAACTGACAGGTGAGGCCGGTGCCGGCCTTGTTCAGGTGACCATGAACGGCAAGGGCGACATGCGGAAAATCAAAATCGACGCGAAGATCGTCGATCCCGCGGACACCGAGATGCTGGAAGACTTGATCATGGCGGCAAGCCGCGATGCCAAGGCCAAGGTCGAGGCTGCGGCGGCCGATGAGATGCAGAAGATCACCGGCGGATTGCAGCTTCCTCCGGGAATGAAGTTGCCGTTTTGAAGCCATCCTTTGATATTGCCTCAGCCTTGGCCCCAGCAGCCTTGGCCCCAGCTGCCTTGGTTCCGGACTCGTCAGTCCCGAGCGGAAACGATTCCGGGGACGGCATCTATTACAGTACGTACTGTAATATGTGGTTTGGTTCGGCCGACGCATAACGGTCCGACGCAGCAAGCCAGATGGGCGGCCCTGAGGTAGACCACCTGATCAGTCTGTTATCCAAGCTGCCGGGCTTCGGCCCGCGCAGCGCCCGCCGTGCCGCGCTCAAGATGCTTCAGCAGCCTGAAGCCCGCATGCTGCCGCTGGCCGCTGCGCTGGCGCAGGCCGCGCGCGCCGTTCGCCCCTGTGCCGATTGCGGCAACCTCGACAGCCAGGACCCTTGCGCCGTTTGTGCCGACGCACAGCGGGACCGGTCGATCATTTGTGTGGTGGAGGGGGTCGGCGACCTGTGGGCGCTGGAACGCGCGCGGGTGTTCCATGGCTTGTACCATGTGCTGGGTGGCACCCTGTCGGCGATGTCCGGGATCGGACCCGAAGACCTCGCGCTGCCGGGACTGCTCAGCCGCATTGCCGAAGGCAAGGTCGTGGAAGTGATTCTTGCGCTCGGTGCCACTGTCGACGGCGCCGCCACGGCACACTGGCTCACTGACCAGCTTCGCCCGACGGGGGTGAATGTCACGCGGGTCGGCCAGGGCGTTCCAATGGGCGGCGCGCTGGATGTCTTGGACGACGGCACCTTGGCAGCCGCCCTGCGCACGCGCCGTTCGGGGTAATTCCCGGGCGCTGTCGGTATCATTTCAGCGCCGCAAACCCTTCCGGGCACTGGGGATCGGCGCCGTGGCGCATCAAGCGGGAAGACTTGCGCGGGAAGCATCGTAGAACCGCTTTATTATATCGCGAATATTGCAAGAGTACTTTACACTTTCGCCGAGTTGAGGATTATCAAATCCATCAAGAGTGGCGCTGGATGGATTGGAAGTAGCTGTCGTTCCTGGCGTCACAGGCCATGCCGTTCGATGTCCGTACTCAGCCCACCGGTGTCCGCTCTCGGAGTGAAGCTTGCCCGACCAGGATAAGTTGCTGATCGACGCCGAACGGGTGCGTTCTGTCTTGCAGCAGGCACCCCTGACGCTTTTGGTGTCCATCATCAATGCTGTCCTGACCGCGGCGGTGTTCCTCCCGGTGGCCGGCTCCGCCATGTTGTCGGCTTGGGTGAGCCTGATCGTAATCGTTTCCATCGTGCGCCTGGTCGTTCGCCAACGCATCTTCGTCCACCACCGCATGTTCGGGCTGGCACGCGACGCGATCATGCCCGCCATCCCTCCTTCCTCAGTGCGTGCAGTGGCCACGATCAGCGTGACGGGTTCGGCCTTGAGCGGCTTGCTGTGGGGTGCCGGAGCGGTCTTCCTGCCGCCCGACGCCAAAAACCACCAGCTGTTCTTCGCTTTTGTCATCGGCGGCATGAGTGCCGGCACCTCCGCAGTCAATTCCGCCCACGCGCCTACTGTGCTGGCCTTCATCTTGCCGGCCTGCCTGCCCCTGGCCGCCCGGTTCCTGGTCGAGAGCGCCCCGCCGCTGGTCGTTTCAGGTCTTATGATCCTCGTCTTCGCGGCTGCCCTGACGCTGAACAGCCTGCGGGCCCATCGTGATTTTGCCGAACGGTTCCGTCTGCAACTGACGCTTGGCCGGCAGGGTGCAGCATTGCGAGAGGCGAACGAACGATTACGCGATGAGGTGGCGGAGCGGCTTAAGACCGAGGCCGTGCTGCACCAGGCGCAGAAGATGGAAGCGATCGGCCATCTGACTGGCGGCGTCGCGCACGACTTCAACAATCTTCTGCAGGTGCTGACCGGAACCCTGCATCTGATCGGGCGTCTGACCAGGGACGATCCGCGTGTGCTCGATCACGTCCGCGAAGCAGAGCAGGCCGTGGCTCAGGGCGCCCGCCTGAATGGCACGCTGCTCGCCTTCGCCCGTCAGGAGGTCGTGCGAGTTGAGCGCACCAACATCAACGACCTGATCAGCAAATTCCAGCCGATCCTGGTCCGCGCGCTCGACCACCGGGTCAACCTGGAAATTGCCCTGGCACCGGATCTGCCCGATTGCCGGGCCGATCCGGCGCACTTCCAGTCCGCCATCCTCAACATCGTCATCAACGCGCGCGACGCCATGCCGAATGGCGGCACGCTGTCGATCACCACGGCAGAGACACGCCTCGATGCTGACGACCTTCTTGGCAACAAGGATGCCACCCCGGGCGGTTTCGTTGCCGTGTCGGTGCAAGATAGCGGAACCGGCATGGTCGTGGAGGTTCAGGCTCGCGTCTTTGAGCCTTTCTTTACGACCAAGGAAGCCGGCAAGGGCAGCGGTCTCGGCCTTTCACAGGTGTATGGCTTCGCGCGCCAGTCGGCTGGCCATGTAACGCTGCGGAGCACGCCGGGGGCAGGAACCTGCATTACGATCCTGCTCCCGGCGGTGACCTGACGGCGAAGGTCAGGCACGTGCCGCCTGACCGCCACTCGGCGACACGTTGCGTTGGTATCACGCGCCCATTGCAACATTGCCGGCCGCTCGCGCCACCCGAACCTCCCGCTCTGTCCGCGTTGCCGTCATGCGCGCGCGAACCGCCGCAACCAGTTCAGGCCGTGCGGTGTCCGGGCTGCCGGCGTCGAACGGGGGGGCGGGCGCGTACTCGATCCCCAACTGGATCGATTCAGCGACCTCGCGGCCGGCAAGCTCGGCCACCATGGTCAGCGCGAAGTCGATCCCGGCCGTTACGCCACCCCCAGTAAAATACTTTCCGTCGCGAACCACCCGACCCTTGGTCGGCACAGCGCCGAAAGGCACCAGCAGATCCGTCCAGGCCCAATGTGTGGTTGCCTTGCGTCCGCGCAGCAGGCCGGCCGCGCCCAGCACCAGCGATCCGGTGCAGATGGACCCGACGAAGGTCGCCTCCTCCGCGCGGGCCCGCAGGAACGACAGCACGACGGGATCGTCCATCAGTTCGATGACCCCGTAGCCCCCCGGCACGCAGATCACATCAAGCTTCGGGCAATCATCCAGCGTGGTGTCCGGCAACAGCCGCAGCCCGCCCTGGGTCTGGATCGGATCGAGCGTCTTCCAGATCACCCGGACATCCGCCCCCGGTAGACTGGCAAAAACCTGCAGCGGGCCGGTCATGTCGAGCTGCGTCATCGCCGGAAAGGCCAGCAGGCCGATGCGGTACTGGGTCATCCTGTTTCTCCGTCGTTTCTGGACAGCCTGACCATCGCATGGCAAGGTTTGGCGGAAATGCCAAATGACCCGCAATTTCCGCCAACGACGCAAACGGCTTCCCGCCGCGTCGAAGTCCTGGCCTTCCCCGATGTCCAACTGCTGGACGTCACCGGCGCGTTTCAGGTTCTGGCCGTGGCAAATAATCTCGCCACGGAGGCCAGCCGGCCGCCGCCCTATGCGTTGCGCGTTGTCTCGGCGGCGCCTGGGCTGATCGCATCGTCCAGTGGCCTGGCCTTTCTTGCGGAGGCCTTGCCGCCGATCGACGACCCGCTCGATACGTTGATCGTCGCCGGCGGCCCGGGCGTTCACACCGCCTGCCAGGATGCGGCACTGGTGGGTTGGATCCGCCAGCGCGCGCACCGCGCCAGACGAGCGGCATCGGTCTGCACCGGTGCGTTCCTGCTTGCCGCGTCCGGCCTGCTGGACGGCCGGCGCGCCACTACCCACTGGTCATGCTGCGGCCGCCTTGCCGCCGATTACCCCGCGGTGCGGGTGGAGCAGGACCCGATCTATATCAACGACGGCAAGATCTGGACTTCCGCCGGGGTGACTGCGGGTATCGACATGGCGCTGGCGCTGATCGAGGCGGATGTGGGCCGGGCGACGGCCACCGCCGCGGCGCGCCAGCTTGTGGTGTTTGCCAAGCGCCCCGGGGGACAGGCGCAATTCAGCACCGGCGTGGCGCTGGCAGGTTCGGATGCTTCGTTCGACCGGCTGCATGAGTGGATGAAACTGAACCCGCGCGCCAACCTGGCGGTCCCCGTCCTGGCCGAACGGGCCGGCATGAGCGAGCGTAGTTTCCTGCGACATTATCGCAAGGTGGTGGGCTTGACCCCGGCCAGAGCGGTGGAACGGGTGCGGGTGGAGGCTGCGCGGCAGGCGCTGGGGGAGACCAGCCTGCCGCTAAAGCGTATCGCCCGCGACTGCGGCTTCGGGTCCGAGGATACGATGCGCCGCAGTTTTCTGCGGGTGCTGTCGGTTCCGCCACATGCCTACCGGGAGCGATTCCCGGTCTGACGCACATCAACGGTTTATTAACCCCCGGCAGTCGGCGTCATCGGGATGGATGCGTCAGAGGCGGCTTACATGGGCTGAAATGCATCGCCAGCGTCCATCCCGGAACCGCCAGTCATCGGTGAAGCTGCCGCCACCGGCGGAGCCGTCCGCTTTGCGGTAAGCGGTGCGGGCATGGACGATGGCGAAATCGCCGAACAGCCGGATGACGACATCATGCTCATGGAGATTGCGCACGGTGGACCCGCGCGCGATCTGCGCAATGAAAGCCGCCCGCCCGATCAGGCTGCCGTCCGGGTTGGTGTTGAGGAAATCCTCATCGAGATTGGCCTCGAACCACGCCGTGTCGGCCTCGTCGACCGAGCGGACATAGTGATGGTTCAAGGCGGTCAGCGTCTCGTGGTCCTGCTCGACGGTCCTCATTGTGGTTCTTTCTTTTGCAAGCGATCGGCTGCTGCCTGGTTTGTCCGGCCCGTGCCGGGGGTTTGCCGTCAGCGGTTGGACGGACTATGGCCCGCGCCGTTTCCGCGCCCCGCCCCGCCGTTTCGACGGATCATAGCCGCCGCCGCCCGGACCCAACGGCTCCGGCGTTTTGTCGCGCTTCGGCCGCATTAGCGCACTGGCCTGTGGTGGCAGCGGCAGGCCCAGTTCCATCGCTTCCAGGCGCTTGATTTCGTCGCGGAACCGAGCCGCCTGCTCAAATTCCAGGTTCGACGCTGCCCCCCGCATACGCTTTTCAAGATCCGCAATCGCCGCCTTCAGATCCTTGCCGACAAACTCGGTCGTGCCCGCATCCTTGACCGCGGCGACCGTGACGTAGTCCTGCTCGAACACGCTCTCCAGCACCTGGCCGATCTGCCGGCGGATCGACACCGGGGTAATGCCGTTTGCCTCGTTCCACGCCCGCTGCTTGTTGCGCCGCCGCTCCGTCTCCTCGATCGCGGCGCGCAGCGATCTTGTCATCGTGTCGGCATATAGCACGACCTTGCCGTCGACGTTCCGCGCCGCGCGCCCGATCGTCTGGATCAGCGAGGTCTGCGAGCGCAGAAAGCCTTCCTTGTCCGCATCCAGGATCGCCACCAGGGCGCATTCCGGAATATCCAGCCCTTCGCGCAGCAGGTTGATCCCGATCAGCACGTCGAACACGCCGAGGCGGAGGTCGCGAATAATCTCGATCCGTTCCAGCGTGTCGACGTCGGAGTGCAGATACCGCACCTTAACCCCATGTTCGGTCAGGTAGTCGGTCAGATCCTCCGCCATCCGCTTGGTCAGCGTCGTCACCAGCACCCGTCCGCCGCGGGCTGCCGTCGCCTTGCATTCGTGCAACAGGTCATCAACCTGGTGCTCCACAGGCCGGATCTCCGTCACCGGATCGATCAGCCCGGTCGGCCGGATCACCTGCTCCGCGAAGACACCCTGCGTCCGCTCCATTTCCCACGGCCCCGGCGTCGCTGATACGAACACGCTAAGCGGCCGGAAGCGCTCCCATTCCTCGAACTTCAGCGGCCGGTTGTCCCGGCATGACGGCAGCCGGAAGCCAAACTCCGACAGGACGGTCTTGCGGTTGAAGTCGCCTTTGAACATCCCGCCGATCTGCGGCACGGTGACATGACTTTCATCAACGATCAGCAATGCGTTCTCGGGCAAGTATTCAAACAATGTCGGCGGCGGCTCACCGGGTTTCCGCCCTGTCAGATACCTTGAATAATTCTCGATCGATTTGCACGACCCGGTCGTCTCGATCATTTCGATATCGAAAGTCGTCCGTTGTTCCAGCCGCTGCGCCTCCAGCAGCTTGCCCTGGGCGTGCAACTCGTCCAGCCGCTCCTTCAGTTCCACCTTGATGTCACGGATCGCCTGGGTCAGCGTCGGCCGCGGCGTCACATAGTGGCTGTTGGCGTAGACCGTGATCTCCTTCAGGTCGGCGGTCTTCTCCCCGGTCAGCGGGTCGAATTCGTGCACGGCCTCGATATCATCGCCGAACAGCGTCACGCGCCAGGCCCGATCCTCGTAATGGCTGGGGAAGATATCGACGATCTCACCGCGCAGCCGGAACGACCCGCGCTGAAACGCGGTGTCATTTCGCCGGTACTGCAGATCGACCAGGGCCTTGGCCAGCACATCGCGATCGATTTTTCCCCCGACCTCCAGCTTCGCCACCATTCGGGCGTAGCTCTCGACGGATCCGATACCGTAGATGCACGAGACCGAGGCCACCACCACGACATCGTTCCGCTCCAGCAGGGACTGGGTGGCGGCATGGCGCATCCGGTCGATCTGTTCGTTGATCTGCGAATCTTTTTCGATGTACGTATCGGTGCGAGGCACATAGGCTTCAGGTTGATAGTAATCGTAGTAACTGACGAAATATTCCACGGCATTGTCTGGAAAGAAACTTTTCATCTCCCCATACAACTGCGCCGCCAGGGTCTTGTTTGGCGCCAGGATCAGCGTTGGCTTCTGCACCGCTTCGATCATCTTCGCCATGGTGAAGGTCTTGCCCGATCCGGTCACCCCCAGCAGCACCTGGTCGCGCTCATCCGCGGACACCCCCCGGACCAGTTCGGTGATCGCGGTGGGCTGGTCGCCCGCCGGCTCGTACTCGGACACGACCTTCAGCCGCCGCGTCATCGGCTTTGCCGCCTGCTTTTGCGGCGTAAACAGGACCGGCGGCGGATAGGCAAGCGTCTGCGACATTACGGGCTCCTTAGCCCATTAAGATGGCGCTGCCATACCGCTACGTCGAGGGGGTCCCGGTTCCCAGTTTCGGCACGGTTTTTGGGCTGGTTTTCGCGCTGGGGGGAAACGCGGTGGACCGGCTGAACGCCGGCCACTTCCTGCCAGCAACGAACATGCCGTCGAATTGTCATATGTCTAAGACTGGTGTCGTCATGATCTGCATGGCATTTTGAGTGAGACATGGCGATTTTGCGGTGCTCTCGCACAGCGCAAGGACGGTAAATGAACGTAATAGTGGACGCTGCGCGGCCCGACACTACCCAGCCAAAATCGGTTCAGCAATATATCGACGAACGTCCCGTCTGGTCCGACGGCACCACCCTCAAATCGGCACCGATGACCGCGATGCAATGGCGCATCTGGTCGCTGGCCGCGGCCGGCAAGTTCTTTGAAGGCTTTGTCGTCTTCATGACCGGCGTTGCCCTGCCGCTGATCGTGCGCGAATTCCATATCGGCGCGGCGGAGAAGGGCATTGTCAGTGCCGCCAGCCTCGCCGGCATCCTGGTGGGCGCGGTTCTACTTGGCGGATTGTCCGACTACTTCGGCCGCAAGCGCATGTTCATCGCCGAAATGATCATCTTCTGCGCCTTTCTCGCCCTGCTGCTGGTGTGCGGGAATTTCCTCTCGCTCGCGATTTGCCTGTTTGGCCTTGGCATGGCGCTTGGCTGCGACTACCCGACCGCCCACATGATCATCTCCGAGAGCATCCCCAGCCTTGCTCGCGGCAAGCTCGTGCTTGGTGCCTTCGCCTTCCAGGCGGTGGGCGCACTGGCCGGCACCGGTGTGGGTTGCCTCGTCCTGACCCTGGTGCCCGACCTCAGCGCATGGCGCTGGATGTTCGCCACCGCGCTGCTGCCGGCAATCCTGGTTACACTTGGACGTTTCTTCATTACCGAAAGTCCGAACTGGTTGTCCGCGCGTGGGCGCCACGACGCGGCTGAGGACGCGGTCATCAAGTTGCTGGTCCGCACACCGCAATACCCGACCAACATCGCCCTGACACGGCACACCGTGGACAACACGCAAGCCAAGCCATCGTTCTGGGCCCTGTTCGATAGCCGCAACCTGCGCGCCACGATCTTTGCCTCGGTCCCCTGGTTCATCCAGGACCTGGGCACCTACGGGATCGGCATCTTCACCCCGACCATCCTGGCCGCGGCCCTGGGCGGCGGATCGGATCATATCCGCAGCGTCAGTGACCTGATCGCCGACGGCATCCTGGCTGCCAAGGGCGCTGCGTTGATCACCTTCCTGCTGATTGTCGGCATCGCCTTTGCCGTTGTGCTGGCCGACAAGCTGGGCCGCATCAAACTGCAGATCGGCGGTTTCATCGGTTGCGCGCTTGGTCTGCTGCTGGCCTCGTTTTCCATCGACTTCGACGGGTCGATGAAGATCGTCCTGATATTCGCCGGCTTCATGATGTTCAACTTCATGACCAATATCGGGCCGAATGCGCAGACCTATCTGCTCGCCGGGGAGGTCTTTCCGACCGCGGTTCGCGGCATGGGGGCAGGGTGCGCCGCCGCCTTCGCCAAGATCGGCGCGGTCGCCACCGCCTTCCTGTTCCCCATCCTGCTGGTCGAAATCGGCACGCGGGCGTTGCTCTACGGCCTGGTCGTCACATCGATCCTGGGTGCCATCGTGACCTGGATCTTCAGGATCGAGACAACGGGCGTCAACCTGGACGAGATTGGCCGATGAACCGCCACCTTACCGCGGTCACCGCCGCATTGCTGCTGTCATTGCCGGTGATACCGGCGTCCGCGGCCGGAACCGTGCTGACCGAAACCGGATCTACCCTGCTGTATCCGCTGTTCCAGCTATGGGTTCCCGCCTACGCCGCAGCGTATCCCGATGTACAGCTCCATATCGCCGGGACCAACTCCGGTCAGGGCATCCGGTCAGCCATCACAGGTGCCGTGCAGATCGGCACGTCCGACGCCTACATGTCCGATGAGGAGGCCGGGCGGAATCGGAAAATAATAAGTATCCCACTGGCGATTTCTGCGCAGATGGTGAACTGCAATATCCCCGCCCTCGGTGAGGCAGAAATCAGGCTGGATGGTTCGGGCCTCGCCGGTATCTATACCGGGAAGATACGTTACTGGGATGATGCCGCGATCGCCGCGCTGAATCCCGGCACGAAGCTGCCGCACCACGAGATCGTTCCGGTGCGACGCAATGATGCGTCCGGCGACACCTTCGTCTTCACCCAATTCCTGGATTTCTCCAACCAGCAGTGGGAGGACACGATCGGCTACGGCACCGCGATCAACTGGCCGGCTGTGCCCGGCGAAGTCAGCGCTGCCGGCAATGACGGCATGGTGAAAGCCATCGCTCAAACGCCGTACTCGATCGGCTATGTCGGCATCAGTTTCAAAACGGATGCCGGCAAGGCAGGCCTCGCAACCGTGGAGCTGAAGAATCAGAGCGGCAAGTTCGTTGTGCCGACGCCGCAGACGGTCAGTGCCGCCGCAGCGGTCCTTGATCCCCGCACACCGGCGGACGAACGGCTCAGCCTGGTCTATGCGCCCGGCGACCAGTCCTATCCGCTGGTCAACTATGAATACGCCGTTGTCTCAACCGCCCAGCCCGACCCTGCCACGGCGGATGCCATCCGGAAATTCCTGCTGTGGTCGATCGCCGCCGACGGCGGCAATGCGCCCAAATACATCGATGCGGTTGGCTTTATCCCATTGCCGGACTTCATCCGCGCACTCAGCGAGAAGCAGATCGGCCGGATCAGGTAGCCCCGATCCGGCCGGGTGATCACGCCGGCGCCGCACCGCGTGCGGTTCCGTTATCCCATCTGGCAGCCGATCTCCGCCGGTGTTCCAAACACCTTGTCGAGGTCGGCCGGATTCTCCGGCAACGTCGCCTTCACGTCAAAATAGTCCCACTTGTCAGTGATCTTGTCCTTCACTGACACTGCGAGGTTCTGCATCAGCATCTGATGGTCGAACTTGCGGTAGCCGTAGCTGGCTTTCCCAGCCTGCACCTTCCAGGCCTCCAGCCCCTCGACGATGGCCATCGGTTCGGTCGACTTCACCGCATCGATTGCTTCAAAGACGGATCTGGCGGTGATCCATCCCATCCAGGCCTTGTCGGCGGGCGGCTTGCCGTGCTTCTTCTCATACGCCGCAGCGAATGCCTGTTCTTCCGGAGGATTGTCCGGGTTCTTGTAATACCACAGTTTGGTAAACGTTCCGGTCGCCGCATCCGGTCCTACCGCCCAGATATCGGTGTCGCCGATCGCGATCTCCACGAACGGAATCTTTCCGCGCATCCCCAGCTCATTCCATTGCTTCAGGAACGTCGACAGATCGCCTGCTGATAGGCCACCAACCACCACATCCGGCCGAGCCTGGCGGATCTTCAGAATGAAAGAGCTGAAATCGGCGGTGTTCAGCGGCACCTCGTCCACCCCGACCTCAGTTCCGCCGGCCGCGGCCAGCAAGGCGCGTGAGGACCGCAGGATATCCTGCCCGAACGCGAACGATGCGGTGATATGGTACCAGCGCTTGCCATAGCTCAGGGCATACGGCGCCAGCATCCGCGACTGTACCAGCACCGGGGTGTTCAGCCGGAATGTATAGCGATTGCAGTTCTTGCCGGTTATTTCAGTCGCCGCCGCATTGTCGCAGATGAATGGTATTTTCAACTGTGCCGCGGTCGCCTCCTCCGCCAGTGCGTTCGACGACAGCGACCCGCCGAGGATCGCGCAGACCTTGCTCTCCTGCACCAGCTTCAGCATGTTCTGGGTGGCGGCCTGCGGCGACGGCTCGTCCAGCCACACCAATTCCGCCGGTTGGCCCATGATGGTGTTTTTACGCTGCTCCATTGCCAGGAACGTGCCGTTCGCGAGGTATTCGGTCTGCCCCGCGATCTGGCCGGTCTTGGCCAGCAGGACGCCTATCCGGATCGGCTCCGCCGCGCGCGCGACGTAGGGTGCGGCAAGTGGCAGCGCGGAGGCACCAAGTATAAGCGAACGCCAATTGATCATCGATGGCATGCGTTTCTTCCCAGCTTATTATTATTGCTTGCAACCGCTTAGCGCGGCCGTCCTATTAAGGCAATCGCCGGCACCCGACCATCGAGGTCCTGGGTGCCGGCCTGCGATCGACTACAGGTTAGAACGTGACGTGGTCCTTGATCTTCGACTGGACGCCCTTGTTGACCGATGTATGGGCCATACGTGTTGCGAAGTCGCCCCAGTCCTTGAACTTGCCCTTGCCGCGCTCCGCCACGATTGCCTTGCTCCGGCTTGCACCAACATCCGGCAGGACGTCTAGTTGTTGCGGTGTCGCAGTGTTAAGGTTGACCGGGCTGCCGGACGGAACGCTGCTCGTGGCGACCTTGGCCGGCGGCGTGGCCGTCCCTGCCGTGGTAACTGGCTTGGTCGGCGACGGCACGACACTCGGCGCGGGGGTCTGTGTCACCGGCTTGGGCTGCGCGAAAGCGACGCCGGTTGCCAGTAGTGTGGCCAAGACACCGAGCGAGAGTCTTTTCATTATCATTTACAAACCCTTTTCTGTAGAACGATCATCAATCCGCACTAACGCGGATGACGAACCGCAGAATGACTGCGTTCGATGGAAATACCTGATTCACGTTCGCGATAGGCGAAACCGTGCGCCGCCGTTCGAGGCGATGATCAGCCGATCCCGAACCGCGTCTTCAGCAGCGATTCGCCCGCTTGAATCATGCTGGACTCGCCCGACTCGACCTGGCCGTTCGGTGTCAGCCCATCGATGACCTGCGGCAGGTATTCGGCAATCAGGTTCGATGCCTGATCAAGCGGCAGCCCGATCTTCTCGGCAATCTGGCGAACGACGTCAGAGCCAAGCACTTGGTGAATCAGATCACCGGATATCGGCTGGTTTTCGCCGCCCGAAACCCAAGACTGCGCCGTGTCGCCTAATCCATTGGCCTGAAACTTCTGCAGCAGACCGCTGATGCCGCCCTCATGGGACGCCAGCATCTGCACAATGGCGAGTGGTCCCGATGCCTGCGTTTGCGCTGAGGCCCCGCCGAATGCACCTACAACCTGATCGAATAGACCCATGTTTCCGCTCCTGTCCAAGAAGGCCCGGCCGGAATTCCAAGGTTGCGACAATTCATGGCGTGATTAAAAAAGACCCGTTTACGATCGCGCTTTTCAAGTCATGCCCAAGTAATTGTCTTGAAATCCGAACGAACGCCGGCGCCGTGACACGACGCCTGGGTCCGGTATGACGAACTAACAGATTTCGGCAAATCAAATGTATGTCCGCGAGGCTACCCCGCGGACATACATGTTTGATCAGACCAAACCCAAGCTGGGTTTGGTTAAGCGGCAATCCGCTGATGTGCCGGTACGTCGATCTTGAAGAACCGTGCGGCGTTCAACCCCAGGATCTTCGCCCGCTGCTCGTCGTTCAGCCCCGGCATTGTCCGCTCGATCGCCTCGGCCGAGTGCGGCCACGTTCCCTCGTGATGGGGATAATCGTTCGCCCATGCGAAGTTATTCATCAAGCCGAACTTTTCCGCCACATAGAGCCCGACCGGATCTTCCTGGAAGGTCGACAACCCGTGCACCTTGTAATAGTCGCTCGGTAGTCCCTGCAGCTTCGGCCGCACCCACATGTGGTGCTTGCGATAGGCCTCATCCATCGCTTCCAGCAGCCACGCCACCCAGCCGATGCCGGCCTCGATCGTCGCGAAGCGCAGCCCCTTGAAGCGCTCCAGCACGCCGGACGCGCACAGGTTGGCAACCGGTTCGATCGTCGGTGCCAGTGAGTGCGTCACGTAGTTCACCACCGCACCGCCGTTGCCTCGCGACGCCCTGGGATCACGCCCGGTCGACACATGGAACGTCATCGGCAGGTCGGCTTCCTCGATCAGCCGCCACATCGGATCGAAATGCGGCAGGTTATAATTGACGTGATCGACGTCGTGTCCGCCCCAGATCGGCTTGCACGGAAGCGACAGTGCCCGGAACCCCAACTTGGCCACCCGCTCGATCTCGGCCATGGCCCCTTCCAGATCGCCCGTCGCGATCGAGGCGACAGGCAGCATCGCATCCGGATGTGGCCCGAACTGCTCCCACGCCCAGTCGTTCCACACACGGCACTGCGCGTTGGCGAACACCGGATCCGGCGTTGCCCACATGGCCAACCCCTTGTTGGGAAAGATGATCTCCACGTCCACGCCGTCGGCGCGGTTGTCGCGAATGCGGTCCTGCACATCGGCCCCGGCCTTGGAGCGCACCCAGTCCTCGCCCTCGAAGCTCATGACCCGCACGCGGTCCGGGCGATACCCTTCGCAATAGCGCCACTGCACGCCCTGATCGTCGGTGATGATCCGCGGCACCCGGTCCTTGTATTTTGAGTCGATCCGCTGCTCCCACAGGTCGGGCGGCTCATTGGCGTGGCTGTCGGTGGACACCATGAAATACTTCTTGGGGTCGCCCACCCGGGCGGTCCGGTCCCAGCCGGAATGGCCGGGCGTGTCCAGGCGCCACAGGTTCGGTGCGTTGATGGGAATCTCGTTCATGGCTTCAATCCCTCCATTGTTGTCGCTTTTACCGTGAAGTAGGATAAGCATACCTGGGAGTATCAATAAGGGGAAGGGGTATGGCTTGCACGCGTAACCTTCTCCATGCGATCCACCCGGAATCATAACCCAGACATGGGTAACCAGAGGGCACTATCATGCAGCGCGAGGTTTACATCGTCTCCGGCGTCCGCACCGCCATCGGCGACTTCGGCGGCAGCCTCAAGGACTTACCGCCCACTGAACTTGGCGCCCAGGTCACCCGCGAGGCGCTGTCCCGCGCCGGCGTCGGCGGTGACGAGGTCCAGCATGTCGTCTTCGGCAACGTGATCCACACCGAGGCCAAGGACATGTACCTGTCCCGCGTCGCAGCGGTGAATGCCGGGATTACCAAGGACGCACCCGCATTGACGCTGAACCGGCTTTGCGGCTCCGGCCTGCAGGCCATCGTGTCCGCCGCCCAGGCTGTCACGCTAGGGGACGCCGATATCGCGGTTGCCGGGGGTGCCGAGAGCATGAGCCGAGCGGCATACCTCGCCTCCGGCATGCGTTGGGGTGCCCGGATGGGCGACAGCGTGATGATCGACATGATGACAGCAGCGCTGCATGACCCGTTCGAGAACATCCACATGGGCATGACTGCCGAGAATCTGGCGGAATCCCACCAGGTTACGCGCAGCCAGCAGGACGATCTCGCGCTTACTTCCCACCAGCGTGCCGCCCGCGCGATCAAGGAGGGCCGCTTCAAGTCCCAGATCCTGCCGATCACCCTGAAGTCCCGCAAAGGCGAGACCATCTTCGACACCGATGAGCACGTTCGCGCCGAGGCCAAGGCGGACGATTTCAGCAAGTTGCGTCCGGTGTTCAAAAAGGATGGAACGGTCACCGCGGGCAACGCTTCGGGCATCAACGACGGCGCGGCTGCGCTGGTCCTTATGGATGGCGACACCCTAGCCAAGCGCAACGCCAAGCCGCTCGGCCGCCTGATCGCCTATGCGCATGCCGGTGTGGACCCCAGGGTGATGGGCATTGGCCCGGTGCCTGCAAGCCGATCGGCGCTGAAGCGCGCGGGCTTGTCGTTGGATCAAATGGACGTGATTGAGTCGAATGAGGCGTTTGCCGCCCAGGCCTGTGCCGTGGCGAAGGACCTCGGGTTCAACCCGGACAAGACCAACCCGAATGGATCCGGCATCTCGCTTGGCCATCCGGTCGGTGCGACCGGCGCGATGTTGACGGTAAAGGCTCTCTACGAGTTGGCCCGAATTGAAGGTCGCTATGCCCTGGTGACGATGTGCATTGGTGGCGGCCAGGGCATCGCGGCGATTTTTGAACGCGTGCACTGACGGATTGAAAAGGTCAGTGCGGAGTTTGCCTGGCAGGTCTTGTGCCTGCCGGGCACCCTGGCTCATTCGTGGTTGCGTGGGTCGTGCACGCCACTGGAGCGGGCCGAGGCGTCCTGCACCCGCCGCTTTTGCTGCCCATGGCTTGCGCACATTAAAGACAGTATTGCGATGTCCAAGGCCTCCGGCGGCAAGTCGTCCGCCAAGACGACGGGACTTGTCACAGTCGTTGCCGTGGAGATTTACAAGTAACGTGAATGGGCTGCATCCCCCGCTTGGTTGCGGCGTCGGTGTAAGACAGCGCCAACAGCGGTGACGGGGTGGAAGCTGGGTGTTCCCGCAGCAAAACCGGCGGCCAGTGTTCGGCGAGCCCTAGAGCGCTTTCAGCCTGACTGTAAACAGTCAGCGCGCTCTATCTCGTTGTTTGAGCGAGCAACTGCATCACCCTGACCATTCCGGTCAGGGTGATGTTGCTCTAGCCTTCTTCGATTGCGACAACCTGCGGGGTGAAGAAGTAGCCGCCATAGCGAACGGTCTTGATGAAGGATGGATCCTTCAGGTTCGTCTCGATCTTCCGTCGCAGGCGGCTGATCTGGACGTCGATGCTGCGGTCGAACACCGCTGCCGCTCGCCCATGCAGCAGATCCAGCAGATCATCCCGGGACAGAACTTTCCGCGGATTCTGGCAGAAGATCGATAAGATGTTGAATTCGCCGCTGGTCAATGAGCGTGGCGCACCATCCGGCGAAGACAATTGCCGGCGCGCCATATCCAGGCGCCAGCCTTCAAACACCAATACTTGCGGCGCCTGGACCTGGGGCATGTCGCCGCCGGCGCTGCGTCGCATGACGGCGCGGACACGGGCCACAAGCTCACGCGGATTGAACGGCTTCGGCAGGTAGTCGTCCGCCCCCAGTTCCAGCCCCACAATCCGATCCGTTTCCGTGCCGCGTCCGGTGACCATGATGATCGGCACTGTGGATTTGCCACGCAGCCGCCGGCAGATACTCAGGCCATCCTCACCAGGTAATCCCACATCCAGGATGACGCAGTCGATCTTGGCGCCCGACATCACCCGGTCGAGGTCACGCCCATTACGCGCAGCGGTCACCTCGAAGCCATGATCGGTCATGTAGGTGGTCATCATCCGGCTGATTTCGGGATCATCCTCGACAACCGCGACACGCGATATTGTTTCCATGGCCCACCTTTCACGCCGGACCTTGGCATCTGCGGACACTCACAAACAAGTGTAACCTGTATATTGACACAAATTGACATGTTGGCGAAGTCGGGCGTGACAGACGGCTGCATCATCCCGCCTGGGGTAGCCCTGCGCCTACCGATCAGTATAATCACCCGTGTGGAAACCGGATCGCCGTTAGCGGCGGTCGCATAGGGGAGCGAAGCATGAGTTTACGAGGTGCGGCCTATATCGCAGGGGCATGGGAACATCCCACCCGCAAGGCGCCGGACAAGTCCACCGCCCTGTTGCACGCGGAGTGCGCCAAGGGCGCGTTGGAGGACGCAGGCCTGACCAAGGACGACGTGGACGGATATTTCTGCGCCGGAGACGCGCCCGGAAGCCTCGGCGCCCTGTCCATGCTGGACTACATGAACCTGAAGGTTCGTCACGTCGACAGCACCGACGTCGGTGGATCGTCCTATCAGGTGGCTGTCGGCCATGCGATGGAGGCAATCGCCGCGGGCCGTTGCAACGTCGCGCTGATCACCTTGTCGGGCCGTCCCCGCAGTGAAGGCATGGCCACCGGGACCGCGCCGCGGGCCGGTAGCCCGACTGCGCCCGAGATGCAGTTCGAATATCCCTATGGTCCCGCCACCGCTAACCTTTATGGGATGTGCGCAGCGCGGCATATGCATCAGTACGGGACGACCAGTGAGCAGCTTGCCTGGATCAAGGTTGCCGCATCCCACCATGCCCAGTACAACGAACACGCGATGCTGCGTAACGTTGTCACGGTTGAGGACGTCGTCAGCTCCCCGATCGTCTCGACCCCGCTGCATCGCCTGGATTGCTGCGTCATCAGCGACGGCGGCGGTGCGCTGATCCTGACCAAGCCGGAAATCGCCAAGAGCCTGAAGCGGCCATTGGTGAAAGTCATCGGCGTTGGTGAATCGCCGAAGCATCAGGCGGGCGGCGACATCGACCTGACGTTCTCGGCGGCGCGCTGGTCCGGCCCGCCGGCCTGGGAAATGGCCGGCATCAAGCCGTCCGACATCAAATACGCCAGTATCTACGACAGCTTCACCATCACCGTGCTGATGCAGCTTGAGGACCTTGGCTTCTGCGCCAAGGGTGAGGGCGGCAAGTTCGTCGCCGACGGCAACCTGATCTCCGGCGTCGGCAAGCTGCCGTTCAACACCGATGGCGGCGGACTGTGTTCCAACCACCCGGCCAACCGCGGCGGCATCACCAAGATCATCGAGGCGGTGCGCCAGCTTCGTGGCGAAGCCCATCCGAAGGTCCAAGTCCCCAACTGCGATCTGGCGATCGCCCACGGCACCGGCGGCGCACTCGGCACACGCCATTGCGGCAGCACCGTGATCCTGGAACGGGAGTAATCAACATGGCGTATGTAGCACGAAAAATCCCGTTTGTCGGCACGCCCGAGACGAACCCGGAAACCGCGCCGTTCTTTGAAGGTGCAAATGCCGGCAAGCTGATGGTCCGCCGGTGCACGGCCTGCAAGAAGGCCCACCACTACCCGCGCGGACTTTGCCCGTTCTGCTTTGGTGAGTGCACCTGGGAAGAAGCATCCGGCAAGGCAAAGGTCTATACGGTCAGCGTGATGGAACGGGCCAACCCCCCGTATGCCATCGGCTACGTCACGCTGGCTGAAGGCCCGAACGTGCTGACGAACTTCGTCGACTGCGAGTTCAAGGACCTGAAGATCGGTCAAGACGTCAAGGTTACATTCGTTAAGACCGAAGGCGACGGACCGTCCCTGCCGTTCTTCAAGCCTGCCTAAAGAGACCGCACACTAGCGACAACGCGGCGCTGGCCAGCAATGGCCAGCGCCGTTTCACGTTCAACAAGGGCTCAACAGATGCTTCTGACACGACGCGCCATTCTGGGCACAACCGCCGCCCTGGGCACAACCGCCACCCTCGCAACGCCACGCTATGGCTTCGCGCAAACCCCAACCATCAAGATCGGCGTCCTGAACGACCAGTCCGGCCCGTATCGCGATGACGGCGGGCCCACGGGCGTGGTCTGTGCGAGACAGGCGCTAGTGGATTTCGGTATTGCCGGCAAAGGCTGGAATGTCGAGATCATTGCCGCCGACCATCAGAATAAACCCGACGTGGGTGTGTCCATCGCCAAGCAGTGGATCGACCGCGATGGCGTGGACGCCATTGTCGATGTGCCGACCTCCTCCGTCGGGCTGGCCGTCAACACGGTCTGCCGTGAGAAGAACAAGGTCTACCTCAATTCCGGCACCGGTTCCTCCGATCTGACAGGTTCCCAGTGCAGCCCGAATACTGTCCACTGGACCTATGATACGTATATGCTTGGCCGCTCCACTGGGGGCGCCACAGTCAAGGGTGGTGGAGATACCTGGTTCTTCATCACCGCCGATTATGCGTTCGGCCAGACGCTGCAGCGCGACACCGCCGGGATCATCACCAAGGCCGGCGGCAAGGTTCTGGGCAGCATCGCTTATCCGTTCCCGGAGACCACGGATTTCTCAACCCACCTGATCCGCGCCCAGGCCTCGGGCGCCAAGGTCCTGGGCTTGGCAATGGCCGGCGCCGACACCGAGAACTGTATCAAGCAGGCGCACGAGTTCGGGCTCAATAATTCCATGACCATTGCCGCCCTGCTGATCCAGGTCCGCGGCGTCCGGGCGCTTGGTCTGGACACCGCCCAGGGGATGCGGTGGAGCGAGTCGTACTACTGGGATCTGAACGACCGCACACGCGCATGGAATGACCGCGTCAGGACCAAGACCCCCAACGGCGTGTGGCCCAACATGACGCAGGCCGGCGACTACGCGGTGACGCTGCACTACCTCAAGACAGTGGCCGACATGGGCGTGGCGGCAGCCAAGGCCGATGGGCGCGCGGTGGTTGACCGGATGAAGGCGATGCCCACCGACGACGACTGTTTCGGCCCGGGCAAGATCCGCATCGATGGCAGGGCGCTGCACCCGGTCTATCTGCTGGAGGCCAAGAAGCCGTCCGAGAGCAAGCAATCCTGGGATGTCGCCAAGGTGATCACGACCACACCGATGGACGAGGCATGGCGCCCGCTGAGCGAAGGCGGCTGCTCCCTGGTCAAGAGCTGAACATTTATTGGCACCACCGTGGCCTGATCGAATGCCGGTCAGGCCGGAACATCACCCTGTAGCATGACCCGGTAGAGATATCGGGTCTGCTCCATGTCGTAATCGCCGTTGGCCTTGTGCAGCAGGCAGCGGTTGTCCCAGAACACCAGATCTCCCGGGCGCCATTCGTGGCGGTATTGAAATTCCGCCTGAGTCGCGAATGCCAGCAGCTCATCCAGCAGTGGCAGTGCCTCCCGATGGTCCATCCCGACGATCCCCTCGATCCGGATCGGGTTGATATAGATCGACCGCCGGCCATTCTCCGGATGCGTCCGCACCACCGGATGCAGCACGGCATTCGGCACCCGTTCCTTTGCCGTGTCCGGCAACCCCATCAACTTCCGCACGCTGTGGCTGCTCTGGTAGACATGGATTGCCATCAGCTCAGCCAGCCGCGTCCGCATGGCTGCCGGCAGGGCCGCATAAGCCGCCGCCATGTTGGCATACTGGGTATCCCCACCCCGATCCGGCAGCGTCACGGCATGCAGCACCGTGGCCTTCGGTGGCCGTGTGTCGTTGGAATGGTCGGTGTGCCAGCCTTCGCCGGGGATGTAGCGCGTGCCGTCGGGGAATCGGTCCTGGTTCGAGATGTAGTGGATTTCCGGACAATCCGGCAGCGCAAACCGCGTGTTGTGCTGGCGGAACACCGGCCCGATCAGCTGCACGGCTGCCAGCATCCGGTCCGGAGCGAGGACCTGGTCCCGCACCACCAGAACGGAGTGCTGCACGAACGCCGCATTCAGCATCGCACGCGTGTCGGCGGAGGCGCCGCGTGACAGGTCGACCCCGATGACTTCGGCCCCGGTATGTTCGGTCAATGGCCTTACTTTCATTGCGTCCTCCCTTACCCTGTCGACGCGTTTAGTCCGTAACGCCGCGCAGGAAGGTCTGCGAGCGCGCCGCCGCCTCGGCCGCAAGCCGGTTTGGAAACAGCGTGAACCCGTGCGGTCCGCCGGGATAGATCGCCAGTTCGGCCTCGTTGCCCGCGGCGATCCAGCGCGCATGCATGAACAGCGTGTCGTCCAGCAGCGCATCCTGTGTGCCAACGCTGAACAGCGCCGGGCACAGCCCCTTCAGATCGGCATACAGCGGCGAAATGTCCGGCACCCGCCGATCGGTAACCGTTGGCAGGAACGCGTTGTAGAATTGCTGCATGTCGATCGTCCGCAGCACCAGCCGCCGATTGCCGAACGCACGTTGGCTGGGTGTCATGCTCAGGTCGAACGCGCCATAGACCAGGTTGGCGCCGCGGAACCCGGTGTAGCCGTAGCGGTCGCGCATTCGCAGCAGGGTAACCGCTGCCAGGTGGCCGCCCGCCGACTCGCCGCCGATCGTCATCGCCTCGCAGCCGAATTCTGTCCGCGCGTTGGCCACCAGCCAGGACGCTGCCGCCTCACAATCGTCGGGGCCGGCCGGATACGGATGTTCGGGCGCCAGCCGGTATTCCACGCTGACCACCGCCAGCCCGGTGCTGTCGGCAATGCTTTCCAGCATCGGGTCCTGCTGGTTCGACGCGCCCAGCACCCAGCCGCCGCCATGGATGTGCAGGTAGACTCCGCGCGGCTGATCCGGGGCGATCACCCGCAGCGCGATGTCGTTGCCCTCGTGTCCGGTGATGACGATCGTGCGCGCGCGCGGCGACAGCACCGGGGCAGGGAACGGACCGCGCCCTTGTCGCCGAGCTTCCCGCGTTGTCTCGGCGCCGATGGTCCACCACTCGGGCAGGGGGGTCATCAAGGCCACCATTGCCTCATTCAGTTTCGCGGTGTCCTCCGCAATCATCTCGGGGCGAAACATGGCGGGGCGCAGTGGGTGGTCTTGCATACACTTCTCCTTGATCGCGACGGGTTTCAGCCGTTTACACGACTATACCCGGACTTGCCGAATCGAAAAGGGTTGGCGCAGCGTCCCGCCGGGACGGTTCTATCCGTTTGAATGTGAAGCAAAATGAATCGTTTCTGCGGTATGGTTTGAGGAAGTGATAATGTTGCGTCTGGGATTGGCCATCTTGGCTCTTGTGGCGTGCCTTATCCGGCCCGTCGCTGCCGACCAGAACCAACCGGTCACCGATGCCGTTCGTCTCGCCAGCACGCAGAACGTCACGATCGGCCTGATAACGGGCGGCCCGGGCAGCACCGATGCGGTCATTGCCGGGGATATCGCCCAAGCCCTCGACGACACCGATAAACTTCGCATCCTTCCCATGCTTGGTCGGGGCTCGGTCCAGAATATCGCCGACCTGATCTATCTGAAAGGCGTCGACGTCGCGATCGTACATGCCGATGTCCTGACCCAGACGATGCAAAACGGGACTATACCACGAGAGAATACTGTACAATACATCGCCCGGTTGTTCCCCGAGGAGATCCACATCCTCGCCCGCCCGGAGATCGTCACGCTCAAGGACCTCAACGGCAAGCCGGTCGCCACTGGTCCACTCGGTGGCGGAACGGATATGAGTGCCGGCGCGCTGCTGGATATGTCCCATGTGACGCCGAACATCATCCATGAGAACCAGTCGGCGGCACTCGATCATCTGCGCCATGGCGACATCGCCGCGATGGTTGTGATCGGCGGGAAACCCGTCCCTGTGCTGCAGGGAATCACGCCTGGCACCACACTGCACTTCCTGCCGATTCCGTTGAATGCGCAGCTCGTGGACAGTTACGTGCCAAGCAGCCTTGACCACCAGTCGTACCCCAATCTGGTTCCTTCCGGACCCGCGGTGGAGACGGTGGCGGTCAGCTCCCTGCTGGTTACGCTGTCGACATCCGCCGACACGCAGCGCGCAAAACGGGTCAATCGCTTTGTCGACACGTTATTTGAGCGGTTCGACCGCTTTGGCCGGCCCGGCTTTCATCCAAAATGGCGGGAGGTTAATCTGTCCGCCCAGGTGCAGGGCTGGGGACGCTATCCGGAAGCGTTCAACCTGCTGCGCAATCCGGCCGACACTACTCTCCGACCCTCATTCGGCACCTACCTGAACCAGTCCGGCCAGACCACGTCCGGCATGGATAACGAACAGCGGGCCGCGGTGTTCCGCGACTTCTTGCGCTGGCGCGACCAGCGCAGCGGTCAGTGATCGCCATGGCGGCAAAATTCGCCCGTATCGACTTCGACATCCCGGCTGTCTAAGATACCCATCAGTATCATAAAGCTGGAGGATGGCCCGTGAAATTCGGTATCTTTTACGAACTGCAATGCCCCCGGCCGTGGGAGGCAGACACGGAACAGAAGCTCTATCAGAACGCCCTCTCGCAGGTCGAACTGGCGGACAAGCTGGGCTATCACTATGCCTGGGAGGTTGAACACCATTTTCTGGAGGAATACTCCCACTCGCCGCAGCCTGAGGTCTTCCTTGCCGCCGCCAGCCAGCGCACCAAGCAGATCCGCCTTGGCCACGGCATCATCCAGCTGACCACCAACCACCCCGCGCGCGTCGCTGAGAAGGTCGCCTGCCTCGACCTGGTCAGCAACGGCCGCGTCGAGTTCGGCATGGGTGAGGGCGCCAGCATTACCGAACTGGGTCCGTTCGACCGCCAGATGGAGAACAAGCAGGCGGTGTGGGAGGATGGCGTTCGCTGCGTGCTTCCGATGTTCAAGGACGGCGGCTGGGAATACGACGGTCCATATTTCAAGTTCCCGCTGCGCAACGTGCTGCCGAAGCCGGTGCAGAAGCCGCATCCGCCGCTATGGGTCGCCTGCTCGCAGCTCGAAACCATCGAGATGGCCGGCCGTTGCGGCATCGGTGCACTGGGCTTCCAGTTCCTGTCGGCAGAAATGGCCAACGCCTGGGTGCACGCCTACTACAATTCCTTCGTGTTGCGGCAGAGCAAGCTGGCTGACTACCAGTCCAATTGCAACATCGCCATGGTCAGCTACTTCATGTGCGCCGAAACCGATGAGGAAGCTCGCCGTCGCGCCGATGGGGTCACGTTCTTCCAGTTCTCGCTGGCGTACTACAGCAACTCCCGCAACCGCGAGCGCGCCGCGCCCGGCACGGTCAGTCTGTGGGAGGAATACCTGAAGTGGAAGATCGCCAATCCCGAGCTGGCGGAAAAGGCACTGTTCGGCGGCCTGGTCGGTTCGCCTGAAACGATCCGCCGCAAGCTGCGCCGGTTCGAGACTTCGCATGTCGACCAGATCATTCTGCTGAACCAGGCCGGCAAAAACAGCCACCCGCATATCTGCGAAAGCCTGGAGATGTTCGCCGCCGAAGTGATGCCGGAATTCACCGCCAAGGAACCCGAACACCAGGAGTGGAAGCGCAAGGTCCTGGCACGCGAAATCGAACTCGACGACATCGACACCACCCCCTTCAAGCAGCGCGCCGGGGTGGGCAGGGGCGTTGCGATCGACAAGCTGGCGACCGCCGCCGAATAACAAGAGTGATGCCTGGGTGGCATTCCGGCCACCCGGGCCCCTTGCGCGGTGGCTTTGACCGCGGGACGCTTCCGCCATGACGTCCACAATCCGCGTTCTTCGCCCGGACGAGCCTGAATCCTATCGCGAGATCCGGCTGGAGGCGCTGCGTCTGCACCCTGAGGCATTCGGCGCGTCATTTCAGGAGGAAGCCGCCCGCCCATTGGCTTTCTTCGAACAGCGCCTTGCAAGCAATACGATTTTCGGCGGCTTTGTCGGCCCGTCCCTTATCGGCGTCGCCGGCTTCATGCCCGAGGCCGGCGCCAAGCGTGCCCACAAATCCCACCTTTGGGGCATGTATGTCCGCCAGTCCGCCCGCGGGTCCGGCCTAGCGCGTCGTCTGGTCGACGCCGTGCTCGACCACGCAATGCGGCACGCCGAGCTTATTCAGCTCAGTGTGGTATCCGACAATATTGCTGCCCAACGCCTCTACACCGCCGCCGGCTTCCAGCCCTATGGCGTTGAAGCGCGCTCGCTCAAGATCGATGGCCAGTATCTGGACGAAGTCCTGATGGTAAAGCTGCTGGCCTGAGCAGCCGAAACAACCGCGCTGTTGCGGCCGGAGTGAAGGCCTGCATTCCACAGGGCATGGGTCCTGTGCATCGGAACAGGCCCGCCCCCCTGGCGCGCTGAAAACACCGCCGTCGGCCGGTGTCCCGGTGTTCGGGCGCGAACACACAGTTGGCATTTGACGCCCAAGCCGGTCCGGTGAGGTATCGCCCGGCTGAACAAGGATCCCGTCCATGCCGCAATCTTCGGCCCTGCCCACCTACAGCGCCATCTATGCGTTCGGCGACAGTTTGTCCGATGCCGGCAATCTGTCGCTGACGACATCTATCACCGGAACCACGTTCCCGGTGTCGCCGCCCTATTTCAGCGAAAACTACGGCCTTGTCAGCGCCAACGTGTTCAGCAACGGCCCGAACTTCGTGCAGAACCTGTCCCTGGCATTGGGGCTCGGTGTGCTGGCCCCAAGCCTGACCGGCGGCACCGACTTTGCGTTCGGCGGCGGCGAAACCGGGCAAGAGCCGCAAAACGCCGGTAATCCGCAATTCCAGGGCGTGTCACTGCCCGCCCAGCTCTCGGAGTTCCAGACCCGGATACCGAACCCTTCGCCGGACGCGCTTTATACGCTTTCGGTCGGCGCAAACGACCTGCTCGACATCCTGGCTGATCCAACGCTGACGCCCCAGCAGCAGACCACCGACGTCAACGCCGCGGTGGCCAACGAGATCGCCTTCGTTACCCGGCTGGTCACGGCGGGTGCGAAGACCTTCGTGGTGCTCAACGTGCCCGACCTGGGCAAAACGCCCAATGTCACGTCGGGCAAGGCCGATGGCAGCAACGTGCCCTCCGCCGCGCTCAATACCCTGGCGACCCAGCTTACCAACCAGTTCAACACGGCGCTCGACAGCCAGCTTGCCGCCGTCACCGGCGCTACGGTGCATGTGGTCGACACCACCACGTTGCTGAACAACGCCATCGCCAATCCGGCGATCTATGGGCTGACCAACGTCACCGCTTCGGTGTGGAGCGGCAACTACACCGATTCCAAGAGCGGGACGCTGGCTACAACCGACCCCGCAGCGCAGAACCAGTTCGTGTTCTGGGATGGGCTGCATCCGACCGAGACGGGCCATCAGGTGCTCGCCAATGCGGCCGAGACGGCGCTGAGCGGTGTGCCTGTGCTGACGGTCCAGGATACCACCACGAACCAGCCCGTGGTGGTATCGGGGCATCCCTATAACGGCCCGGTCGGCGGGCTGCAGCAGCAATACATCAACATCACCCAGGACAGCCTGAACATCACCGCCTCGACACCGAACTGGTTCATTCACGGCGGCGGCGGTGAGGATGCGATCGCCGTCACCAGCGGCAACAATGTGCTGGACGGAGGCACCGGTTCCAACTTTCTGGTCGGTGGCAGCGGCACCGACACCTTCTACATCGACGACCGAGCGGAGACCGCCAATATCTGGAGCACCGTGGCCGGGTTCCACAGCAGCGATACGGTTACCATTTGGGGGGTAACCCAGGCTGGCTTCACGCCGACCTGGGCGGACAACGAGGGCGCCGCCGGTTACACCGGCCTCACGCTGACCGGCACGCAAACCGGTAAGTCGCAGATCATGCTGACGCTGACCGGTTACACGCAGGCCGACCTGACGAACGGGCGCCTTGCTGTCGGCTTCGGCACCGAACCCACCAGTGGCAGCGGCTTCATGAATATCACGGCCGTCTGACGGCCGCTGGGGGGCAACCGCGCCGTATTGACACGGCGCGGAAACCGGCAGACAGGCAAAGCAAGGCTATGGTCCCAGCCTTTCAGCCAAGGCTATGCCCCCAGCCTTTCAGCCAAGGCTATGCCCCCAGCCTTTCAGCAATGCGGCCCAAATCGAGTATGAAGCCATGATGACATTGGCAACTCAGATCGCTGAACGCATCCACGCCCTGCGGTATGAGGACATCACCGAGGACGCTCACCGCTGGACCGCCAGTGCCTTCGTGGACACCGTTGGCTGTATCCTTGCGGGCATCAATGACAGCGGCCCGCAGATCCTGCTCAAAGTGCCGGGCATCGCCACCGCGCCTGGCCCGGCTTTGATCATCGGCACCAGCCGCCGCACCAGCGTGCTCGATGCTGCCCTCGTCAATGGCACGGCCGCCCATGCGCTCGACTACGACGACGTCGCCGGATCAATGGGCGGGCATCCCTCCGCCATGCTGATCCCGGCCCTGATCCCGCTCGCCGAGTCCCTCCACAGCAGCGGCGCCGAACTTGTCGCTGCCTATGTCGCGGGCTTCGAGACCGAGAACCGCCTCGGCCGTGGCGTTCACCACCATCACTACGACAAGGGCTGGCATCCCACCGCGACGCTGGGCATCTTCGGCACCGTCGCCGGTGCCGCCCGCCTGTTGCACCTGTCGGTCGACCAGACCGCCATTGCGCTCGGCATGGCCGCTTCCTTCGCGGCTGGCCTCAAAGCCAATTTCGGCACCATGACCAAGCCGCTGCATGTCGGCCACGCCTGCCGTGACGGCATATTCGCCGTCATGATGGCGCAGCAGGGCTTTACCGCCAGCCCCGGTGCGTTCGAGCACAAGATGGGCTTTCTCGATGTCTTCAACGGCCCCGGCACCTACGACATCGCGCGCATCCTGAACAATTGGTACGACCCGATCGAGTGCACCGGTGGCAGCGATCCCGGCCTGAAGCCATACCCGTGCTGCGGCAGCACGCATCCCTCGATCGGCCGCATGATCGACCTTGCGAACCGTCATGACCTGACCCCGGACCGGGTCGCCCACATCACCGTCATGCCGCACGCCCGCCGGCTGCCGCACACCAGCAACGCCGACCCGCGCACGCCGCTCGCTGCCAAGTTCAGCCACCAGTATGTAGTGGCCCGTGCCCTGAAAGACCGTGCCATCAAGCTTGCCGCCTTCGAGGGCGACGCCCATTTCGATCCGGCCGTCCGGGCCCTGATGGCCCGCCTGACCCTGAAGCCGCATCCGGACATGCCGGAAGATTGGGGCACCGAGGTCATTGTCGACACCACCGACGGCCAGCGCTTTTCATCGCGCCTTGACGACTACCCGAGCCGCGGGCCTGCCGGCGATCCGATGACCCACGCCGAACTGTGGACCAAGTTCGCCGACTGCGCCGAACGCAGCCTGCCGCGCGCGGGTCTGTCCGGGTTGTTCGACACGTTGTTGCATGTCGCCACCCTGCGCAGCGTGGCGGAACTGACCGCTGTGCTGGCAGCGCCGGAGGGCGCAACCGTTACTTCGACATCGGCCCGGTATTCCACAGCAGTGGGAAACTGAACCGCATCACCCCGTCAGCGCGGCGTGGGCAGCCGGTGGCCCGGCAAACCGGTCGTCCGGGATGAGATCGATGCTGTTTGGGAACCGCCGCAGCTTGCCACAGACAGTACGCAGTCCTTGCCCCTGACGAGGGCGCGTAGCGCATTTTCCGAACGGGTCGTCGTCGCGACCGGTGCTTAAGGCTGCGCAGGACAAAGCGTCGCGGACAGGAGGGAGCACCACATGGCCGACCAGCCAGGACCCACCTACATCGAACTGATGCGCCGCATTCAAGGCACGAACATCTATGCGGAGTTCATCCCCGTCCTGGCTGAAGACCGTCAGGGCTGGAACAGCGATCACCCCGCCTTTGAGGAGATCATCCGCAACCTTCGCCCGGACATCGTCATCGACGTCGGCGTCTGGAAGGGCGCGTCGACCATCCTGCTGGCCAGTCTGCTGAAGCGTCATGGGGGCGACCGAGCGTAAAAGCCGGGTTATACCGGCTCCACCTCCATCTCCTCGATTATTTCCAGCGTGTCCTCGTCGGCGATCAACTGACCTTCCCACTTCGCCACGACGGCTGTGGCGAGGGAGTTGCCGATCACGTTTGTCGCCGACCGCCCCATGTCGAGGAAGGTGTCGATGCCCAGCAGCAGCAGCAGGCCTTCTTCCGGCAAGCTGAATTGACTGAGGGTGGCGGCGATGACCACCAGCGAGGCGCGCGGCACGCCGGCGACGCCCTTGCTGGTCAGCATCAGGGTCAGCAGCATTGCGATCTGCGTCCCGAGGGTCAGCTGGATGTCATATGCCTGCGCGATGAACACGCTGGCGAAGGTGCAATACATCATCGTGCCGTCCAGGTTGAACGAGTAGCCCAGCGGCAGGACGAAGCTGGAGATGTTTCGGGAGATTGGAAATTTCGCCAGCTGTTCCAGCATCTTTGGATATGCGGCCTCGGAACTGGCGGTGGAAAACGCCAGCAGGAACGGCTCACGGACCAGCGACACCAGGCGTTTCACACTGGGGCCCAGGATCAGGAACCCGGCCAGCACCAGCAGCAGCCACAGGCAGACCAGGCCAAAGTAGAACTCGCCCATGAACTTCGCGTAGTTCAGCAGGATGCCCAACCCGTTGGTGGCGATCGTCGCCGTCATCGCGCAGAACACCGCGAGCGGCGCGAGTTTCATTACATAGCCGGTGACCCGCAGGATGATGTGCGACAGCCCCTCGATAGCTTCCAGCACCAGCTTGGCGCGTTCCCCCATCGCCGCGCAGGCGACGCCGAAGAAGATCGAGAACACCACGATCTGCAGAATCTCATTGTCCACCATTGGGCGGATCGCTGAATCGGGGAACACATGCTTGATAAAGCCGTCCAGCGTCATGGCATGGGCATCAATCCCTGAACTGGCGCCGCTGACCACCTTGTGGATGCCATCGCCCGGCTCGAACAGGTTGACCAGGATCAGCCCCAGGCTCAACGATGCCAGCGAGGCGGTAACGAACCACAGCATTGCCTTGCCGCCGACGCGTCCCACTGCGCCCGCATCCGACATGTGGCCGATGCCGACAACCAGTGTCGAAAACACCAGCGGTGCGATGATCATCTTGATCAGCCGCAGGAACACCATGCTGCCGATCGACACATAGCCGGCGAGCGCCTTTTGCGTGGCCGGTGCCGCAACTTCGTTGTTGATCAGGCCGCCCGCCGCAATCCCAAGGACCATCGCCACGAGAATGTAGGTCGTCATCCGACTCGACTTCATGCCGTCGTGCCCCTTGTTGGTGCCAGCGTCGTTGCTGTCAGCATCGGGGCAATCATGCGTGTCACGGGACAGTCTTACAATCCGGTAATTTATACACATCGGCGTTGTTACCGAAGGTATGCATGCAGTGCTGGCGGGGCGGCTGCAGCGGATTGACCTGAACGGTAGCGGGCTGGCCGGCGCCCGCAGAGCCGGTTTTCGGGTCGCTGGCATGGCAGGGTCCGGTGGATCGCGTTGCGGAAATACCGTAGCCATGCACTGCAACGGTTCCATTGCCACGGCCATCGGGACAGGGCGTCTGCGGACAATCAGTCCATAGTGTTGCGACGCCGGCCGGGCACCCAATATGGACTGCAGCCGTCATCCGATCAGGCTGTAATCCGGGCGCAGGTTTGTGGATCAACGGCTAAACCAATGGAGAGTCCAGCCAGTGTCACTCAGAATCAATGCCGAAGCGCCGAATTTCGCTGCCCAAACAACGCAGGGGACGATCGACTTCCACCAGTGGATCGGCGACAGCTGGGCTATTCTGTTCAGCCACCCGAAGGACTTCACCCCGGTCTGCACAACCGAGCTTGGATATATGGCCGGGCTGAAACCCGAATTCGACAGGCGCAACACGAAGATCATCGGCCTCAGCGTAGATGCGGTCGAAAATCATGCCAAATGGGCGCAGGACATCGAGGAGACGCAAGGCCACGCCGTCAACTACCCGATGATCGGCGATACCAGGCTTGAGGTGGCGACAGCATACGACATGCTGCCGGAGGGCGCCGGCACGACATCGGACGGCCGCACCGCCGCTGATAACGCCACCGTCCGTTCGGTGTTCATCATCGGCCCGGACAAGAAGATCAAGGCGATGCTGATCTACCCGATGAACACCGGCCGCAACTTCGATGAGGTGCTGAGGCTGCTTGATTCCTGCCAGCTGTCTGCAAAACACACAGTGGCCACCCCGGTGAACTGGCAGCCCGGCCAGGACGTCATCATCCCGCCGACGGTATCCAATGAGCAGGCCGCCGCGAAATATCCGGATGGCTGGAAGACCCTGAAGCCCTACCTCCGCTTCGTCGCCCAGCCCAACTGACCAATCGCCGCTCGGTCATCCGGGCGGCAATTTGCCCATCGGTAGCGGGCAGTGATCGTGAGCGGTTGGCGGAAGCGCGAAAGCTTTCCTTATAGCCCGATTGCGACCTTGACCGTGTCGGGCGGCAGGGCAGGCAGCGGCGTGCCCTGCGCGTAGTTCAGGCCTTTGCCCGCAATGTCGATCCGTTCACGACCCACGCCACCTGCAACCATCATGGCCACGACGTCGCGAACACGCTCTTCCCGCAGCGTGTCGGTTTCGTCCGGATATTGGCCATAATGGAACCCGTCGATGCTCACCGGCATCAGCGGATGGGCATTGGCGAAAGCGACCGCGGCGCGAAGCGCGGGCTGCCCCTGCGCATCCGGCGTTGCGGAGAACGGCATGAACCGCACCATGAACGTCTGGCCCGCATCGGCGCCGCAGCCGGCCAGCGACACCAGCATCGCAAGCAGCACGGAACCGCGCGCCATGGCGTTCACAATCGATCGTCGCCCCACAGTGCCGCTCCGTACAGGTTTCGTCATGACCATTGCCCCCGACGCAAAAGATTTCGGTGATCGAGGGCTAGGGATGCGCCATCAAGCAGCGCACGCGTCTGAGCGGATCGGCACCTCGCTCGTTATTGCCCGCCAAGCAAACACAGCGCAACACCACACTGTGCCCGGAGCGCGTCAGGCTGAGCCTGAACCGGCAGCCCAAAGCGCCCGATTTGACTGTTGAGCGAGGCAGACCCGCTGGGCGGCGTCACTTCCAGAGATCAGGCAGCTACCCAGCCGCGGCCACAGCCTTGCCGGCTGACAGCCGGAATATCCGGTCGAGCCGCTCCACCCCGGTCAATCGGTGGGTGATCAGCACCACCGTCCGCCCATCGCCGGTTTCGTTCAAGGTTTCGAGGAACGCCCGCTCCGTCTCGGCATCCAGGCCGGCACATGGCTCATCCAGTATCAACACCGGTGCCGGCGACAGCAGCGCCCGCGCCAACGCCAGTCGCCGTCCCTGTCCGCCGGAGAACCGCGTGCCGCCTTCGCCAACCCAGGTCTCCAGCCGCTCCGGCAACGCGCGCACCACGTCGCCGATCCATGCTGCATCAAGGGCCGCCCACAACGCCGCCTCATCCGCATCCGGGCGCGCCAACAGCAGGTTCGCCCGGATCGTATCGTCAAATAAATGAGTTGTCTGGCCAAGCCAGCCGATCCGTGCCCGCACCAGTGCGGCCGGCAGCGTCGCGATGTCGACCCCGCCCAACCACACGGAACCTGATCGAGGCGCCACCACCTTCAGCGCCAGCGCCGCCAATGTGGACTTGCCGGCCCCGGACGGCCCCAGCAGTGCCACGCGCGCACCTTGCGGAATTTCCAGCGTCAGCCCGTCGAATACCGCCGGCCGGTCCGGCTGCCAGCGAAACGCCACGGCGTCGAACCGCAGCGCATATCCTGCCGGCATCGGCACGGGATCGGCCGGATCGGGCACCGGCACCGGCGCATCCGCAGCCTCCAGCACGCGTCGCGCCGCGGCGGATGCATGCCCCGCCAGCGCGCCCGCTCGCGACAATCCGCCCACCGCCTCGAACGCTGCCAGCACCAGGAACGCCGCCGCGATTGCCTCGGCCGGCCGCACCCCGGCATCGATCAGCACCGCCAGCACCGCCACCTGCGCGCACAGGAAGGATGCTGCACCCGCCAGCGCCGTGCGCCTTGCCATCACCCGCTGCGCCGCCAGCAGCGCCGCCTCCTTCATTTGCACCGCGGCCAGCATTCGGCCTTCGGCGGCAAATGCCCGTACTTCCCGCAGCCCGGTCAATGCATCTAGGGCTGCCACCCGCAGCGCGCCGGATTCCGCCACCAATCCGCGACCGGCGCGCATCGACGCCCGTGCCGCCATCCAGGGCAGCATGAACGCCGCGGCGGCGAACAGCACCCCGATCTCGATTCCCAGGGGGGGAGACCAGTGCCCGATCAGCAGCACCAGGACCGGAAGCAACAGAATGGCGCCGGTCACTGGCAGCAGAATCCGCAGATACAGCCCGTCCAGCGCCTCGACATCGCCCACCAGCCGGGCCAGGACGTCCCCCGCCTGGCGAAAGCCCAGCCCGCCGGCCGAGGTGCGCGCCAACTGCCGGAAGAACCACACCCGCACATCGGCCAGCCCCCGGAACATGGCATTGTGGGTGACCAGCCGGTCCAGATACCGCAGCACCACCCGGGCGACACCAAAGCCGCGCAGCAGCGCGGGCGCCGCGAGGGAACCCGCCAACACCGCTGCCCCGATCGTCACGCCCGACAGCGTCATCAGCCCGACGCCGGCCGCCAGTGCCCCGAGTGCCACAACCAGTCCGGCCAGTAACCATCCGGCCTGCCGGCCCCATAGTCCCATGATCCGGAACAGCGGGCCCATCATGCCACACCTCGGGCCGCGATGGCTTTTCCGTCGCGCAGATCCAGGCGTCTTCCGGCGAAACCATGCGCCGCCGAGGAGTGGCTCGCCAACACCACCGTGCGCCCCAATGCCAGCCGACGCAGACTGTCCAGCACTTCCTGCTCCGTTGCCGGGTCCAGATGGGCTGTAGGCTCGTCCAGCAGCAGCAGCGGGGCATTTTTCAGATAGGCACGGGCAATGGCGATGCGCTGTGCCTGACCCCCGGACAATCCGTAGCCACCTTCGCCGACTGGCGTATCCAGCCCCATCGGCAGCGTGGCGGTGAACCCGTTCAGTCGCGCCGCCGTCGCCGCCGCGGCCACTTCCTCCGCCGTTGCCTCGGGTCGTGCGAACAGGATGTTGTCGCGGATCGATCCCGCGAACAGCACCGGCCGCTGGCCGATCCACGCGGTCAGTCGCGACAGCGCCTGTGGCACCAGGTCGGTGATATCCGCGCCGTTGATGGTCACGCGCCCACTATGCGGCCGCACGAAGCCCAGCAGGATCTCGATCACGGTGGACTTGCCGGCACCCGACGGTCCGGCGAGCACCAGCGTTTCCCCTGCTGCGACCCGGAACGACAATCCATCCAAGGCCGGCCCGCGCGATGCATCCCAGGTCAGCCCAACCCGATCGAACGCCACGGTGACACCCTGCGCTGTCACCGTGCGGATCTCCCGGGCCGGCACCGGTTCCGGCAGCGCGGGCAGGTCGATCAGCGATTCGGCTGCCCCCGTGGCATGCAGCCGGTCCTGGTAGGCCGCCGAGAACATCCGCAGTGGTGTGAAGAACTCGGGCGTCAGCAGCAGCACGGCCAAGGCGGGCCGCAGCACCGCGGGCAGGCCGTCGGCCCGCAGCTGCCCAAAATAATGAATCGCCAGCACCACCATCGCCAGCGCCGCCGCCAGGTCGAGCACCACGGAAGACAGGAACGCCACCCGCAGCACCCGCATCGTGCGCGCCCGCAGATCGCCCGCCGCCTCCGCCAGGGCCCGCGCCTCATCGTCCGCCCGTCCGTAAAGGACGATGGTGGCGATCCCCCGCACCCGGTCCAAAAACCGAGCCTGCAGCCGAGCCATTGCCAGGAACTGGTTGCGTGAAGCCGCCGCGGCGCCGATTCCCGCCACGGCCATCCCGACCGGCACCAGCAGCCCACATCCCAGCAGCAGCAGCGCCGCCCAGGGGTCAGCGTACAGCACCGCCAGCAGCACCACCGCCGGTCCGACCATGGCGAACGTGGCGGCCGGAACGTAGCGGGCAAACAGCCCGTCCAGCGCTTCGATCTTGTCCACGACGATGGTTGTAAGGTCGCCTGAATGCCGTTCGCGCAGCAGCGTTGGCCCCGCATGCAACAGCCGCGACAGGGCGTCCGTGCGCAACCGTCGCCGCGCCGACGCCCCCGCTGTAAACGCCGCCTGCTCGCTTAGATACGATACGCCGGCACGGATCAGCGCGAGCACGCCAAATATCGCCAGTGCCGGGGCGGTGGACACTGACCCCACGAACGCCGCCGTCAGCACCGTTGCGGCGGCGAAGGCCTGTCCGATCCCCGCGAACATGCCGACAACATGCCATATCAGCACGGGCCGGGCCGCCCGGCCACCTGCGCGCTGCTGTTGGCGCAACCAGGACCGCGCCGCCGTCTTGTTCGTGTCAGCTTGTGCCATGGCCCCTGGATTAACCCAGGTGCACAGCGAAAAACAGTAAGGGAAAGCCCTGTCCCGGTTAAGTTTTGTTCAATACATAACGTCTCCGCCGTTGGGCGAAAGCGTGGCGCCTACGTAGAATCCCCCGTCCGGCCCCGCCAGCAGCAACGCGGTTGCGGCGATTTCCTCCGCCCGCCCGAACCGGCCCACCGGCAACGCATCGATGAACGCCTGTCGGTCACCGGGTTCCATTGTCGCCGTCAGGTCCGTGTCGATCGGCCCAGGAGCGATGGCATTCACCCGCACGCCGTTCGGCGCTGCCTCCCACGACAGCGCTCGGGTCAGCCCGATTATGCCGGCTTTCGCCGCCGAGTACGGGGCCGAATTCACGGCCCCCTTCAACGCCCGTTGCGAGGCGACATTGATGATGCATCCCGACCGGCGTGCCACCATCGCCGGAAACACCGCCTGTGCCATGAAGAACATGCCTTTCAGGTGCACCCCGATGATCCGGTCGAACTCCGCCTCGGCGTAGTCCGCGAATGGCTTGCGGATGTTCATTCCCGCATTGTTGAACAGGATGTCGATCGGCCCCAGCGCTGCCGCCACATCCGTCGCGAACGCCCGCCCGGCCGGGATATCGGCCACATCGACCGACCGGTGCATCGCCCGCCGTCCCAGGCCGCGAATTTCCGCCGCGGTCGATTCCGCCCGCGCCTCGTCATCCAGATGACAGAATGCCACGTCTGCCCCTTCCTGCGCGAACAGCAGCGCCGTCGCTCTGCCGATCCCGCGCGAGCCACCGGTGATCAGGGCTGTCTGGTTGGCCAACTTCATCGCGCATGCCTCCTGGGTTACAAGCACATGTTGCCCGCCGCGGGCGTTCGAACCAAGGTCCACCCATGCTGATCGCCCGTACCCTGACCGACCTGCGCATGGCTTGCGCCCGGTTCCGCCCCCGCCCCCTGGCACTCGTGCCGACCATGGGCGCGTTGCACGAGGGGCACCGCAGCCTGGTCCGTGCCGCCGTGGCATCAGGCGCGGCCACCATCGCCTCCATCTTCGTCAACCCGCTGCAGTTCGCCCCAACCGAGGATCTGTCGCGTTATCCGCGTGACGAGGCCGCCGACCTGGCGGCGCTGGAAGCGGAAGGCTGCGCCCTGGTCTGGCTGCCGGACGTCGCGACGATGTATCCGCCTGGCGAAGCGACAACGATCGAGCCGGCGGGTCCGGCGCAACGTTGGGAAGGTGATGCCCGCCCCGGCCACTTTCGCGGTGTTGCCACGGTGTGCGCTAAACTGTTCGGTCAGGTGCGGCCAGATCGGGCGTATTTCGGGGAAAAGGACTGGCAGCAACTGCAAGTTGTTAAGCGGATGGTGACCGATCTGCTGCTGCCGCTGGACATCGTCGGTCTGCCCACCGTCCGCGAGCCGGATGGCCTTGCGATGTCCTCGCGCAATCGCTTTCTGTCGGCGTCGGAACGAGAGACGGCGCCGGTGCTGTATCGTGCGCTGCAAGAAACGATCGCCTTGGTTGCGGGCGGCAAGCCCGTGCCGGAAGCATTGGCGCGCGCGCGTGCCTCACTGACCCAGGCTGGGCTTGGGGTGGATTACCTCGCGTTGGTTGACGGTCCGACGCTTGCCCCGATCGACACGCCTGAACCCGGCGCCCGGTTGATCGCGGCGGCTCGTCTTGGCTCAATACGGCTGCTGGACAACGTCGCCGCGGCTGAATGAGGCGCCATGTCGACGGCCTGGGCGCTTTCAGGCTGACCGTCAACACCCAGCACGCTCCACCGCGTTACTGCGGCAATGGAGCGTGCCCGTTCTACGGCCTGGACAGCTGAGCCGATGACCTGGCAGGCAGGCCTGTGATCACGCCGCCGCCTCGCGCTTCACCCGATCGGCGAACTGCTTGCGGAACTTCGTCACCTTCGGCGCCACCACGACCTGGCAATACCCGCTCCAGGGATTGCGTGCGAAGTAATCGTGGTGTTCCTCCTCGGCCACATAGAATGCTGTCAGCGGCTCGATTTGCGTCACCAGCTTGCCCGACCAGATCTTTGCGTCCGTAATCTCCCGTATCACCGCCTTGGCGGTGGCCGCCTGCTCGTCCGAGTGTGTCAGGATGATTGATCGATACTGCGGCCCCACGTCGTTGCCCTGCCGGTCCTGCGTCGTCGGATCATGAATGGTGAAAAACACCCGCAGCAGATCGGCGTATGACAACTGGTTCGGATCGAACTTCACCTGCACGACCTCGGCGTGCCCGGTCCGGCCGCCGCAAACCGCCTGATAGGTCGGATTTGCCACCTGGCCGCCCGCATAGCCCGACATCACCGAGGTAACGCCGCGGAGATCCTTGAACACCGCCTCCAGGCACCAGAAGCACCCGCCGCCCAGCGTGGCCGTTTCCTGTGTTGCGCTCATTCGTGCTTCTCCCGTCTTGTAAGCCGAACATATAGGACGCCCGGGTCGCCGTCACACGGTCGGCAGCGCGATTTTCCCTGCGCCGCCGCAAACGCCGCCGCGGTATGACGCTGATCGCTGCTTCCCCCCGCCCCTATCTACCGTCTATGACGCCGCTCGCTGAAGTGACGGAGGCGCAGGGTGAGCGAATCGATGGAACGTGCCCACGAGACGATCGAGGAGCATGGTCACCATACCGATCCATGGGCGCGGATCGTCGCGATCCTGGTTTCGATGCTGGCCGCGGCCTTGGCGATGACCGAGATCGGCGCAAAGGCGGCACAGACCAACTACATCACCCACCATGTCGCCCTGTCCAACGACTGGGCGTTCTACCAGGCCAAGAACCTGCGGTCGGTCGTGCGCACGTCGGAAGCCGACCTGCTGGCCAGTCTGCCGAACGCCAACGACCCCGCCATCCAGGCCCGCATCAAGCAGGCCGAGGAATACAGCGCCCGGATGCGCGACGACCCGCAGGGCGGAGAGGGAATGAAGCAACTGGTAACCACCGCCAAGGAGCAGGAAGTCAAACGCGACGAGGCCGCGCATCGCTACCATAATTATGAATACGCGGTGGGCGCGCTTGAGATCGCCATTGTTCTGGCGTCCGTTTCGATTGTGACAAGAATGCGTGCCTTGACCATCGGCGCCGCGGCGATCGGCGCCCTGGCCGGCATCGGATCGCTCGGTGTTGCCATGAACCTGTTTTGATTGCTTGATTTTTCGATACCAAATCGTGTCTAAGGTCACGTTCCCGTGAAGGTGGCCGAATATGCGCAGGACATTCACCGCTCTGGACGATGTGCTGATTGAACGCGTGTTTCAGCCGGTTTCCAACCTGCTGTCGAACCAGCTGCAGCTTTCCAGAGCAAAGGCGGCGTGTACCTGTGTTGATGCCGCATCGCTGGCCTGGATCGTTTCTCGCGCGCCCGGCCTGTCGGTCGCGGTCATCGCCTGGGAATCCGGAACTGCAATGGTCGACCTGGCGCTGCTGCTGCTGGGCCTCGCCGCCCTGATCAGCCTACGGTCGCTGTTCCGCCGAGCCATGGTCGAAAAGCGGGCCAACCCGCTGAGGATTGCGATGCGGCCACATCGTGGGATGGTTGTGCTGATGCTGGCGACCCGACCCGTCCAGCTCATGACCTTCGACCTTACGGATGCGGCCGACCTCGCGATGCTGCTGTGTGCAGCTTCGGCATTGTATCTGGCAGCCTGTGCCCAACATCCACCGGTCCGCCGCCGCAACAATGCCCTGATCCCTGTGCCGGCCCGCGGCTAGTGCAACATCATCCTGACCGGAATGGTGAGGGTGATGAAGTTGCTCGCTCAAACATTGAGATAGAGCGCGCTGACTGTCTGCAGTCAGGCTGAAGGCGCTCGAGACAGCAAGCCGACCGCAAGGCCAGCACGCAGGGACGTATCGCCAAACGTCAATAGTTATTGTTGGTGCTGCGTCATCTCGTCCTGGCGGCAAGACGATATCGGACGTGTTGTGCGATTGCAGCCGGCGCTTCATCGGGTATAACGAAAACCGAGCTTACATTGATTTCGCAGGCGGGTTCGGCATCGATGCCGGCCGCCGCCAGCGCCTCAAGGACTTGATGAAACCGATTGGCCCAAAGGGTGGCAGCGCGCCGTGCCTAACGGTCGCCGCGCCACAGCACGGCGATTTGGCTTACCCGCGATCTTTCGCCTTATTACTTATGCAATCATTCACCTGAACTGTGCAGCCTGCAGACCCGTCCGGCGAAATGTTCTTTCTGGATCGTGTAAGTTCTTTCCCATCCATCGCCTGGGCGTCACCGTATGAGGGCGTACGTGGGCCGAGGCATTTTGCAATCAATGCCGCCCCGCCAGCCGCCGGAACTCCGCCTCCAGCACCTCCGCCCCCGGATCGGTCAACCAGATCGATGGTTCATCGACGGCTGCCGCCAATTGTTGCTTGTAGAGTTCCCGCGGGATTTCCTCCGCCCCGAACTGGGCCAGGTGCGCGGTGACGAACTGCGTGTCGAGCAGGGCGAAGCCGCCCAGCCGCAGGCGCGCCACCAGATGTACCAGCGCCGCCTTGGAGGCATCGCGGGCGAAGCTGAACATGCTCTCACCGAAAAATGCACCCCCCAGTGCGACCCCGTACAGCCCGCCGACCAGCGTGTCGCCCCGCCAGGTTTCCACCGAATGCGCATGACCCAGGCGGTATAGTTCGGTGAACAGCCGCTCGATCTGCGGGTTGATCCAGGTGTCGGTACGGTCCGGCACCGGCGTCGCACAACCGGCGATGACGCCTGGAAAATTCCGGTCCGCGGTCACCGTATAGTCGCCTGACAGCACGGTGCGCAGCAGCCGGCGCGACAGGTGGAACCGGTCGAGCGGCAGTACGCCGCGCCGGATCGGGTCCAGCCAGAACAGCTTGTCACCTGACCGCGCTTCGGCCATCGGAAACAGCCCGTGGCGATACGCGCGCAACACAAGGTCCGTCGTGACTTCCACAGCGCGTCGGGACATGGTCGTATTGTGCTGCCTTGAACAGCCGATTGGAAGGGTTAAGCGATGCTGCGGATCAGCAATCTCGACCACCTGGTGCTGCGGGTGACCGACCTGCGCGCAATGATGGCTTTCTACACCGAAATCCTCGGCTGCCCGGTCGAAAAGGTCCAGGAGGACCTCGGCCTTTATCAGCTCCGCGCCGGCAGCGCGCTGATCGACCTGGTGCCGGTCGATGGTCCGCTGGGCCGCAAGGGTGGCGCCGCACCCGGCGCCGAGGGCCGCAACCTGGACCATTTCTGCCTGCGTGTGGATCCGTTCGATGCCGACGCGATCATCGCCCACCTGCGTGCCCATGGCGCCGATCCCGCACCGGTGGCATCGCGCTACGGCGCGGAGGGGCAGGGGCCGTCGATCTACGTCGCCGATCCCGAGGGCAATGTCGTCGAGCTGAAAGGCCCGCCCGGTCCTGTTCATTAACCCTTTGTTCACGACCCCCGGTTAGGTTGATCCGCCCAGGTGCGGCCGCAACGCGGCGCATCACCCCGCCGCAACCTGCGGGCAATCAGGAGGGTCGATGCGGAGATTCTGCTTTTCGGGCCTTGTGCTGTTCGGTCGTCGGCCGCCGATCAGGGGGGGCGGCCAGGCATGTCGGCTGTTTTTACCCCCAGCGCTGGCGCTGGCACTGCTGTCGCCTGCGCCGGCGTGGCCGCGGGTGCTGCCGGGCTGGTCTCCGCCGGTGGGGCAGCTTGCGAGGAGCCAGCTTGTGGGGGGCCAGCTTGTGGGGCAGCAGCTTCGTTTTGCGGCGCCGGCTCCGGTTTCCCCGGCTCTGCCGGTTTGGTGTCCGCCGCCGCTGCCGGGACAGGATCCGGCTTCGATGGCGTGCCGGCCGTGGCGACCGAAGGCATCGATGCCCCAACTGATGGCGGCACCGTGTAATCCGGCACAACCCGAGCCTGGGTGCCGGCGATCACCAGCACCTTCTGGCCGAGCACGAGGGGTGTCTTATCTTTCTGGGTCACGCTGACCAGGTCGCCGTTCGTCTTGCGCACGATGTATTCGAATGCCGTGGTGTCCGCCGTCGCGTGTTCCACCGCCGATCCCGCGATGCCCCCCACCAGCGACCCGCCCAACGCCGTGAATGCACTGAGCGGGCTCGCGACCGCCTGTGACCCGGCGATGCCGCCGGCCGCCGCGCCGGTCAAGGTGCCGACCGTTCCCGCAGCGCTGACGCCCACGTTGCGGACGCCAACGACGACGCCCTGTTGCACCGGATTAACCTGCTGCACGGCGCTGCTTGCGTAAGTATTTGGCGAGTAGTTCGGGCCGCACCCGGCCAACCCCGACATGAGCACCGCCGCGGCCAAATATCGTCTCATACGTCGAGTCCCGCCGAATGTTCCAATCTGCGTGCGGCTTTATCACGTTCCCGCCACGAGATCAGACTGAAAAAGTTCCGAAACCTGCAGCCGACTACCCTGTACCGGCTTGCACGAGCAACGTCGGTCTGCCGCAACCGGCTTTTCTTCAGCAGAACGAACCTGGTCCGCCCACGCCGCCGGGCCCGGCGGCTTCACCCTGCGCCGCAACGGGGCTAGGATGGCTGCCATGACAAACACGCCCCCGACGGACAGCCCCATTCCCGCACGGGGCCTCGCCCGCAACACCGCCAACTATGGCGACAAGGACTTCGCGCTTTATCTTCGCCGGTCGTTCGCCAAATCCATGGGTTATTCCCAGGCGATGCTCGACCGCCCGGTGGTGGGCATCGTCGATACCGGATCGGCCTACAACAACTGCCACCGTACCGTTCCCGAACTGATCGAGGCGGTGAAACGCGGTGTCCTTGGCGCCGGCGGCCTGCCGATGCCGTTCCCCACCGTTTCCCTGTGCGAGCCGTCGCTGTTCCCGACTTCGATGCACTATCGCAATCTCGCCGCGCTCGACACCGAGGCGATGCTGACCGCCCAGCCGATGGACAGCGTCGTTCTGATCGGCGGCTGTGACAAGACCGTGCCCGCCCAGCTCATGGGTGCCGCATCCGCCGATATTCCGGCCGTGCAACTGGTGACCGGGCCGATGCTGGCCACCCCGTTCCAGGGCGAGCGCCTGTCGGCCTGCACCGATTGCCGCCGTTACTGGGCGCAATACCGCGCCGGCAACGTCACCGCCGACAGGATCGCAACGATCGAGGGCCGCCTGGCCACCACCGCAGGCACCTGTGGCGTCATGGGCACTGCCTCCACCATGGCCTGCATCGCCGAGACCCTTGGCATGGTCCCGCTGGGCCAGGGCTCCATACCCGCCGTCCATGCCGACCGCCTGCGGGCCGCCGAGGAAGCCGGCGCCCTGGCCGTGCGCCTGATCGAGAACCCGATCCGCCCCACCCAGATCATGACCACCCATGCGGTTGAGAACGCCCTGCGCGTCCTGTTGGCGCTCGGCGGATCCACCAACGCCCTGATCCACCTGACCGCCATCGCCGGTCGCCTCGGCATCAAGATCGATCTGCATCACCTCAATGCCCTGTCGGATTCGACGCCTGTGCTGGTCGACCTGAAGCCAACCGGCGAAGGTTACATGGAAGATTTCCATGCCGCCGGCGGCATGCCCGCCCTGCTGTGGGAACTGCGCGACCTGCTGCACATGGACCCGATCGACGTCACCGGGGCCTCGCTGTCCGAACGCCTGGTCGAACCACCTTTTGTCGACCGCCGCTACATCCGTGCCCGCAATGAGCCTGTCTCCCCGGTTGGGGGCATCGTCTCCCTGTTCGGCTCGCTGGCCCCGCGTGGCGCGATCCTCAAGCGCAGCGCCGCCACCCCGTCGCTGTTCGAGAAGGAAGCCCGTGCGGTGGTGTTTGACGGCCTGGAGGATCTCGCCAACCGCATCGACGATCCCGCGCTGGACGTGACCGAGGACGACATCCTGGTCCTGAAGAACGCCGGCTCCCTGACGCCCGCCGGCATGCCGGAGGCCGGCTACTTGCCGATCCCCTCGCGCCTTGCCCGGGCCGGGGTGAAGGACATGGTCCGGATGAGCGACTGCCGCATGTCGGGCACCGCCTTCGGCACCATCGTCCTGCACATCACGCCCGAAGCCGCCGCCGGCGGTCCGCTGAGCCTGGTGGAAAGTGGCGACCGCATCCGCCTTTCGGTCAAGGACCGCTCACTGGATCTGCTGGTGCCGCCCGATGAACTGGAACGCCGTCGCGCTGCCTGGACACCCCCCGTCAAGCCGAAGCGGGGCTGGGACCGGCTGATCGCGGAGCAGGTGCTGCAAGCCGATGAGGGCTGCGACCTGGGCTTGCTGCGCGCCCAGGGGTAACGAGGTTCGGGCGGGGGGTAACAGGTTCGGGTGGGAACCGCCAGCATCTTCTGATGCGACTACACCAAAACTTCGCGACAGAAACTATGGATATCCGCTCAACCGGCGATAAGTGGCATCGTGGCCGGATACATTTGTTGTGAGGCGCAGCCAATAATTGCCGGAACTATACTTGCGACTTGGGCGGGCGTGATCTGTCCGGCAGATCGAAACGACGTGATGCGAAATCTTCCGTGCCAACGTTGCTGTGCCAGCGTCACCGTGCCAACGTTCCCGTGCCAGCGTCACCGTGCCAGCGTCACCGTGCCAGCGTCACCGTGCCAGCGTCACCATGTTCAGGCTCCCGGCCTCAGCCTTCCTGCTTTCGTAAGCGTTCCACCCCGGTCTGCAGGAACACAGCGTAGCCATAGACCGTCTCGTCCGGCTGGTTCCAGCACACATAGCCCCGGCAGTCGTGCGGCCGGGCGTCGTAGACGCCGCACATGTGATTTTCATCGAGGAACTGGCAGGTTTTGTAGCCTTCCTTGATGCGCTTCTCACCCTTCTTGGTAACCTCGACAATGTGCCGCTTCTCGAAGTCAGCCGCACTCACGCCGAGGTGCTTCGACAGCCGCCTGATATCGTCCCGGCTGACCCGCACGTAACCCGCCATCCGGCAGCACAGTGCCGGGCACTTCAAGCAATCCAAACGTTCGTGGGAGACCATTGCCGATGTTTGCGACCACAGGCGACAGGCTGCAAGCGCCTCAGATCTCGTCGGTCTTGAAATCGGCGGGAACGATGATCTCCAGCACCTCGCAGTCGGCCGAGTAGTCCAGCACGGTGTGCTTGATCCCCGATGGCTGGATCCAGCAGCTTCCGGCCGACATCATCTGCTCGCCCACGCCTTCGAACTCGTTCTTCATCCAGCCCTGCAGCACATACACCAGTTGCAATTCCGCCTTGTGCACATGCCGCTTGCGAACTTCATCCGTGCATGGCGGCACAAACCGGATCACGTGCGCCTGACACAGACCGGACGTCGCCGCAGCGACCCCCAGGTCGCGGTAGAGCGCATAGGCTCGTAGTCCATCCGCCTTGAAGTCGGCATCCGCCAGGTGGCTGACCGTGTAGAGCTGAGGCCCCGCCTTGTTGGGCGTCCGGGCCGGCATCTCACGCGGTGCGGTCGGCGCTCGTCCGCGCCTTGCAGCCGGCACCGGCACCGCCACCCGGGTTGCAGCCCGTCGCGGCGTCACCGTCTTGCCGACCACCACGGTCCGAACCGCCGCCTTCTTCGCCACCTGCACCGGCGCCACCGGTGGCTTTTTCGCAGCGGTTGCAGCCTGCTTCGCAGGCGCCGCTTTGTTCGGGGGCGCCGCTTTGTTCGGGGGCGCCGCTTTCTTATGAGGCGCCGCCTTCTTGCCAGGCGCTGCCGCCATCTTGGCTGCGGCCTTCTTCGGCGGCGCTGCCATCTTCCCCGGCGGCATGGCCTTCTTTGGCGCGCCTTGCTGTTCCGCCGCCGCCTTCGCGCCCGGGCCCGGCTTGTCGCCGGCTCCCTTTTTGCCAACACCCTTCTTGCCGGCGGCTGGACCCGGCTTCTGCGCCACCGGCGCTTTCGCCTCGGCCTTTGCCTTCTTCGGCGGTGCCGCCTTCACCGTCACGGGTGCGGTCGCTCTGGCCATGGAGTCGCCCTCGTCGAGACCTTCAGTTGGCTGCAGTATCGACGCGAATCCGTGGTTATTTCAAGGCCCCGGTGCAAAGCTGATCGCCGATGGACTGCCGACCGCCACCCGGACGCCGGTTGGGATCAGGCTGCCGAGCGCGACATCGACGTGGAACACCGTGATGTCGTCGCTGTCCTGGTTCGCGGCATAGAGATGCTTGCCATCCGGCCCCAAGGCAAAGAACCGCGGCCTCGCGCCCCCGGTCGGAAACGTCGCGGCGTAGGTCAATCTTCCGCTGTCGGGCGCTATCACAAACTGCACGATGCTGTCCTGGCCCCGGTTCGACACGTATAGGAACCGCCCGCACGGCGACGCGACGATTTCCGCCGTCGTGTTCTTTCCGGTGTGACCCGCAGCCCCCAGGCCGCCCGGCAGTGTGGCGATCACCTGCCGTTCCGTTGCCACCCCATCCGCCCAGGCGAACACGGTGACGGTGGAATCAAGCTCGTTGTTGACGTAAAGGACCGGCAGCGACGGATGGAACGTGGCGTGCCGCGGCGCCGCACCCGGTGCCGAGTCCGCAACCCCGGCCAGGCTCAGCCGCCCATCGGCAAACCGGAAGAAGAACGTCCGGTCGAAACCCTTGTCCGGCACAACCACGAATCGCCCGGAAGGATCGAAGATCACTGCGTGCGGATGCGACGACGCCTGCTCCTTCGGGTTCGGGCCGGGCGTGCCCTCCAGCTGGATCAACTGGCTGACCGGCTGCAGCCGCCCGTCCTCGCCGACCGGCATCACCGCCACCGCCCCGGTCCCGTAATTCGCAATCACGAGAAACCGCTCGGTCGGATCCAGCGCCGAATCCACCGGGTTGTTGCCTTGGCAATCCACCTGATTGAGCAGCGTCAGCAACCCCGTTGCCCGGTCGATCGTGAAGGCACTCATCAAACCGCGGCCGCCATGCACGCTGTATAGCCGCGTGGCCGCGCGGTTCAGCGTGAACAGGGCAGGGTTCTCCAACCCCTCCACCGTTTGCAACGGAGTCCAGCCGCCACTGACCGGATCGACCCGAAAAACATTGATCCCGTTCCCGCGCCCGTCCCGATCCGGGGTCGTATAGCCTCCAACATATGCGAACATGCTACTGATAGACCTCCGGGTTGATCGTGTTGTCGCGGTTCGGCGTCCCGTCCAGCACGCTCAGGATATTCCGTGCCGTCGCCACCGCCATCGCCTGCACCGCCTCCACCGTCACACCCGCCATGTGGGGAGAGGCAAAAACGTTGTCCAGCGACAGCAGTTTGTTGTCGACCGGCGTCGGTTCCATATCAAAAACATCGAGCCCGGCTCCGCCGATCTGCCCCGACACCAGCGCCTCATACAGGGCCTTTTCGTTGATGATGCCGCCGCGTGCGGTGTTCACCACGAACGCGCCCCGCTTCATCTTCGCCAGGGCGGCGGCATCGATCAGATCCACCGTCGCCGGTGATTTCGGGCAATGCACCGTCAGGAAGTCGGCCCGTGCCAGCGCCGCGTCCAGATCGGGCGCGACCTCGCAGCCGGCTGCGGCAATTTTCGCCTGATCGACAAATGGATCGAACACCAGCACGTTCATGTCGAAGCCCAGGCAGCGCCGAGCCGTCCGGGTGCCGATCCGCCCGAATCCCAGGATCAGCACGGTCTTGCCCGCCAGTTCCATCGGCAGGGCGCCGTGCCGGTCGTGCCATCGCCCGTCACGGACCATGCCGTCCATCACCCGGTTCTTCTTGGCCAGGGTGATCATCAGATGAAACGCCTGCTCCGCCACGCTGATGGAGTTCGCGGTTCCCGCCACCATCAGCGGCACAAGCCGCGCCGTCAGCGCCGGCACTTCCACCGCGTCATACCCCACGCCGATACGAGCCACGACCTGCATCGCCGGTGAAGCATCCATTTCGGTCTGCCTGTAAGGCGTCCCCGACAGCGCGATCCCTGCACAGTCCCCCAGTTGCGGCAGCAGGTCGGCCTGGCTGATGCCGGCGGGATAGATCACTGTCTCGATATCCGCGCGCGCCCGCACGACATCCAGACCCTGTTGCCCCATCGTGTGTGGCAGCATCACCTTGCGCTTGTTCGTAGCCATGCCCGTTTCCCCCGCTTGCGATTCCAAATGCGGTTGTCATGCCCCGGCGTTACTCCCGGAAGTTGCTTCCTGGGAATGTAGTCCCATAAAGGGCTGACAAACCTGCCGCCGACAGGCGTTTGTCCGATGTGCGACCAAACGCAAGGGCGTGGCGGACAATCACCGGACGGGTGGGCATTGGCAAGCCTCAGCAGCCATTGCTTCCGGTATCTTCAGCCAGTGTCGTCCTCGATAAACGGCGGCTTCAAGTCGGTCGCAGATCCGTCACGTCCCGGCGCCAAAGGCCTGATCGAGGATGATCGCGGCTACCGCCGGGTCGTCCACCACGCAGGCCTGGAACCGCACCGGCAATGTCCGTCCTGCAGCTTCCGCCGCCACCAGCCCCGGCACATCATCCCGCACATGGCCGCCTCGGTTGGCAAAGAATCCAATGACGAGCACCGGATGCGCCCGCAGTGCAGCCAGCGTGTCCGCCATGAAAGGCGCCTCTTCCAGACACGCCGCCTCCACCCGCGCGAACAGCCCCGTCGAGGCAACCCGAGAGGCATGCCGATGCAACGCCAGGCTGCGTCCCGGCATGCGCGCGGAGCCATGCCCCACCACCACCACCGCGGCCTCATGCGGCCTGACGCCCAACGCGGCGCAACCGGCCAGCGCCTGGCGCTCGATAATGCCCGCCATGCCATCATGCACCCCGATCGGCCGGCCCAGTGCGATGTGCGGCGCCGGCCCAACCGCCAACGGCACCGCAAATCGGGTGAAATAACCCTCTTCCATGAACATCGGGACGACGCGCACCACGGAAGCGGTGATGCGGCCCAGCGCCTGCTCCACAGACGGCGTGCCGTTCAGCACCGCCACCTCCACCGCGGCGAAGTGCGCACCATCGCGCAACACCTCCGCGTGAGCCTCGATGGCCTCCCCAGCATCGGCATAGCGCGCCGATCCGTGACCAATCAGCAGCAAGGCGTCGTTCACCTGTTGAGAAGACATATCGTCAGCAACCTTTCGCGGCCTGCCAGCCAGTCACGCGCTGGGAGCCATACGCAATGTGATGGCACCCGAGCGCACGGGGGAAGTTCTCATTCGCTTCGGGTTCTTAAATTGTCCCGGATGATCTGATGGGGTCTTGCTTGTTTGCCCCGACAACCGATCTGGCGCACATAAGTTCGAACGCGGACTTGGATAGGCTGCAAGGAGCAGGAAATGGCGGAGGAGCTACCCCCCCGGGAAGCGATGGAGTTCGATGTTGTGATCGTCGGCGGCGGGCCATCGGGTCTGTCGGCAGCAATCCGGCTGAAGCAGATCAATGCTGATCTCTCCGTTTGCCTGGTGGAAAAAGGGGGCGAGATTGGCGCCCACATCCTGTCCGGTGCCGTTCTGGAACCGCGTGCCCTGAACGAACTCATCCCCGACTGGAAGGAAAAGGGCGCCCCGCTCGATACGCCGGCCGGTGAGGATCGCTTCCTGTACCTGACGGAAAAACGTGCGGTTAAGTTCCCCACCCCGCCGCAGATGAACAATCACGGCAACTACATCGTCTCGCTCGGCAACTTCGTCCGCTGGCTGGGCACCCAGGCGGAGGAACTCGGGGTGGAGATCTACCCGGGCTTTGCCGCCACCGAACTGCTGGAGGAGGGGGGCCGCGTCGTCGGCATCGCAACCGGTGACATGGGTATCGGCAAGGATGGCCAGCCTACCGGCAATTTCCAGCGCGGAATGGAGCTGCGCGCGCGCTACACCCTGTTCGCCGAAGGCTGCCGCGGTTCGCTGTCCCGTCAGCTGATGCAGCGCCACAACCTGCGCGACGGCAAGGATCCGCAGACCTACGGCATCGGCATCAAGGAGCTGTGGGAAATCCCCGCCGCCAATCACAGGCCCGGCCTGATCATCCACAGCCTCGGCTGGCCCTTCACCACCGACGTCTATGGCGGCTCGTTTCTGTATCATTTCGGCGAGAACCTGGTCTCGTTCGGCGTCGTGGTCGGCCTTGACTATTCCAACCCCTGGTTATCGCCGTTTGACGAGATGCAGCGCTACAAGACCCACCCGGCGCTGCGGCCGCATTTCGAAGGTGGTCGCCGCATCTCCTACGGCGCGCGTGCAGTCAGCGAAGGCGGCCTGCAGTCGATCCCGAGGCTGAGTTTCCCCGGCGGCCTGCTGATCGGTGACGCCGCGGGCTTCCTCAATGTGCCCAAGATCAAGGGCACCCATACCGCGATGAAGTCCGGCATGCTGGCGGCCGAAGCCCTGGCCGAGGCGCTCGCCGCCGACCAACCGAACGAGGTTACCAGCTACGCCGACAAGCTGCGGTCGAGCTGGGTGTGGGAGGAACTGTCCAGCGTTCGCAACATCCGCCCGGCCTTCGCAAAATGGGGCATGTGGGGTGGCCTGGCCTATGCCGGCCTCGACACCTACCTGCTGCGTGGCAAGGCGCCGTGGACGCTGCACTTCGCCCATGCCGACAACGAGACGCTGGTGGAAGCCGACAAGGCACCGCGCATCACCTATCCCAAGCCGGACGGGGTGCTGACCTTCGACAAGCTGTCATCGGTGTTCATCAGCAACACCAACCATGAGGAACAGCAGCCGGCCCACCTGGTCCTGGCCGATCCCGCCAGGGCGGTCGACCTGAACTGGAACCGCTACCGCGGCCCAGAGGCCCGCTACTGCCCGGCCGGAGTCTACGAGTTCGTCGATGTCGAGGAGGGACGTCCCAGGTTGCAGATCAACGCCCAGAACTGCGTGCACTGCAAAACCTGCGACATCAAGGACCCCTCGCAAAACATCACCTGGGTGCCGCCGGAAGGGGGTGGCGGACCAAACTATCCCGGCGGGATGTGAACCGCAGCCGGTCTCGCAGCGTCCGCAGGATCGGCCGTTCGACGAAGCAATACACTGCGTAGCCGAACGCGTTCGATCCGACCACCGCCGCGACGACGAACAGCACCGGGCTGCGGTCCTGCACATCCAGGCGCAACAGCACCGACAGGATGAAGGTGTGGAACAGGTAGACGCTGTATGAGGCGTCGCCGAACCGTTCGGCCAGCCGCTCCGTCCAGCCTTCCCTGCTCTGCCCGAACACGCTGATCAGCACACAGGCCGCCGCCAGCACCCAGACGGCGATCACCGTCGGAAACTGCAGCAGAGCCGCCGGGCTGGCCGGAAAGCCCAGGCTGTAGGCATACCACACCGCCAGCACGCCCAGCATCATCGCGAACGGATATGGCACGTCGATCCAGCGCGGGCGACGTTCTGCGAGCATCGCGATCCCGATCCCGACGATGAACAACAGCAAGATCGGCCGCGTCCAGAACGTTGCGAGCGTCAGCGGATCTTCCAACGCCGACAACGGCATCAGCCAGTTGCCGACCACCACCAGGCCCAGCAACGCTGCCGCGATCAGGCCCGACCCGACCCGTCGTCCCAGCAGCAGCCCGACCGTGAAGATCAGGTAGAACTGCATCTCGTACTGCAACGTCCATCCCTGGCCGACCAGCGGCTGCATGTTGCCCGCCGCCCCGACCTCGTGCGGGACGAACAGCAATGAGCAGACCACATCCTGCCAGGTATAGCTGGCGCGATGCGGGCTGAGCACGACGAACAGTGCAGTCGCAATCCAGTAGACCGGTACGATGCGGATCAGCCGCTTGGCGACGAAATCAGCCGTTCGCCGCAGATCGCCGAAAGCCCCGGTCGAGCTGCGGTAAATAATGAAGCCGCTGATGATGAAGAAGGTGGCCACGCCGAAGTAGCCGGAGATCCCCAGCCGGTCGGCCAGCGCCTGCGGCATCAACCCCCGCTTTGCCAGCGCGTCGGCCGCATGCGAGAATACCACCAGCGACGCCGCCAGACCGCGCAGCGCCTGCAGATGGAACAACTTCCCCCGCCCGCCGTCGGACGCATTGGTCCGCCGGGCTAATGTCGTAACCGTCATGCGCCGGAGATCTCCGAAGGTTGGACTTCTCGCCTTGGTAGCGCGCCGACCCTTCGTTTCCATGATCAACTTCGCGCAATCACGCTTTTCTTTACGAAACGGTTTCTGTGCTTTTGTTCATGCGCAATCGTCAATCATGCCGAATGACACCGTGTCTGGCCGCTGCTAGAATGAGTGAATGCAACATGCCCGCACCGCCCGGCGGTTCGTCTTACTCGCGCTGACGCTGCTCTCGGCCTGCGCGGCATCCGGTCCCTCGCCCAGCACGGACAAGGCGCAGGTGCCGGCCGGGGTGATCGGCAATTTCCTGACCGGACGATTTGCCCTGGCGGAAGGCGACCCCGCCACCGCCGCGAACGACCTGCTCAAGGCCGTCGCCGAGAGCCCGGGCGACCCTGAACTGACCCTGGAAGCCTTCATTGCCTGTCTCAACGCTGGTCGGCCCGAAGCGGTGAAGCTGGCCCGCCAGCTTCCCGATAGCCAGGTCGCCCAGCTCGTCCTGGCTGACGTCGACATCAAGGCCGGCCACTGGCAGGACGCCGAAAGCCGGTTTCGGGCCTTGCCGCGCCAGGGCATGACCCAACTGCTGCAGCCGTTGCTGGTTGCCTGGGCACAGCAAGGCGATGGCCGCACCGACACCGCGCTGTCGACCCTGCGGCCTTATGTGGAAAACCCCCGCTTCCGCTCATTGTTCGCCCTGCAGGCCGCGATGATCGCCGACCTTGGCAACCGCACCGAGGCCGCAGCCGGCCTTTATCGCACGGTCCAGAGCAACATGGCTGAACCGAACCTGCGCCTGGCCCAGATACTCGCCAGTTGGCAGGCCCGCACCGGCCAGCCGGCCGAGGCGCAGAAGACACTGGCGGCCCTGCCCGTGGGTGCCCCCGACCTGTCGATCGCGATGCCCGCTCTGCTGGCCAGCGCCAATAAACGTCCGGTGCCGCGGGCGGCCGATGGGATCGCCGAAGCCTACTTCACCTTCGCGGCCCTGCTGCGCGCGCAGGACGCCGACGATTTTTCCATGATCATGCTGCGCCTGGCGCTCGACCTGCGGCCCGACTTCACGGCCGCCCGCCTGCTCGCGGCGGATATCCTCAACACCCGGCATCACCAGCAGGCGGCACTGCGCATGCTGACCGAGGTCCCGGCAAGCGACCCGATCGCAGCCGTCGTGCAGCTGCGCCGCGCCGCGCTGTCCGACCGGCTGGGCCACTCCGACGAAGCCATGCGTGATCTTGAACGCATGGCACGCGACTACCCCGACAGCCCGCTGCCGGACACGCAGCGCGGCGACATCCTGCGCATGACGCAGCGCTTTCCCGATGCGGTCGCCGCATACGACAAGGCGATCGCGCGCATCACCCACCCGATCGCCTCGGACTGGATCGTATTCTACGATCGCGGCGTGGCGGAGGAGCGTTCGCATCAGTGGGCCAAGGCCAAGGCCGATTTCGAACACGCCTTGCAGCTTTCGCCTGACCAGCCCTTCGTGCTGAACTATCTTGGCTACTCGCTGGCCGATATGGGCCACCAATTGGATGAAGCCCGCCGGATGATCCAAAGTGCTGCCGAACGCCGGCCGAACGACGGGGCCATCACCGACAGCCTGGGCTGGGTGATGTTCCGCCAGGGTCACACCAAGGATGCGGTCAAGACGCTGGAGCGTGCGGTCGAGCTGGAGCCTGAGGACGCGACGATCAACGGCCATCTCGGCGACGCCTATGCCGCGGCCGGCCGCAAGATCGAGGCGCAGTACCAATGGCGGCGGGCCTTGACCCTCAACCCTACGCCGGACGATGCCGCCAAGCTGGAGGCGAAGCTGAACACCGGGCGCACCGGCCCTGTCCTCAGCGGGCAATAGCCTGGCGGACATGGTCGTGCGGGAATTCGCACCGGCGAAAATCAACCTGCATCTGCATGTCGTCGGACGACGGCAGGACGGGTATCATCTGCTCGACAGCCTGGTCGTGTTTGCCGGGACCGGCGACTGGCTGGAGGTGGCGCCCGCACGCGACCTCACCTTGACCGTCACCGGCCCGTTCGCAGCGGGCCTGGCGGCGGAGCCGGACAATCTGGTGCTGCGTGCTGCCCGCGGTTTAGCCGACCTGGCTGGAATCATCCCGACCGGGGCGATCCGGCTGGAGAAAAACCTGCCGGTCGCGTCCGGGATTGGCGGCGGATCAGCCGACGCCGCCGCCGCGCTGCGTCTGCTCTGCCGCTTCTGGGACGTTTCACCCGATCTCACGCAGCTTGCCCGCGCCTTGGGTGCCGACGTTCCGATGTGCCTGCTGAGCCGCCCCGCGCTGATGTCGGGGATCGGCGAAGGTCTGGCACCCATCCCGGCGATGCCCGAAGCCGGCCTCATTCTGGTCAATCCTGGTGTTGCCGTCTCCACCCCCGCGGTATTCCGCGCCCGCAGCGGCGGATTTTCATCGCCGGCCGAACTGCCCGCTACCGGATGGCCGTCAGTCAAGGCCCTAAGCCACACGCTTGCTGATACCCACAACGACCTTGAGGCACCGGCCCGTTCGCTGGCGCCTGCGGTCGATACTGCCCTGGCTGCCCTGGCCAGCGCCCCCGGCTGTCGGCTCGCGCGCATGAGTGGATCCGGTGCCACCTGTTTTGGGCTTTTCGATGATTCACAAGCCGCCTGCCACGCGGCGGATACATTGCGGCGCGCCAACTGGTGGGTTTGGGGCGGCAGCCTGAACAGCCCATAGCAGGTTCTGGCTTTACCTTATGCGTTCTCCGACCTATCACGTCGCGACGTTGGGGCGTCGCCAAGCGGTAAGGCAACGGATTTTGATTCCGTCATACGGAGGTTCGATCCCTCCCGCCCCAGCCATCGAACGTCCAGGCGAATACCTCATCGGGCAGGAAGGGGCGCAGCCAGTCTCAGCTTGCTGCTCAGACCGCAGCACTGGCACCCAGCTGCTCAGACCGCAGCACTGGCACGGGCCGACGAACGGCGCAGCTCTGCGATTGCGGCTTCGACGTTCTGCCAACGCGCCAGCCCCGCAGTGTCGCCCTGCTGGCGTGCTTCAGCGATCCGCTCCTGCACCACGGCCTGGGCGCGCAGCCCATGCACCGCCATCAGGTTCTGGGCCGTGGCTTTGTTTTCAGAGTTGTTCATGTTCGTTCTCCCGTGCTGATACTCTACAAGTAGGAGTACGCGAGCCCGACTTCCATGCAGTCTGCCGACTTACTGCAGCCGTTTACGCAGTCTCGGCTCAACCCGCCGGGTTCATCAGGTGGGCGGAGATCGCATGACGAACCGGCGCCAGAAATTCCCCCGCCCGGAGCACCGCATCACGCATCACCCGAGCCGGGAACCGGTCGTCGGTGAACAGCGACACGGTCATGTTGGTCGCGAGGTATAGCGGGCCCGTCGCCCGCCGATGCCGTCCTTCGAACGTTGTCAGCAATGGCGCGGCCCCGATATCACCGCCGGCCGCGGCCGCATTTCCGACCAGCTCAGCCAGCGCTGCCGCCCCGGCGATGCCCATGTTGAAGCCATGCGCGGTCACCGGATGCATTCCCACCGCCGCGTCACCGATGACCGCGAAACGTCGACCCACGAACCGGTCAGCGTATACCCCCACCAGCGGATAGGTCAGCCGCTTTCCCACCGGGCGCATCGCACCCAGCCGGCCCTGGTAGAGCCGCGTCGCCGCCTTGGCGAACCCATCATCATCCAGCTTCATCAACGAGGCGATCCGCGGCGCCGTCTGGGTCAGGATCATCGACGACAGGTTCGGCGCCTGCGCTGTGCCGTTCAGCGGCAGGATGGCAATCGTCCGCCCATAGCCGAACCATTCGGTGGCGATGGCATTGTGCGGCACGTCGTGCGCCATCCGGCACACCAGCATGGTCTTGCCGAAATCCCGCTTCGTCGCCGTGATCCCCATCCGCCGCCGCATCTCCGAGAACCTGGTGTCGGCCGCCACCACCAGCCGGCTGGTCAGGGTCGTTCCGTCGGCGAAGCGCAGCGTCGCGCTGTCGGCGTCAGTGGTTATTCCGGTAGCCGTCCGTTCATCCAGCAGCGTGACATCCGCGCAAGTCGATACACTCTCGAACAGTGACCGACGGATCAGGTGGTTGGGCACGAAGTAGCCCAGGTTCTGGCCCGGCTGGCGCACCGGCTCGAACCGCAGCGCGTGATCGAACGGCCCGTTCAGCACCCGTGCCTGGTTCAGCGGGGAGATTTCCTCCGGCGGTAAGCGATCCCATGCACCCAGCTTTTGCATGAGGTCCACCGACCCCTGCGTCAGCGCGATTTCGCGCCCATCGAACGGTGGCGCCGCCAGCAGCGCTCTATTTTGCCGCTCCACCACCGCAATCGACAGCCCTTGGCCGGACAATGCCCGAGCCAAGCTGAGCCCGGCCGGTCCTGCCCCGATGATGACGAGGTCGAAGGCGTGGCCCACGGTGGATGCGGATGTCATCGGTACCCCTGCTGCTCGATACGCCAGACCGGAACTTAGGCTGAATTCCCGCCGGCGCCAGGGGACGACGGAGCAACCACCCTAGGCAACGGCGTCCGGCCCCTCGATCACCGTGCCTGTATAAGGCTCGATGTAGACCAGGTGGTCCCTGACCGTTTTCACGCCCGGCGTGTTTTCGGCGATGACCCGGATGCCGTGACGCTCCTGCTCATTGGTGATCGTTCCCCATAGGTCCACCACGCCGGCAGACGCGGTAACGTTCAGCGTGGTGGTCGGCGCCCAGGCCTGGCTCTCCAGCGTGTTGAGAATGGCGGTGCGGATGGTGCGGTCGTCGACATCCTGCGGTGCCGCCGACCACACCCGGCCGATCAGCGCCCGCAGCAGGTCCGACCGGCTGACTACACCGACCACCCGCGCGTCCGCGGTGACCGGAAGCCGCTTGATGCGATGCTTCTCCATGGTCGCGACGACATCTTCAAGCTGCGCGTCCTGTGCGATGCTCAGCACATCCTCGGTCATCACGTCGCGCACGTGCCGGCCGTTTGCCTGGGTGAAATCATGCGCCTGCCGCGCCGGCGACGCCAGCAGCCGCAGCCACCACGGCCGGTGCCGCTCGGTGCCGATCTCGTCACGGCGCAGCAGATCGCCCTCGGTCAGAACCCCGACCAGGTCCCCAGCCTTGTCGACAACGAACAGGCCGGAGATCTGGCGGGACAGCATCAGGTTGACGGCGTCCTCCACCGTCGCCTCAGGGGCGATCGTGACGCAGTTGCGGGTCATGACGTCAGCGACGATCATCGGCATTACCTTGTGGTTTTCGGAGCTAGAATACGCCCCGGTGACAAAACGTTAAGCCCATCCATGGCTCCAATCGGTGAAGGCTTCATTGCGGCAGGTCAATCCAATCCCATCAGACTTTCGATGCGCGTAGGGAAAACGACAGCGGCAGCCATGGTCGGTCCGGCCAGACATGTTCTTCCGGCCCGCGCTGTTCCAGTTGCGCGAACATCTGCCAGACGATGCTGTCATGCTCCTGAAACCGGTCGATCCGCAGGCCGGCATCGAGCAGCCTGCCGATCACATCGCTGATCGGGTGCAGGAACTGCACCGTGCGGCTGTTCTTCAGCACCGCATCGGGGTTGGCATAGTCCTCCGACCGGTCTTCAACGATTGGCTGTCGTTCGAGATATGGCATGTACCACCCCGGCTTGCCGTCCGCGGTCGGCTTCATGTCGTCGAACACGTAGGCGAACGGATGGGCATCGGCCAGCGCCAGGTAGCCATTTGGCTTAAGGAACGATGCCACGATCCGTCCCCAGGCGCGAATATCGGGCAGCCAGCACAGCGCGCCCCAACTGACGAACACGCGGTCGAATGCCGCCGGCGCATCCACCGCCGCCGGCGCATCATAGACATTCGCCTCGACAAACCGCGCTCGGTCAGCAAGGCCCAATTGCGCCGCCAGCGCCTGGGCCGCTGCGATCGCGGGCGGCGAAAAATCCACCCCGGTAACCGATGCGCCATGCTGAGCGAGCGTGAGCGTATCGGCGCCAAAATGACATTGCAGATGCAGCACGCGCAGCCCATCGACCGGCCCCAGCACCGCGGCCGCGATTGGATCCAGTTGTCCGGTTCCGGCCTTCAGCGCATCCAACCGATAATGCAGAACCGGCGTATCCAGGTGGATCGGCACACGCTCGTCCCAGTTCGCCCGGTTCAACCCCAGCCAGTCGTCGTTCCCGGTCACGATGACCTCCTGACGACCGAACTGCCCGTTGCCGCGTCGGCGCCCCCAGCCATTCCTCTGTTATCGACGTTCATCATCTTGCCCATCCGTTGTTGAATTCTTCTGCCGCGCAGCACGGTATCGGAAAGCGATTGCCCGACCGCGCGTCCCGTCCCTTGGACCCAACCCAAACACCCTTTAGGATGTTCGCTTTCGCCGACGAGGATAATCATGGGCCCTCTCGTAACAACCGACTGGCTGGCGCAGGAACTGGGCAAGCCCGACCTCATCGTGTTCGACGCGACCAAGTACCTGCCAAACGAGCCGAAGGATGGCCACGCCGAATTCCTTCGCGCCCACATCCCCGGCGCCCGGTATTTCGACATCGACCAGATCGCCGACACCGACACCGACCTGCCACACATGGTTCCAACCCCTGGCCGCTTTGCCAGCCTGATGGCCGCCCTCGGCGTCAGCACCACCTCCCGCATCGTGTTCTACGACCAGAAGGGCCTAGCCTCGGCCGCCCGCGGCTGGTGGCTGATGGGCTTGTTCGGCCATGACAATGCCGCAGTGCTGGATGGCGGACTACCGAAATGGCTGAAGGAAGGCCGCTCCAGCCAGGAAGGGCAGGCCCCCGACCCGACACCCGGCCAGTTCCGGCCCGACTACCGTGCCGCACAACTCCGCGGGGTCGGTGACGTCCTGCGCAACGTCACAGCCCGCTCCGAGCTCGTGCTCGACGCCCGCGCCGCCGGCCGCTTCACCGGCGCCACCCCGGAGCCCCGCGCCGGCATGCGCAGCGGCCACATCCCCGGATCGGCTTCCGTCCCCTACACTGACCTGCTGAATCCGGACGGCACCTTCCGCACCGCCAGCGAACTTCGCGCCCGATTCGCGCAAGCCGGCGTCGATGGAACGCGCCCCCTGATCACGAGCTGTGGCTCCGGAGTCACCGCCTGCATCCTGACCCTCGGTCTGCGACTGGCTGGCTTTCCCGAGGGAGCCGTGTATGACGGGTCATGGACGGAATGGGGCGGACGCCCTGACACACCGATCGAGGTTGGCTGACCGAATGACCCAAGACTCCCGGAAGCCTGGCTTCCGCACGACGCTTTCGCATGTCGGCCGAGCCACCAAGCGCGAGCATGGCTTCGTCAATCCGCCTTTGCTGCGTGGCTCGACCGTTCTGGTTCCCACCGTCAAGGAACGCCAGGCACTGCAAGCAAAGCGCGGCGAGCGGGTCCTGACCTATGGCACCGGCGGCTCTGCTACCCATTGGGCGCTTGAAGATGCGATCGCTGCCATCGAGGGCGGCACACGTTGTTATGTTGTCTCCACCGGCCTCGCCGCCGTCACCACGCCGTTGCTGGCCTGGCTGAAAGCCGGCGACCACATGCTGATGCCGGACCATGTCTACGGCCCGGCACGCAACTTTGCCTCCACGATGCTGCGCGATTTTGGTGTCGAGACCACCTTCTACCTGCCGCAGATCGGCGAAGCGGGCCTGGCCGCGCTGATGCGGCCCAACACCAAGGTCGTCTACACCGAAAGCCCCGGCAGCCACACGTTCGAGGTCCAGGACATTCCCGCCATCGCCCGCGCGGCCCATGCCGGCGGTGCCAAGGTGTTCATGGACAACACCTGGGGGATCCACCATTTCCAGCCGTTCACTCACGGTGTCGACATCTCGATCCAGGCCGCCACGAAATATCTCGCCGGCCACTCGGACGTGCTGATCGGCTCGATCACCGTCAACAACGACGACGACTGGCAGATCCTGCATGCCGCCGGCCGCACCCTCGGGCAATACGCCAGTCCCGACGATTGCTGGCTGACACTGCGTGGCATCCGCACCATGGCGGTGCGCCTGCAGGCGCAGATGGAGAGTGCGCTGCAGATCGCCCATTGGCTGCGCCAGCAGCCGGAGGTGGCGCAGGTGCTGCACCCCGCGCTGCCCGGCGCACCCGGCCACGAGCTGTGGCGGCGCGACTTCACCGGCGCCTGCAGCCTGTTCGGCATCGAGTTCAAGCCCAGCTTCGACGCCGTTGCCACCCACCGGTTTGTCGAGGCGCTCGATCTGTTCGGTATTGGCGCTTCCTGGGGCGGCTACGAAAGCCTTGCGGTCCCGACCACCGGTTTCATCACGCGCAGCGCCGGCGGCGAGCCATTCGCCGGTCCGATCGTGCGCATCCATATCGGCCTGGAGGATGTGGACGATCTGATGGCCGACCTCAGGACCGGCCTTGCCGCCTTACGGGCGGGATGACGATGAAGGATCAGCCGTCGCGACGGCGTCTGCCTGAGCACGCGGTAAGCCGGTCGGCGGTTGCGAAGCCGCTGTCGTGCGTTGCCCATACAATTGTAATGGAAGCTGGCCCTATCGCAGCCTGAAGGCCACGCGAACCGGGTTCAACCGGTAGTTGTCCAGCGTGCGTCCTGGCGCACTCTCACCCCCGAGGCCGGTCGCACGTGGCAGCATGCGCGCCGGGCTCTGGCCGAACGGCGAAATCGGCGAACCGGCATGGCCCAGTGTCGCGCCCCATGCCGCGGCCACCGGTGTTGGCACGACTTCCGCGGCCAGTGTGGTTTCTTCCGACACCACCGCAGCCACCTTCACCCCGTAGGAATGCCCGATATCCGGCGTAGCCGAATGATACCATTCCACCGCCTTGGGCCAGGAGCCGGTCTTTTCAAACAGTTGCACCAGGAACCGGGCACCATAATCGGCATTGGCGGCCGGATCGAAAGCCTGGTCCATGGTGGCGAAGGCGTTGGGATGGCTGGTCAGGCTGATCTGCATGCAGCCGACGTCAATTGATCTTGTTACACGCGGCCGCATCGATGTCGCCGCCGCCACGGCCTCTGTCTTGCTGTCGTAAAAACTGCCTTGGCCATCGAAATTGATCGTCCACGGCCAGGGATTGAACTTGCCGGATGATTGGTCCCGCCGGCCGCTTTCCACCCGAGCGATCGCCGCAAGCAGATGCCCCGGGATATTATGGGCTCGCTCAGCCGCCGCCACTGCCTGCCGGCACGCCCGGTCCGCCTGTTGCGGCGATGGCAAACCCATCCCGGCCTGCATTGCAGGTGGTTTCATTCCGGTTTGAGTTGATGTGGCGAGGCGGGCGAAAGCACCCCCCATGCCGCCGGCGGAACCCCCTTGCAAGGTTGCTGCGCGCGGAATGAGCGAAACATCCGCTGGGCGGATGCCGACCGAAAAGCTTTTTGCTTGTCCACCCGGAACAAGATCCGCGCGGACCTGGCCGGAAATGAGGATGGCCATCATGGCCAAAAGAAAGCGCCCGTTCATGACAAGGCGGCTTACAGGCAAAAAATGAACAAACGGTTGATGAGCCAATCGCCATCAGTTCTTGTCCGAAACGCCGCTTCGTAGCGTCAGGGTCAGTGTATCAGACCGAAACGTGAGCGAGGCCGCTTCGGCCGGGCATGTTCCATTGTTCAGGATCGTTCGGCACCAACCCATTGGCTTCAACTGATTGGGCGGGCCGAACCGGTCGAGCACGGAGGTCATGATCTTCTCACCCTCTCCCGCGCCCTTGCCCCGCAAGGTATAGCGGATCACATGCGCGGCATGGTCCGGGCCGATCGTGATGGCCACGTCGCCATCGAGGGTTTTCGCCAGCAGGGCGTCGTGGTCATGCGTGACGGCGAAACCCTGGCGCCGCAACACGGCTGTAACCTCGGTGTCCTGCATGCCCAGGCGCAGCCCGATGATCTCGGCTTCCGCCGGGTCGAATGCAAAACTATGCATTGCACCTGACAGAAACATCAGTGCCGCCAGGGCCGCCGCTCGCATGTCCGTCGTCCGAAAGGTCGTGAAGCGGACGGTTATACGATCGAAATGCTAACGTTCGCTTAATGTAGCGGCTCGTCGGCGGCCCTGTATCGAAGCCTCAGAAGCGGAATTCCGGCCCATCCGGGTTCAGCCGCGGCGGCGGCGGGGTGAATTCGGCCAGCCTGGCGTTACCGGCCTGATAGGCGGCTTCCATGGTGCCATAGGCTTCGGGGGACACGCAGACCGGTTTTGTCATGGTGTCCGTGTTGATTTCCCAGATAAACGGGGCGGCGCCGCGCCGTGCGCGCCGCACAACGACACGTGTAGATAACGCTTCCTTGCTAAGTCTCATGTCTTGGGATGCTCCAAATCTAAAACAGATCGATATCATTGCATTTTAGATTTCTGCTGCAATACACAAGTTCGTAATCTGCAATGACCAGCCGCAGCCCGGTGGACTGTGCCTACAACCGCCTCAGGTCACTGTTACAGTTTGATCAGGCGGGTTCCAGCCGATCCGGCGCTGCCCGAGCGGCGCGGGGTTCTAGGTTGAAAATTGATATAAAAGCGCGGAGTCCAGCCAGATTTCCAGACCATCGCAGCGGTCTGGATCAAGCTGATCAGCCAGCATTCGTCGACTCGTTGCAATGGCCGCGTCGAGTGTATCGACCCTTAAAGTGCAACCTAAGGTAATCTTCCCGTCGAATTTGAAATGACAACGGTACATCGCATGCATATCGCTACCATCGAAAGAATTTCGGTGTTAAAACCAAATGTCCTCTGAATGGCAATTATTTTCGCGCACAGGCCCGGCCTGGGGTCGCGCGGCCGGCGGCGTCATAAACCGTCAATCGTCACATTTCGGGAGGGGCGTCGGTGCTGACTGGGCGCTGGGACAAGTCCAAGATGCCATCGCCCCGCGTTGCGTGGGGCCCGGCCGAGCGCCGTGTCGCAGCTACGACTATGCGATGGGGCTGATCGGGGACGAGATCAACCAGCCCTTCGTCGGCGTCGCCGCCTGCTGGCACGAAGCCGCGCCTTGCAACATCACCCTCAGCCGCCAGGCACAGTCGGTAAAGAAACGCGTCGCGGATCCCGGCGGCACCCGGCGCGAGTTCAACCCTATCACCGACGGCTTGCGGATCAGCGCCTGCTCACGCCTCCATCAGCGCATGGGTGTCCTGCTCCGACCAGACCAGCGTAGCCGGATCCCCTGGCTCCGCCGGTTTGCGGTAGAACATCTGGTCGGGGACCAGCGCCGAGACTTCGTCGCCGCCGTTGGTCATCACCGCGACCCGCACCATCGACCCCTGGTATTCCACGGCGACCACTTGGCCATGCACGTGCGGCCCTTCCTCGGCTGAGCCCAGCCGGCACCGGTCGGCCCGCACGGCGAATGCCCCATTGTTCAGGCGCAGCACGTTGTGGCTGCCGATGAAGCGGGCGATGAACGGGCTGAGCGGACGCTCGAACACGTCGCGCGGGTGGGCGGACTGGCGGATATGGCCGTTTTCCATCACCACCATCAGGTCAGCGAGCGCCATCGCCTCGTCCTGGCTGTGGGTCACATGGATGAAGGTGATCCCCAGTTCCCGCTGCAGCCGCTTCAGTTCCTCGCGCACCTTGATCCGCAGGAACGGGTCCAGCGCCGACAAAGGCTCATCCAACAGCAACACGCGCGGCCGGTTGATCAGCGCCCGCGCCAGCGCGATCCGCTGCTGCTGCCCGCCCGATAGTTGCGCCGGCAACCGTTCGGCGAAATCCGCCATGTGGACCAGCGCCAGATACTCGCGCGCCTTGGCATGGCGCTGCTGCTTTGCCACGCCCCGCATCTTCAGGCTGAACGCCACGTTGTCGAGGCAGGACATATGCGGAAACAGCGCGTAGCTCTGGAACATCATTGCCGTGCCGCGCTTGATCGGCGGCAGGTCCGAGACGTTCTCGCCGTGGATCAGGATGTCGCCCTCGGTCACCGCCTCATGGCCGGCGATCATCCGCAATGTCGTGGTCTTGCCGCATCCGCTGGGCCCCAGCAGGCAGCAATAGGTCCCGCGCGGAATTCGTAACGAGATCCCGTCCACCGCCAATGTGGTGCCGTAGCGCTTGGTCACATCAACCAGTTCAACGTCGAAGCGATTATCCACCATTCAGCCCACCCTTATCATCGCGCGCCGCCGTTGCAGCCGCAGAACCACCAGCAATGTCACGACGATCGCCAGGAAGGACACCGCGGTGGTCAGGGTGCCGATGGCGAACAGCGTGGGTGACGTGGCCGACGAGATCAGCGCATAGATCTCCAGCGGCAACGTGTTGTTCGGCCCGATCGTCAGGGTGGTGCGGGCGTATTCGTCATACGACAGGGTAAATGCCCCCATCGCCACGCCGATGATGCCCGGCAGCAGGATCGGGATCGTCACATGCCGCAGCCGCTGCCAGGCATTGGCGCCGAGGTCGGTCGCCGCTTCCTCCCACGAGCGGTTGAAGCGGTTCACCACGGCGAACATCGCGAACAGACCGAACGGCAGCGTCCAGGTCAGTTGTGCGCCCAGCGCCGAGGTGAACAGGCCGGGCTCCAGCCCCAGGAACTGGAACCCAAGTCCGATGCCGAACCCAACCAGCAGGCTGGGCATCACCAGGCTGGCAATCGCGAGGTAGAACAATGCCCCTGATCCCGGAAACCGGCGCCGAAATCCGAGGCCTGCCGCCACGGAGATCAGTACGGTCAGTGTACTGGCCACCATCGCCAGAGCGATGGACCGCGAAAACGACACCGGAATGTTCGCCATTTGCCCAGGCTCGAAGATCCCCTTGAACCAGGTCGTTGACACGCCGACCATGGGGAACGTGACGCCGCCATTCTCGCCCTGGAACGACAGCACGTAGATCACGAACATCGGCCCGTACAGGAACAACAGGAACGCTACGAAAAGCGTCGCCAGCGCATAGAACGTCCATGGCCGTTTCTCGCTGATGCGTGCGTTCACTTCACCAGTTCCTTGCGCACATCCACCACCTTCATCATGACGGCGACCAGGATTGCCACGAACACCACCAGCACCATCGCGTTGGCCGCGGCCGGCGGATACTCCATCGCCTGAATTTCGGTCGACAGCATTGAAACGATCGACGCACTCTGCCCGCCGCTCATTTGCCTGACCACGAAGTAGTCGCCCATCACCTGGGTGAACACCAGGATCGAACCCAGCACGATGCCGGTCTTCGACAGCGGGATGACGATGTCGACCATCGTCCGCCACCGGCTGGCCCCGGCGTCAACGGCCGCTTCCATCAGGGCCGGATCGATCTTCGACAGTGAATTGGCGATCGGGCCCACCATGAGCAGGGTAAACAGGTGCACATAGGTGATGATCACGGCGAAGTCGGAGAACAGCAGGAACGTCAACGGATGCGATGTGATCCCCAGCCCCATCAGGATCTGGTTGAACGCCCCGTTCCGGCCAAGGAATGGAATCCAGGCGATCGTGCGGATGATCCCCGATGTCCAGAACGGGATCGCGCACAGCAGGAACAGCACGGTGCGGGTCATCGCGCTGCGCACATGGAAGATCAGGAAATAGGCGATGTTGAACCCGAGGAACAATGTGATCGCCCAGACGATCACAGCGAACTTCAACGAGCTGGCATAGACCCGCCAGGTCGCCGGCGTGCTGGCCAGTTCCCGGTAGTTGTCCAGAATGAACGCCGGATAGATCCCGGTGCGGTCATAGTCGTAAAAGCTGACGATCAGGAACAGTGCGGTCGGCAGCGCGAACAGCACCACCAGGATCAGCGCCAGTGGCCCGACCTGCATCCACGATACCAGCCAGGGCGGCAGCCGCGTCGACCGCCGTGCCGCCACGCCGCCCGCCGTCCGGCTGCGCAGGCCGAACGGCAGGATCGAGCTCAGTCCCGCGGTACTCATGCGGCCTTGAGAATCTCATTGCGGCATCGCATCAGGGGCATGATGCGCGTGCCGAACTGCTCCATGCCGATGACGAAATCGTCGAACGTCATCATCACGCCGCGTACGCCAGGTACTTCGGACAATTCGTCGAGCATCCGGGCGACGGTGGCATAGGAGCCGACGAGAACCCCCTGGTTGGTGGGCAGCTTGTTGGTACCCAGGATGGTACGGCGGTTGGGCTGGGCATAGATGTCGGTGCTGGGATCATCGCGGGCCTGCTCGTCGCGGTAGGCCAGTGCTTCAATGTCGGTGCCGGCCTTGTAGTGTTCCCACTTCGCATTGGCGGCCTCATCGGTTTCATCGGCAATGATCATGGTCAGGATCAGCGCGCCGCAGTCCCGCCCGGTTTCTTCCGTTGCCTTCACCAGCCTGGCGACGCTGGGTGCCACCGCGGTCGGTGCGTTGTAGCCGAAGCCGGCGCAGAAATTATAGTCGGCGTATTGCGCGGCGTAGCGCGTGCCGGCGTCGCTCTGGGCGGCACAGATGATCGGAATGTCGGAGGTCGGCATCGGCAGGCACCGACAATCATCCATCTGGAAGAAGTCGCCCTTGAAATCGGACCGTCCGGACGCCCACAGTTCCTTCATGATGGTCACGTATTCGGCGCAATAGTCGTAGCGACGATTGTAGTGTGCCGAACCAGGCCACATGCCCATCTGAGTGTATTCACGGCGCTGCCAGCCGGAGATGATGTTGACCCCGAAACGCCCGTGCGAGATCGAATCGATCGTTACCGCCATCCGAGCCGCGATCGGCGGCGGCATGGTCAGCACCGCACATGTCGCGAACAGCTTGATCCGCGAGGTAGTGGCTGCCAGCCCGGCCATCAGCGTGAACGATTCCAGGTTGTAGTCCCAGAACTGCGACGGACCGCCGAACCCGTGCAACTTGATCATCGACAGGGCGAAGTCGAATCCAAAGTTCTCGGCTTTTTCAACGATCGTCTTGTTCAGGTCGAAACTCGGCTTGTATTGCGGCGACGTCGTGGAAATCAGCCAGCCGTTGTTGCCGATGGGGATGAAGACACCAAGCTGCATTCGGAATACTCCAGATTACGACGTGATGAACTCGTTCCAGCGGCGGGTCAGATAGCGGTCTTCGTCCATCACCGAGTTCCACACCGCGATATTGCCCAGCCGCTGCCACAGCGTGCCGCCGTCGCGCACATTGCCGGCCTTTTCCATGACCTTGCCGAAGGGGCTGAGGATGTCGGTTTCGGCCGGCTTGCCGTCGAACCAATAGCCGGCCTCGTTGGCGGTCAGATACTTGCGCGCGGTATCGGGTTGGGCGGAGTAGTAGCCCTGGCGGGCGATGAAGGACCCGGGGAAGCCGGCGCAGTACCAATTCATGTATTCGTAGAAGCAATCGAGCTTCAGCCCGTCGACGTGTTTCATCACCCCCAGCGTGTAGCCCCAGCCGCGATAGCCTTCCTTCAGCGGCTGGAAGGTGCAGGCGATGCCGCGGGAGCGGACGGCGGCCACGGCCGGCGACCACATTGACTGGATCACCACCTCACCGGACGCCATCAGGTTCACCGACTGGTCGAACGACGTCCAGAATGATCGGAACTGACCAGCCCGCTTGACCGCCAGCATCGTGTCGATCGTCTTGTCGATCTCCGCCTTGGTCATGTTGCCCTTGTCGCCATATTTCAGGTCGCCGCGGGCTTCCATCGCCATCGCGATGTCGATGATGCCGATGGTGGGGTTGTCCTGGATCGCGGCGCGTCCCTTGAAGTCGGGGCTGAGCACGTCCGCCCAGCTGTCGATCTTGCGGCTGACCAGGTCGGGCCGGATGCCCAGCGTGTCGCCGTTGGTGACGGTGGGAAGGCCGGTGACGAAGTCGGACGGCGTGCCGCCTTTGGTGACCTTCTGTGCGGTCGCGTCGGTGGCGTACAGGATCATCGTGGGCGTGATGCCCTGCTGGACGATCTTGCGCCCATCCGGGTATTCGCCCTTGGTGAACAGCGGCAGGGTCTGGTCCCAGTACTTGAACTTTCCGACCGGGATCGCCTTCAGCACGTTACGGCCGATCAGATAGCGCTGGTTGGTCAGCGCGATGTCGGCACAGTCGATGGCGCTGGACTGCGACAGGAAGCGGTTCAGCAGGTCGGCATTTTCCGATGCCTGCATCGATACCGTGAAGCCCAGATCCTTGGAGGCTTGTTCAGCGATCGCCGGAATGGCGGTGACCGGCGGGCCGGCATGATGCAGCACCACATCCTTGATGTTCTGCGCCCAGATGGTTGGGAAGCCGCTGATGGCGTTCGAGCCGATGGCGGCACCGGCGACCGCAGCGGCGCCCTTCAGCAAACGACGACGGGACAAAGACTTCGACACGGGTTTGCGGCCTGAGGCCATGGCGGCTGGATCCTTGGTTTACGGGCACCGATCTGTCCGGAGACTAGACCCATCCAGGGCCTGCTGCAATGCAGCATGGTGAAAAATATATCACTTATCTGAAGACCAATGCAGTAGTGCTGGTATTATAATCATATACGCTCAAAAATATGGCATATAATGACTAAAAATAGGCCATAACTTTTATCATGTCGGGCGTGCTACAACCCGCAAATCCGCAGCATAGAGACCAGCAGCTCATGACCATCCTGATCGCCGGCGGCGGTATTGCCGGCCTGACCGCCGCGCTCAGCCTGCACCAGATCGGTGTGCCGTGCCGCGTGTTTGAGACCGTCTCATCGCCCCGGCCACTGGGTGTCGGGATCAACGTGCTGCCGCATGCGGTACGCGAACTGACCGAACTCGGCTTGCAGCCGGTTCTCGCCGATGCCGGCATCGCCACCGCCGAACTCGCCTACTACAGCAAGCTTGGCCAGCGCATATGGGCGGAACCGCGCGGCCGCGACGCCGGCTACAACTGGCCGCAATACTCGATCCATCGCGGCCTGCTGCAAATGATGCTGCTGGAGGCAGCCCGCGAACGGCTGGGGGCGCACAACATCCTCACCGGCTATCATCTTGCCGGCTGGAACGAGACCGCGACCGGCGTCACGGCCCACTTCATCGACAAGCGCACCGGCGCGCGCCTGCCGGACGAGACCGGCACGCTGCTGATCGGTGCTGACGGCATTCACTCGGCGGTGCGCGCGGCACTTTATCCGGATGAGGGCCCGCCGCTGTGGAACGGCGCGATCCTGTGGCGCGGCACCACCCGCGCCGTCCCGTTCCTGACCGGACGCAGCATGATCATGGCGGGTCACGAGTTCCAGAAATTCGTGGCCTATCCGATCGCCAAGGCTGCAGAGCGGCAGGGCGAGGCGGTGATCAACTGGATTGCCGAACGCAAGTTCCAGCCCGGCCACGGGTGGCGGCGGGAAGACTGGAACCGGCCCGGCAATCTGGCCGACTTCCTGCCGCAGTTCGCATCATGGCGGTTCGACTGGCTGGACGTGCCGGGGGTGATCCAGGCGGCCAATGCCTGTTTCGAATATCCCATGGTTGATCGTGACCCGCTCGACCGATGGACGTTCGGCCGCGTCGGCCTGATCGGCGACGCTGCCCACCCGATGTACCCCATCGGATCGAACGGCGCGTCCCAGGGCATACTCGACGCGCGGGTCCTGGTGCGCGAAATCCGCAAAGCGGGCCCGACGCCCGACGCGCTGCTGGCCTATGAGGCCGAACGCCGTCCGATCACGGCGAAGATCATCCAGGCGAACCGCGGCAATGGGCCGGAGCAGGTGATGCAACTGGTCGAACAGCGCGCGCCGGACGGCTTCGCCAGCATCGAGGACGTGCTGACCGCGCAGGAGCTGGAGGGGATCGCCGCGAACTACAAGAAAATTGCCGGCTTCGACCGCGATGCCCTGAACCAGGGTGGGTCGATCGTCTGATCCGGGATAGCGATCAAGCAGCCCAGCCGTCGTACAATCGGCGGCCATGCCTGTCAGTCCCTGGATAGAGCATGGCTGTTGTCGCCGGATGCGCCGGTCGGGTCCGATACGTTTGGTGTCCGCGACAAAATCCTCGACCCCCGAACGTGACAGCCATCGCATGCTGACGCATTGTGGTGGGGTCCACTTTTGAAGGAGGAAAACGCAGATGGGTATGCTTGATGGCAAGGTCGCCGTGGTAACGGGGGCCGGCGGCGGAATCGGACGGGCAACCGCGTTGGCGATTGCGGCAAACGGCGGCAAGGTTGTGGTCAACGACATTGGCGGCACGGTGACCGGTGAGGGCCGCGACGCCGGTCCGGCTCAGCGCGTTGTCGCAGAGATCGAGCAGGCCCACGGCAAGGGCAACGCAATTGCCAACAGCGGCAGCGTCGCGAGCTGGGAAGACGCCCAGCGTATGGTGCAGGACGCGATCGACAATTTCGGCCGCATCGACATGGTGGTGAACAACGCCGGCATCCTGCGTGACCGCATGTTCCACTACATGTCGATCGAGGAATGGGACGCGGTGATCAAGGTTCACCTGTATGGTGCGTTCCATGTGTCCCGCGCCGCGGTGCCGCATTTCCGCAAGCAGGAGAGCGGGGCGTATGTGCACATCACCTCGACTTCCGGCCTGATCGGCAGCGTCGGGCAGACCAACTACGGTGCGGCCAAGCTGGGCATTGCCGGGCTGTCGCGCTGTATCGCAATGGACATGCAGCGCTACAACATCCGCTCCAACTGCATTGGGCCGCATGCGTTCAGCCGCATGATCGAGACGGTGCCCGGTCAGAGCGAGGAGCAGCTTCAGGCCCGCGCGGCGAAGACCCGGCCGGACCACATCGCGCAGCTGATCGCGTTCCTCGGGACCGATGCCGCGGCCGGCGTGTCGGGGCAGATCTTCGGCGTGCGTGGCAATGAGGTGTATCTGTACAATCAGCCGCGCCCGATCCGCATCATGGCGCGGCCGGATGGCTGGAACCCCGAGAAGCTGGCGGAACATTGGCTGCCGGCGGTGAAGAACAGCTTCACCCCGCTGGAGCGGACCCGCGACGTCTATCCGTGGGACCCGGTCTGATCGGTTCATCGCTTTCTGTTGGTTCATGGCCGGGGGCAACCCCGGCCATGACGATTAAGGGGACTCCATGACATCCACGCTCCGCGGCGCCGACATCGTTGTGCGCACCCTCGAACGCGCCGGGCATACCGACATCTTCACGTTGTCCGGCAATCACATCATGTCGCTGTTCGACGCCGCGATCGAATCGAAGCTGTCGCTGATGCATGTGCGCCATGAGGCCGCGACGGTGCATATGGCAGACGCATACGGACGCCTGACGGGGCGACCTGGGATCGCCTGGGTTACCGGCGGCCCCGGTCATGCCAACGCCGTTGGGGCGTTGTTCACCGCCCTGGGGCAGGAGACCCCGATGGTGCTGATGTCGGGCCATACCGAGACCGACCAACTCGGGCGGGGCGGCTTTCAGGAACTGCGCCAGGTCGAGATGGCTGCGCCGGTATGCAAGGCGGCATGGATGGCCACCGATACCGCGATGGTCGGGATGGAGGTCGCCAAGGCGATCCGGATCGCGACCTCGGGTCGGCCGGGGCCGGTGCACCTGAGCCTGCCGTCGGATGTGCTGGATGCCGTGGTCTCCGAGGATGCCGTGGCCTGGCCGCAGGCGGAGGATTTTACGGCCGAACCGGTGGGATTGAGCGATGCGGCGGCGGATGCGGTGCTGGCTTTGCTGGCGACCGCCAACCGCCCGCTGGTGGTCGGAGCACCGGTGCTGGCGACCGCGAAGGGGCGGGCGCTGTTGCGGCGGATCGAGTCCACGCTGGGGGTGCCCGCTTGTCTGAGCGAAGGGCCCAGAAGTTTCAATGATGCCAGCCTGGGGCTGTATGCCGAGGTGGCGAAGCAAACCGACATGGTGCTGCTGCTGGGCAAGGCGCTGGACTTCACCCTGAAGTTCGGTGGGCCGCCGTTCGCAGCCGATTGCCGATTCATTTCGATTGACCCGGATGGGGCGATCCTGGGTCGGGCGGTGGGCGACAAGGGGCCGATGCTGGCGTTCGGCTGCGTGGCGGACACCTACCCTGCAGCGGAGGCGCTGATCGCGCGCGGCGCCGGGCGGGTGGCGGGCGACAATGCGTGGCTGGCGCAGGCACGCGGGTGGTTCGATGATCGCCCGGCGGCGTGGGCGGAGCTGGTTTCCAGAACCGAAGGCAAGCTCCATCCGGCGGAGGTTTTTCGGGCACTGCAGCCGTATCTGGCGCGTGAGCCGGATAGCGTGCTGATCTGCGACGGCGGGGAGTTCGCGCAATGGGGCCAGAGCCTGCTGCGCAATGATCGTCGGATGATCAACGGTGTCGCGGGGTCGATCGGCTCGTCGCTGCCGATGGCATGTGGCGCGCGGCTGGTGGAGCGAGCGGCGCCGGTGGTAGTGGTGCTGGGCGACGGGACGTTCGGGTTCCACATGGCTGAGATCGAGACGGCGGTGCGCCTGAACCTGCCATTCGTCGCGGTGGTGGGCACCGACTCGCGCTGGAACGCGGAGTATAATCTGCAGGTCCGCGATTACGGGCCGAACCGGACACACGGCTGCGAGTTGAACCCGACCCGTTATGACCTTGTCGCCACGGCGTTGGGGGGGCATGGCGAATTGGTGCAGAGTGCGGGTGAGCTGCCGGGGGCGATCGAAAGGTCACTGGCCAGCGGCAAGCCGGCAGTGATCAATGTCATGATCGAGAGCATTCCCTCACCGGTGGTGCGATTAAACACAAAGGTGTAATTATCTTGCCTCGGTCCTCGAGGGCACGGGATCGTGTTGCCAGGACGCATGGAACCGGGCTGTATCGTGACGCCCAGCGTGAGGAGATTCCGGAATGAGTAAGCTCGCCGTTGCCGCCGTCTTGCTGGTGAGCACGTCGTGGTCCGCAATGGCGGCGCCGTTCTGCCTGTCTGTACCGGGCGGCACGCCCCAGTGCATCTATGTCGATGGCAATCAGTGTCAGATCCAGGCGAACCGGCAGAATGGTGCCTGTGTGCCCAATCCGGCGGAGGCCAGGCTTCCGAGCAGCCGGGTCGGTGAGTTTTGCATGATCCTACCGGTCGGGTTCACCCATTGCGGCTACGCCGACGGCATTGCCTGTGCGCAGGATGCGCTGAAGCAGCATGGGGTGTGCACCAAGAGTGCCGGCACAGTGCCGCAGCAGGTTCCGGACCCGTTCGTCCCGAACGCGGGGCGCTGAGCTTTCAAGTCGAAATTGGGGGTAGCTGGCCGGCGCAGGTTTAGCCGGCAGGCCAAGCTGTCGCACGCTGTGGAACATGGCAGGGTTGGCCAGCGGGCGCATGCCACGCGTGCGGCTGGCATGGTTGGTCGGGAGCAGGGCAATGGCGGCTTCCCGGATGGCGCCGGTTCTAGAGCAACATCACCCTGACCGGAATGGTCAGGGTGATGAAGTTGCTCGCTCAAACAACGAGATAGAGCGCGCTGACTGTTTACAGTCAGGCTGAAAGCGCTCTAGCAAACAGTTGTTTGACTTCTCTTTTTGTTCTGGCCTATCGGCATCCGTGGTTTATAAGAACATTTCGTGAGCAACGCGGGGCGGACAGCGGCATTCGGTGCCTTAAACGTGGCAGTGGCAGGCCCTGACCACCGCGGCGATGTGGCAACACCGCCGTTGGCGGGACTGGCAGATGTTGGTTGGACAAAACACAGCTTCGCGGGAAATGAATGAATCGTCACAATCGAGGTCGGGCCGTGTTGCGTGGCTTCATACCCCATGCTAGACGCGCCGCGCCGGTTCGGCCGGCCGGTCCTGACACATGTCCGTTTCCCCTCCGGGCGTTCCATTCCGGGCGTTCCATTGGGGGCGGACCAACATATGGAAACCAACGTGGCTTCTGAGGCTACGACCATTTCGTCCGGCGGCGGTCTCGCCGATCGTTATGCTGCAGCGCTGTATGCGCACGCCGATGAGCACCATGTGCTCGATACGGTGGTGACCCAGATGGAAAACCTGGGACGCATGATCGACGGCAGCTCCGATCTCCGGCGCCTGCTGGAATCGCCGCTGATCGACGTGAAAGCCGCCACGGCGGCTGCGCAGGCGGTGCTGCTGAATGAGGGCTTCGGCAAGGAAGTCCGCGATTTCGTCGGCGTTATCTCGGTCAACCGCCGGCTGCGCTCGTTGCGCGACATCGTCAGCGCGTTTGCCCGTTTGGTGGCGGAGCGGCGCGGCATCGTGACGGCACATGTGGCCTCGGCGCACCCGCTGAACGATGTGCAGCGCCAGCAATTACGGGCCCGACTGATCGAGGCCGGTTACGGCAACGTCAATATCGATGAGCGGGTCGAAGCCGACCTGCTGGGTGGCCTGATCGTTCGGATCGGCGCCCGCCTTTACGACACCAGTTTGAAATCCCGGCTGCAACGTTTGCAGTACGCCATGAAGGGAGCCGCCTAAAATGGAGATCCGCCCAGCCGAGATCTCGGAGATCCTGAAGAAGCAGATCGCCGCGTTCGATACCGAAGCCAATGTCGCCGAGACGGGCCAGGTCCTGTCGGTAGGTGACGGCATCGCCCGCGTGTTCGGCTTGCAGAACGTGATGTCCGGCGAGATGGTCGAATTCCCCGGCGCCGGCCTGCGTGGCATGGCGTTGAACCTCGAAACCGACAATGTCGGCGTGGTGATCTTCGGCGACGACAAGCAGATTCGCGAAGGCGACACTGTGGCGCGCACCGGGTCTATCGTGGAGGTGCCGGTTGGCCCCGGCCTGCTGGGCCGCGTCGTGGACGGGTTGGGCAATCCGATCGATGGCAAGGGTCCGGTGGTGGACGCCGAACGCCGTCGCGTCGAGGTAAAGGCGCCCGGGATCATTCCGCGCAAATCGGTGCATGAGCCGATGCAGACCGGATTGAAGGCGATCGATGCGCTGATCCCGATCGGCCGCGGCCAGCGGGAGCTGATCATCGGCGACCGGCAGACCGGCAAGACGGCCGTGATTATCGACACGATCATCAACCAGAAGGGCATCAACGCTTCGGGCGATACCGCCAAGGGGCTGATCTGCATCTATGTGGCGATCGGGCAGAAGCGATCCACAGTGGCGCAGCTGGTGCGCACGCTGGAAGAGCAGGGCGCCATGCAATACTCGATCGTGGTTGCCGCAACGGCATCCGATCCGGCGCCGATGCAGTTCCTGGCACCCTACACCGGCTGCACGATGGGCGAGTATTTCCGCGACAATGCCCAGCATGCGGTGATCTTCTACGACGATCTGTCGAAGCAGGCGGTGGCGTATCGCCAGATGTCGCTGCTGCTGCGGCGGCCGCCGGGCCGCGAGGCCTATCCGGGCGACGTGTTCTATCTGCATTCTCGTTTGTTGGAACGCGCCGCGAAGATGAACGACGCACTGGGTTCGGGGTCGCTGACCGCGCTGCCGGTGATCGAGACGCAGGCAGGCGACGTGTCGGCCTATATCCCGACCAACGTGATTTCGATTACGGATGGGCAGATATTCCTGGAGACCGAGCTGTTCTTCCGTGGCATCCGCCCGGCAGTGAACGTCGGTCTTTCGGTGTCGCGCGTGGGTTCGGCGGCGCAGGTGAAGGCGATGAAGCAGGTCGCCGGGCGCATCAAGCTGGAGCTGGCGCAGTACCGCGAGATGGCGGCGTTCGCACAGTTCGCATCGGACCTGGATGCCTCGACGCAGCAACTGCTGGCGCGCGGGTCGCGGCTTACGGAACTGCTGAAGCAGCCACAGTATCGCCCGCTGCCGGTCGAGGAGCAGGTGGTGGCGATCTTCACCGGCGTCCGCGGCTACCTGGACAAGATCAACGTGGGCAAGGTGGGCGCGTTTGAATCGCAGTTCATCGCCGAGCTGAAGGCGAAGGATCCGGAAATCCTGGAGGCGATCCGCACCCAGCTTGAGATCAAGCCGGACACTGAGAAGAAGCTGATCGCGTTCCTGGACAACTTCGCCAAGTCGTTCCGCTAAGAGGGTCGCATGCCCAGTCTGAAGGCTCTCCGGACACGCATCAACAGCGTGAAGTCGACGCAGAAGATCACCTCCGCCATGAAGATGGTGGCGGCTTCAAAGCTGCGTCGCGCGCAACAGCAGGCGGAAGCCGCTCGGCCATACGCCGAACGGATGGATCGGATGCTGCGGGCGCTGGCGGCCTCGGTGGCCGGTTCACCGACGGCGCCCCCGTTGCTGGTGGGAACCGGGCAGGACAAGGTTCACCTGCTGATCCCGGTGACCGCCGATCGCGGCCTGGCTGGCGCGTTCAACAGCAGCATCGGCCGCGCCACGCGCAACCTGGCGCGGCGGCTTGAGTCCGAGGGCAAGACGGTCAAGATCCTGGCCGTCGGGCGCAAGGGGCGGGATTATCTGCGGCGCGAGCTGTCGTCGCGGATCGTTGGCGACATCAGCTACGCCGGCAAGCGGCGGCTGGAGTTTTCGGACGCGCAGGAGATCGGGGTTCGGGTCGCGGCGATGCTGGCGGCCGGCGAGATCGACGTGGCGACGATCGTGTATAACCGGTTCCAGTCGGTGATCTCCCAGGTCGTGACCGAACAGCAGGTCATCCCGGCGCCGCCGGTGCCGGAAGCCGAGACCGTCGACCTGGGCGGCGCGATCTATGAATTTGAGCCGGACGAGGAGACAATCCTGGCGAAGCTGCTGCCGCAGGCACTGGCGATCCAGGTGTATCGCTCATTGTTGGAGAGTTCGGCCGGCGAGCATGGGGCGCGGATGACCGCGATGGACAATGCGACGCGCAACGCCGGCGACATGATCAAGCGGCTTTCGCAGAACTACAACCGAGCGCGTCAGGCGAATATCACCAAGGAACTGATCGAGATCATCTCCGGCGCAGAGGCTGTTTAAGCGCGCATGCGCACCCTGCATGGGCCGCGCATGCGCACGACAGCCGTCTGATCGTCACACGAAGGAAGCAAGAGTATGGCAAGCAATATTGTCGGTCGCGTGACTCAGGTGCTGGGCGCGGTTGTGGACGTGCAGTTCGACGGCGAGCTGCCGTTCATCCAGAACGCACTGCACAGCAAGATCGAGGACCGGACGCTGGTGCTGGAAGTGGCACAGGAACTGGGCGAGCGCACTGTGCGCTGCATCGCGATGGACAGCACCGACGGGATGGTGCGCGGGCAGGAGGTGACCGACACCGGGTCGCCGATCATGGTGCCGGTTGGTCCGGAGACGCTGGGCCGCATTCTGAACGTGATCGGGGAACCGATCGACGAGAAGGGACCGGTCAAGACCTCCAAGCGCATGCCGATCCATCGCGAGGCTCCGGCGTTTGATGAGCAGGCGACATCGGCGGAGATCCTGGTAACGGGCATCAAGGTGGTGGATCTGCTGTGCCCGTACCTGAAGGGCGGCAAGGTCGGCCTGTTCGGCGGCGCCGGCGTGGGCAAGACGGTGCTGATCCAGGAGCTGATCAACAACATCGCCAAGGCGCATGGTGGCGTGTCGGTGTTTGCCGGCGTGGGTGAGCGGACGCGTGAGGGCAATGACCTGTATCACGAGATGATCGATGCGGGCGTCATCAAGATGGATGACAACCACAACCCGATCGAAGGCTCCAAGGTGGCGCTGATGTATGGCCAGATGAACGAGCCGCCGGGTGCGCGCGCGCGCGTCGGGCTGTCTGGTTTGACGATGGCGGAGTATTTCCGCGATGAGGAAGGCCAGGACGTGCTGTTCTTCGTCGATAACATCTTCCGGTTCACCCAGGCGGGCGCCGAGGTGTCGGCTCTGCTGGGCCGTATCCCGTCGGCGGTGGGCTATCAGCCCACACTGGCGACCGACATGGGCCAGCTGCAGGAGCGCATCACCTCGACCAACAAGGGGTCGATCACGTCGGTGCAGGCGATCTATGTGCCGGCCGACGACTTGACCGATCCGGCGCCGGCGACGTCGTTCGCCCACTTGGATGCGACGACGGTGCTGAACCGGCAGATTGCCGAACTGGGGATCTACCCGGCGGTGGATCCGCTGGACTCCACATCCCGCTCGCTGGATCCGCGGATCGTGGGTGAAGAACACTATCTGGTGGCGCGCGAGACGCAGCGCATCCTGCAGACCTACAAGTCGCTGCAGGACATCATCGCCATTCTGGGCATGGATGAGCTGTCGGAAGAGGACAAGCTGGTGGTGGCGCGGGCGCGCAAGATCCAGAAGTTCCTGTCTCAGCCGTTCCACGTGGCCGAAGTGTTCACCGGTTTCCCCGGCAAGCTGGTGCCGGTGGCGGACACCGTCCGCAGCTTCAAGGCGATCTGCGCCGGCGAATACGATCATCTGCCGGAAGCGGCTTTCTATATGGTCGGCACCATCGAGGAAGCGATTGCGAAGGCCGAAACCCTGAAGACGAACGCCTGATCATGCCGACGAACCTGGAGATCGTCAGCCCGGAGCGGCTGCTGCTGTCGCGACCGGTCGATATGGTGGTGATCCCGGCGTCGGAGGGCGACATGGGGGTGCTCGAAGGGCACACCCCGATGATCGTCATGCTGCGGGGCGGCACCATCGACCTTTACGATGGCGACAAGATCACCGACCGGCTGTTCGTGGATGGCGGGTTTGCCGAGGTGACGCCGGAACGGTGCACGGTGCTGGCCAACACGGCCATTCCGCTGGCCGAGGTGAACAAGGCGGATGCCGAACGGCGGCTGGCCGAGGCCGAGGCGGCGTATGAAGCCGCCGACAAGCGTGATACCGTGGTCGAGGACGAGGCGCTGGACCGGGTGCAGGCCGCGCGGGCGATGGTCGAGGCGGCGGGTTAGACCCAAGGCCGTGCCGACGGACGCGCCCCAACCTCGGGCGGGCGATGTCCTAGGGGATTTTCTTTGCATGGGCCGTTGGGTTTCATCTGAGACCTGACGGCCTTTCCGTATGGTTTGTCAGGGCACTCCTGACTGGGTTCATGACACGGCTGGGCTGACCGGGAGCGGCGGCATGGATGGAGATCGGAACCGCGCGGCGCTTGATCGCCATTGGATCGCGGCGGATGCGAATGATTTCGATGCTGAACACGCGATCTATCGCGAGGACGCGGTGCTGGAATATCCGCAGTCGGGGGAGCGGATCACGGGCCGGCGCAACATCCAGGCATCGCGTGCCGCCCAACCGAACGCCAAGCGGTTTACGGTGCGCCGGATCGTTGGCGGGGGCGACCTGTGGGTGTCGGAGTTCATTCTGTCGTATGACGGAAAGCCGACCTATTCGGTGAGCGTGATGGAGTTCCTCGATGGCAAGGTCGCCCGCGAGACGCAGTACTTCGGCGATCCCTTCGAGCCAGGACCAACACGCGCCCAGTGGGTGGAGCGGATCGAGTGATTTGCGGGTGCTGGCAAGGGCAGATTTGCCTGTCGATACGACGGAGCTGGCTCGGTTCCTGATCGGCAAGTTTGTCGTGCGGGTGCTGGATGACGGCGTGGCGGGTGGGCGCATCGTCGAGACCGAGGCGTACACGATCGGCGATGCTGCGGGGCATGCGTATCGGGGGATGACCCCGCGCAATCGGGCGCTGTTTCTGGAGCGCGGGCATGCATACGTCTACATCGCCTATGGCATCTCGTTCATGCTGAACGTATCGAGCGAGGCGCCCGGCGTCGGTGCAGGCGTCCTGATCAGGGCGATCGAGCCGACCGATGGCATCGCGATCATGCAGCGAAATCGGGGAACCCAGCGAGTGGGTGACCTGGCGCGTGGCCCAGGGCGGCTGTGTGCGGCATTGGAGATCGATCGCGGACTGGACGGGAGCGATCTTTGCCGGCAGGGCGCGCTGTGGCTGGGATCCGATGGTCGGGCGCCGGACGAGATCGGGCAGGGCGTGCGGATCGGCATTACCAGAGCGGCCGACAGTCCGCTGCGCTTCTACGTGCGGGGCAATCGCTTCGTCAGTGGCAGGCGGGCGCTTAATCAATAGCTTGCCATGATCATGACTTTGGGTAAACCGCAGCTGCCGGCTGGGCGCCGGTCCCGCCTGCAGCTACCGGCGAGTTCCCTTCAGCTCGGGTCGGGAATTGCCGGCGCGGGCGCGGATCACAAGCGACCGGGAGCCGGCATTGCCGATTTCAGGGGGACGATACCAGGGCACTGACGATCAGGGCTATGCCCTGGGCGTGCCAGCGCTGGATCGCCTTGTGATCGGCCCCCAGGGCCTTTCCGAGGCGACGCCAGGGGAACAGGTGGCGGTCGGTAATAGGGTGGACAAGGCTACGCGCGCCGACGACGCGGCGCAGGACGTAGCGATCGAGCGGGATCAGCGGAATCCAGCTCATGGCCTCGTCCATGCGGGAGATTTTTTCGGCCGACGGGACGGCCGGGCGGATGCGGGCCTCGGTCCAGCCGTAGGATTCGAGCGCGGTGCGCACGATCTCCAGCGAGGAGGTGCGCAGACGGGTCGAATAGCCGGTGTTGGGAAGGGCGAGCAACGTCGCACCTGCTTCCTCGAGCCGATAGATCACGTAGTCGGCGTCGATCTCATAGCCGTGGGTCATCAGCGGGCGGATGGCCTGGCTGGTGGCGCGGGCAATCGTCATGGCTCAAAATCCTTCGACGTTGTGAATGAGGACGCTCAGCGAAGGGTGGCGGGGGTCTGGAAGGGCACGTCCTGCAGGCTGGTGCCGCGATTGATGGCGCCCCAGCTATCCGGATGACCGGCCGGAAGCGGTTCACGTAATGACATGTCGAGGACGATGGCGGCGTTGGCCGGCGGACGTTCAGCGCCGATGCAGCGGGCGCGCTCGATCACCGCCCATCGGGCAAGACCAAGAGCGAGCGCGATGATTTCCCAATTGGCGCCTTCGGTGCGTAGGCGGCGGATTTGCGTATCCTGTCCTTCGGTCCAGACCAGCTTTGTGGGCATCGGCGGCTCCTGACGCGAACATTAAGTGAACGGATAGTTAGTTAGTTCATATAACGTTCTTCGTCAATATAAATAACGGAAACGGAAGGACGGTGTCCTACGGGTTGCTGGTGCGTCGTGAGAACGCTGGCGCCAGGCGTTCTAGAAACGCTACCCAAACGGCGCGATGAGGCCAGCTTTGGCGGCTCGCACGCGGCAGGTGTTCGGATATGACGGTGTCTGTCGGTTCTGTGGATGCTGGGCCGCGACCCGCCGCATTTAGCGCTGGAAAGGTTAGTTAGAGGCAGTTATACTAACATGATGAACACGCCCCAGGACATTGGAACACGGATCCGCGCTGTCCGCCGTGAGCGCGGGCTGACGCAGGACGAATTGGCTGAGCAGGTCGGTGTGTCGCGCAGCGCGGTTGCGCAATGGGAAACGGGACGCACCGGGCAGATCACCGGCAACCTGTCGCGAATTGCTGGGGCGTTGGGGGTTGCGGTCGAATACCTCATGCTTGGGGATGACAAGCGCGCGGCCGGCGAGGTGCGTCAGGGCGACGAGATGGCGCTGCTGCGTCTATACCGTGAGTGCGAGCCGGAGGACCGACAGATGCTGCTGCGCACCGCCCGCCGCCTTGCTCGGCGCTAAATCACGATTGTCCTGTGCCGATCGGCGGTGTTGCCGGCGGGTTTGCGCTGGCCGGGGTGGCAAGGCTGGCCGTGGTCTTGATGGCGCAGCGGCCTGCAGACGTGAAGCATGTCGCCGGACCGGATCGGCGCGTCACTGATGCCTTTCGCAGTGACAAATTTCGGGCGCGGTGGTTGGAGTTTACCGTGGTGCGACCGGGCGCGGGGCGGCGGCGCGGCCGAGGCGGTCGTTGATGGCGGTTCCCAGACCGCCGTCCGGGACCGGCATGACGGCGATGGCGCGGGCGCCGGCGCGGCTGCCCTGGGCATCTAGCCAGCGCAGGCCTTCAAACAGGCGGGCAGCGGCTTCGGTGAGGTTGCCCGTGGGGCTGAGCTGAAACAGGCTGAGCCCGCCCGGCGAGGGCGGTCCGAATGCCAGCAGGGCTTCGTCGGGTGCGGCTGCCGTCGCATTGAGGCGCACCGGCAGCGTTGGTGCGTAGTGCGATGCCATCAGGCCGGGTGAACGCAGCACGACGTCGGACAAGCCGTGGCGGATGGGCCCGATCACAGCGACGAGCTGCTCATGAGTGATGCCGCCCGGGCGAAGGAGTTCGGGATGCTCGCCGCTCAGGTTGAGCACGGTTGATTCGATGCCGACTTGGCTGGCGCCGCTGTCCACGATGGCGTCGATACGGCCATCGAGGCCGTCCAGCACGTGCTGCGCGGCGGTCGGGCTGACCTGGCCGGAGCGATTGGCCGAGGGCGCGGCGACGGGACGGCCGACGCGACGCAGCAGCGACAGGGCCAGTGGATGGCCAGGGACGCGCACTGCCAGCGAATCGAGGCCCGCGCCGGTCAGCAGGGCGACGGGACAATCCGAACGGCGGGGCAGCACCAGGGTCAGCGGGCCAGGCCAGAAGGCCTCGGCGATCCTACGCGCACGTTCATCCGCGACGACATCGTCAAACGCGGCTTCCGCGGTGGGATAGTGGCAGATCAGCGGATTGAACCGCGGCCGGCCCTTGGCTTCGAAAATTGCGGCCACCGCGGCGGCGTTGGTGGCGTCGGCGCCCAGTCCGTAGACGGTCTCGGTGCCGAACGCGACCAGTTTCCCGGCGCGCAGCAAGGCCGCCGCGCGATCGAGACCGGCTTCGTCCGGCACCAGGATTACTGTCATGACACGACGCCATACCGGTTTCCGGTGGTGGGGCAAAGCGCGGTGTCGCGCTTCCAGCCGTGCGGAAAGCGCTGTACTGTATTCGACCGACCGACTGGAGACATCATTTCAATGCTCGATATTGCGTTTGCCAAACCTGCATTGCCGAAATCCGGCGCGCTTGTGCTGTTGGTCCATGAGGGAGAGAAGCCTTCGGGCCTGTGGGCGCAACTCGACGAAGCGACAGGCGGGGCGATTGCGCGGGCGTTTGGGGTGGCGGAGTTCACCGGCGGCAAGGGCAAGTCGTGCTCAATCCTGGCGCCGGGCGCGAATTTGGCCCGGGTGCTGGCGGTCGGTCTGGGCAAGCCGGGGGAGACGACACAGAAGGTGCTGGAGGAGGCTGGCGGTTCGATCGCTGCGTCGCTGTCGCGGGAGACCGCGGTGGCGGTGGCGCATAGCGAACTGACGCCGCAGCAGGTGGCGGAGGTGGCGCTGGGGGCGGTGCTGCGCAGCTACCGGTTCGATCGCTATCGCACCAAGGAGAAGCCGGAGGACAAGCCGAAGCTGTCAAAGCTGACACTGCTGACGCCGGAAGTGCCAAAGGCGAAGGCGGCGTGGGAGCCGCTGGATGCGACCGCAAGGGGGGTGTTCATTACCCGCGACCTGGTGAGCGAGCCGCCGAATGTGCTGGATCCGCCGGAGATGGCCGAACGCTGCCTGAAGCTGACCGACCTGGGGCTGAAGGTGGAGGTGTTCGGCCCGAAGGAGATGGGCAAGCTGGGGTTTGGGGCGTTGCTGGGGGTGGCCCAGGGCAGCGTCAAGGAACCGCGGATGGTGGTGCTGCAATGGAACGGTGTCAGCGGCAACGCGCGCAAGCTGAAGGACAAGCCGGTGGTGTTCGTCGGCAAGGGGGTGACGTTCGACACCGGCGGGATCAGCATCAAGCCGGCCGGCGGGATGGAGGACATGAAGTGGGACATGGCCGGTGCCGGGACGGTGATCGGGCTGATGGCGGCGCTGGCCGGGCGGAAGGCCAAGGTCGATGCGATCGGGCTGGTCGGGCTGGTTGAGAACATGCCGTCGGGCAATGCGCAGCGACCGGGCGATGTGGTGACAAGTTACTCCGGCCAGACGATCGAGGTGATCAACACCGACGCCGAGGGACGTTTGGTGCTGGCCGACGTGATCTGGTACGCGCAGCAGAAATACGACCCGAAATTCATCGTCGACCTGGCGACACTGACCGGGGCGATCATTATCGGGCTGGGGCACGAGTACGCTGGTATGTTCAGCAACGACGACGGGTTGTCGCAGAAGCTGTCGGCGGCGGGGCAGGCCACCGGCGAGCGGGTGTGGCGGATGCCGCTGGACGAGGCGTATGACAAGCAGATCCGGTCGGATATCGCCGACATGAAGAACGTGGGTGGGCGGCCCGGCGGATCGATTACCGCGGCGCAGTTCATCCAGCGGTTCGTCAACGGCAAGCCATGGGCGCATCTGGATATCGCGGGGACAGCCTGGAGCGGCAAGGATGCGGCGGTGACGCCGAAAGGGGCCACGGCGTACGGTGTAAGGCTGCTGGATCGGCTGGTGGCAGACAACTACGAGGCGTGATGGTCCGCAACGATGGCGGAGATCGGGTTCTATCATCTGACCCGTTCGACCCTGGCGCAGGCGCTGCCTCAGCTTCTGGTGCGTACGCTGGCGGCAGGACAGCGGGCGCTGGTGCTGGGGCCGGCTGCCGGACTGGAAGCGCTGAGCGCGGCGCTGTGGGCACAGCCGGCGTGGCTGCCGCATGGGACCGCGGCGGATGGCGACCCTGACCTGCAGCCGATTTGGCTGAGTCCGGAGCCGGCGGCGCCGAACGGCGCGCGGTTCCTGTTCCTGGTGGAGGGCGCCGAGACCGAGCGGGTGAGCGATTTCGACCGGGTGTTCGACCTGTTCGATGGCAACAGCCAGCAGGCAGTGGCGGCTGCGCGGCTGCGATGGGCTGCGGCCAAGGCCGGCGGGCATAAGCTGGCTTACTGGCAGCAGACCGACAGCGGGTGGCAGAAGAAGGGCTAGACGGCAACCGGTCGCAGCATGCCGATTAATTTATTGCCAAACGCTAAGTTTCTCCGTAGCATCATCGTTACGTTGTGAGGACGAGGCCGTTAGCCCCGTTAGATCACGCGCCCGAGTTGACCGGCAAATTCTGCAGTCGCTTACACAGCGAGGTCATCATGTCAGAGCGCGCATTACCTGTTGAAAACGACCATATCGAGCGAAGCCGGCCGGTGTCGTCGGATGCTGCGGAACGCTACCGCTGGCTGTATCGCATTCTGCCGCTCGTGCTGTTCCTGACGGCGGTCATCGCGCTGGCATTCAAGTACCGCATGACAATCCTGGAGTCCGGCATCGGCTATGTGCCACTTCTGTTCGGGATCGTGTTGTCGATCTTCCTGTCGATGCTGCCGCCAATGATCTGCGTGGTGCAGAACATCACGCGGCGTCGGCAATTGAACCGCCTGGCAAATCTGAAGTCATTCCCGGTCAGCCACAGTACCTACTTCCGGACGGCGTTGACAGCGGTGGACGGCATGCGAACCAGAGCGATCGACGCCGACTACGAGGCGCCGCTGTTTATCTACTTCGTCATCACGTTCATCGGGTTCGTTGCCTTTCTGATCGGCTACGGATTCCGGTCTGAATTTGCCGTGCCGAGTGTGATACTGGGTGGATTGCACAAGCAGTCCGCCGCTGATTACGCGGTCTATCAAAGCGGAACGTTCTGCCTCATGGGCACGGCCTTCATCGCTTCCTACGTCTATTCGCTTGGGCGGCTGCTCGATCGGGTGAACAACAATGATCTCTACCCGATCTCGCTGTACTACTACGCGGTTCGCGTCGTCATCGCCTGTGCCGCGGCGGCGATCTTTCGGCACACGGCGGATTCGTTCGGGCTGCAACACGCATCGATCCTGTTACTGGTCTCATTCGGTATCGGGTTCGCGCCGGACCTGTTCATCGTCGCAATCAGCCGGCGTGCGTTCCAAACGGTGAAGATCTGGGGCAGCCGCAATGATCCCGGACCTGAGAAGCGACCGGCCTCGTTGCCGCTGCTGATGATCGACGACTTGTCGCGCGACAAGATCGACCGCTTGAACGAGCTTGGCATCGACAGTGCGCAGGTTCTTGCGCGGCAAAATCCGTTTCTGCTGCTGCCGAGACTGCCGTATGACCTGGGGCTGATCGTCGATTGGATTGGTCAGGCGCAATTGTATGCGCTGGTCCGGGATGAAGGCCTGGCGGCGTTGCGGGCAATCTATGTGCGCGACGTGTTCGATCTGCATGTGCGGCTGCAATCAGAGCCGGCTCTGGGCAGGGTGTGTGCGGCGTTGAAGATCAGCGAGACGGAGGCCGCCTCACTGGATCAGCAACTCCGGCAGGAGCCATCCTTTGCGCGACTGGGGGAGGTCCGCAACGCGCTGATCCGATAGCCTGGCAGCGGGAACGGATGGGGTGTCGGTCAGGGCGGAGCGAGCCGGCGGTCCTGCCGGGTTCGACCGGATCGCTTCGTCGCTGCCGCCTTCAGCAATGACACTGAGGTGCGCTGGGCTTTGGGCTATCAGCGCGCCTTTGCCCAGGCTTCGTAACGTGCCTTGTTTTCAGCGTTGGGGGGATAGAGGCCGGGCAGCGAGGCGCCGTCGTTGACCTGGTTCATGATCCACTCCTCCATCCGTTCCTGGTCCGCGGCGAGGGCGGCAACTTCGGTGACGAGTTTTTGCGGGATTACGACGGCACCATCGTCGTCGACCATGATCACGTCGTCGGGAAAGATCGCGACGCCGCCGCAGCCGATCGGTTGCTGCCAGGCGACGAATGTCAGGCCGGCGACGGAGGCTGGGGCGGCGGCGCCCTGGCACCAGACCGGCAGCCCGGTGCCCAGGACGCCGGCCAAATCGCGCACCACGCCGTCCGTCACCAGGCCGGCGACGCCTTTCTTGGCCATGCGGGCGCACAGGATATCGCCGAAGATGCCGGCATCGGTGACGCCCATTGCGTCAACGACGGTGATGCAGCCATCGGGCATCGCCTCGATCGCGGCGCGGGTCGAGATTGGGGATGACCAGGATTCCGGGGTGGCCAGATCCTCCCGCGCCGGGACGAAGCGCAGGGTGAAGGCGCGCCCGATCAGGCGGGGCTGGCCGGCGCGGATCGGTTTGGTGCCGCGCATCCAGACATTGCGCAGGCCCTTCTTGAGCAGCACGGTGGTGATGGTGGCGGTCGAAATTCCGGACAGGGCGGCGAGGGTGGCGGCGTCAATCGTCATGGCACGGTCCGATCTGCTGTTGGCGCGGGACCGTATAGACGCGCCAACAGCCGAATCGCGCAAGAGTCCGGCGCGACAGACGGCCGGATCAGGCCTCGCCTTCTTCCGGTATGTCGAGCAGGGACTGTGCGCGGTCTGACAGTTTGCCAAGCGCCTTATGCAGGCTGCGCCATTCATTGCGGCCGAGCCCAGCCATCAGGGCGTCCTGGATTTCACTGGCGGTTGGGGCGACGTCGGCGTAGAGGGCGGCGCCTTTGCGGGTCAGGCGCAGCAGGCGACCGCGGCCGTCCTGCGGGTCGTGGGCCTGGCGCAGCAGGCCATTTGATACCAGGCTGGCGGCCGCGCGGCTGACCTTGACCTTGTCCATCGCGGTGTGAACGCCTGCGGCCGTCGGAGACAGGACGCCAAAACGACCGACTGCGGCAAGCAGGCGCCATTCAGACATGCCCAGCCCGGACTTGGACAGGTGCTGGCGGGAGATCAGCCGGGTAACCGACTCGGCGGCGACCGCCAGTCGGTATGGCAGAAACTCCTCCAGCTGAAATGCGTCGGGTGGGGCTGGATCTCTGTCAATCATTTTTTTCACCTGAGCGACCTGAATGCGGCTGGGCATTGTGTTGCGTTACCTTCGGCAATCTGGCGCATGCCGGCGTCGATACGGACGCTGGTAGTGGCGCGTGGAGACGGTCCGGCCGTTCGCTGGTGAAGGGATGAACCATGATGGCCGATTGCATGGCACACGTGATTCCAGCGTGATTCGTATTGAAATTGGTACCGAACTCCCGACGATTGGAGTGAAATGATAGCATATACGGTATCTCACCGTTTCATGTGCATGAAAAATACAACCTTCGCGTGTTTGTCAATGGGAGCGCATCTGGTTCCTCTAGAACCTGGCTCCGGCCCAGCAGCGGCTTGGGCTGTTGCGTTCGCAACCGTGACACCGCCAGGTCCGGAACGAACGGGCAATGGCTGGACCAGCGCTGGGATGATATCGTCGCAGATGAACTTGTCTTGCCATCGGAGAGCTGTGAGCATGATTGCGACCGATACCATTCGGCCGGGAGAACTTAGCGCCACGCTGCCGGAACGGACAGATGCCGGCATTTATTTCGTTGGCCGGATCAGAACGCCCTGGTCGAGTCGCGCGGAATGTCCGCGTCGGGGAGACCCTGACGCGGGCGCCGAATGTCGGATCGAGGTCGACCCGAGGTTTCAGGCCGCGCTTGAGGGGGTGGCGGCGGTCAAGCGGCTCCAGGTGTTGTACTGGATGCATGAGGCTCGACGGGATCTGCTGGTGCAGGTGCCGCGGCACACCGGCAATCGAGCTGGCTCCTTTGCGCTCCGGTCCCCGGTGCGACCAAATCCAATAGCGTCCTCGGTGGTGACGCTGGTGTCTGTAACGGACAATGTGGTGGTCGTGCGGGGACTGGATTGCATCGACGGCACCCCGCTGATCGATTTGAAGCCGGCGCGCAATTATTAAGACACTTTTCAGATGTTAAGACGTGAGCCGGGGTAGCGGTCAGGTTGCCCGGCTGTTGTCCGCAGCGGGCGCGGATCTGCGGCGGCGCAGGTTTCGCACCAGGCCATAAATGCTGATCGAGCCCCAAAACGACTCCAGCACGACCGACGGCAGGTTCCAGGCGTCGATGAACGAGACCAGGACAAGCATGGCGCCGGCCAGGTTGACCGCGGGAAAGCGCCAGCCGGCTGGGTCCAGCCAGCCCTGCAGGGCGCCAAAATAGCTGACTACGAAACAGGTGGTGCCGAGAAGGCCGCTGGCCATGTAGGGGTCGAACTGCATTGAGCGAAACCTAGTGATTTTCGGGCTGGCGGTGGAGCCTGAATTGCGTCGGCAGGCCGATCATGCCGAAGCAGAAGTGTTCAGCACTCAGCGGTCGTCCGGAGCCATCGCCGCCTGATCGTCCGATGCGGGTTGATCGAAACCGCGGTGAGGTGGAGCAGCGCCGGGTGCAGCGGATCGCAAACTCAGGCGGTGCGGCGGCTTTGTGACCCCGTTGGCGTTGATCCTGCGCTACCCGGCCTGATGACCAAAGGCGCCGGCCTGTTCCGCCCAGTCGGCCACGGCGATGGCGGAGGGCACAAGCACGGTTGGCGCACCGCCAAGAAACGCCTCCAGCGCGTCCAGGTAGGTGAAGCGGGCCGCGAGCAGCACCATCCCGCCGCAGCAGACGGCCTCGGCGATTTCAGGACGCATGCCGCCGCCGTCGGCCTCGGCATGGCCGAAGCGATTGACGATAATCAGATCCGGGCGTGCCTCGGTGGTCCGGCGCAGCATGCAGGCGGCCTGGGTAAGGGCGTCAGGATCGACGATGCAGGCACTGGCGGCGGCGCCGCGAGGCTTGTCGAGGCGTATCGACTCGCCTGTGGCGATGTCTTCCACCCACATGCGGTATTTGCCGCTTGGCAGTTGCTCCCCGAAGCGTTGCAGCAGGCCGCCGACGGTGGTGCCCCTGGCGCGAAGCCGCGTAATCGCCTCGGTCAGGATCGCTTCGAGCTCGACCGATGTGTCGTAAAGCAGGACGCCGACCCTGGCCGCTACGTTGAGGTCGGGTGTTGCCGGCGGCGGCGCGGTCATTGGAAACTCGTTGTCCATGGTGGCGACTATCCAGGCCGCCGGGGCGGAATGCAACGCCTCGTGCGGATCAGGGGCATGGTCGCGCTGCAGCGACCGTCGCGGTCGATGTGCATCAATGGGAATAGCTGTCGTTCATGTGGCGCAGTTGACGGGTCAGGGGGATGGTGGCGCCAAGCCCACTGCGTCAAAGCCGTATTGCCGCAGGATCGTCTGGCCGCGTTCGGACAGTACGAACAAGGCGAAGCGGGTGGCGAGCGGGTCGCTCGACAGCACCACCATGCCGTAGGCGGCACCCACTGCCAGGGCAGGGGGCACGGGGACCGACATCAGGTCCGGCATCTCCTGGATCGCGGATGCTGCGCTGCTGCAGTAATCCAGCATGATGTCGGCTCTGTTGGCGAGGAAAACGCCTTGCACGGCCCCGCGTCCCGGGACCAGGGGCGGCGTCGCCGCCCCGCCAATGAGCTTCAGCGCCTTGGCCACAAGGATCGCCTGGGCGCCTGGGCGAACGGCGTCCGCGCGTCGGAACATGGCCCAGGCGTAGTCTCCACTCGGGTCGGCGCCGGGTGTGGAGGTCGCCAGGCGCACAGCTGGATCAAGCAGCCGGTCGAGGAAGTTGTCCTGCGTCAATCCGATTGCGTTGCGGGTCAGGGCGCAGAGCCGGTTGCGGGTGAACAGGATGACCCGGCGATCGGGGTAGCCGGCGGCCAATATGCGTGGCTGCGCCATGTCGGCGGACGCCAGGATGTCAGCGGGTGCGCCATGCTCGATCCTTTCGCGCAAGAGCCCGGAAGGCCCGAATTCCGGTGAGCCAACGGTGCCCGGCGGGGCGGGAAAGGCGGCAACCATATCGGTGAACGCAGCGTTCAGGCTGCCGGCGGCCAATATCCGCAGCGGTTCGGCATTTGCCGGGTGCGCCAGGACGGCCGTCGCGATGGCGAGTGAGATCAGCAACCGGGGCAGGATTGGCAAACGGGTAGGCATCTGGACCCTCTGCGGATCGACCGCTATAGCCATCGCAGCATAACACATGCGTTGATGTCCAGGAGGATTGCCGATGTCGATTACTGAACAGACCCGTCCCGCCGCCAGCCAGAAGCGGCACGCGCGGATGCTGATCGACGGGGCGTGGGTCGACAGTGCGTCCGGCGCGACACTGATGGTGGAGAATCCGGGGCGGCGGACGGCGGTGGCCTCAATACCGGCCGGCGGTTCGGAAGACGTGGACCGAGCGGTGCGGGCGGCGCAGACCGCTTTCCCGGCGTGGAGCCGGACGGCGCCGCGTCAGCGTGGCCGTTTGCTGCTGCGGATCGCGGAGGCACTGGAGGCCCGGATCGAGGAGATGGCACGGATAATCGCCGAGGAGACAGGCAACGCGCTCCGCACGCAGGCGCGGGGCGAGGCCACGCTGACGGCCGATATCTTCCGCTATTTCGGCGGGCTGGCAGGGGAACTGAAAGGCGAGACCATCCCGCTGGGTGAGCAGGTGCTGAGCTATACGCGGCGCGAGCCGCTGGGCGTGGTGGGCGCGATCATCCCGTGGAACGCGCCGGTGCTGTTGGGCGCGCTGAAGATCGCGCCAGCGCTGTGCGCGGGGAACACCTTGGTGCTGAAGGCCGCCGAGGACGCGCCGCTGGGCGTGCTGCTGATGGCCGAGGTCTGCCAGTCGTTCCTGCCGCCGGGGGTGCTGAACGTGCTGACCGGCACCGGCGAGGCGTGTGGCGGACCGTTGGCGCTGCATCCCGGGGTGGCCAAGCTGTCGTTCACCGGCTCCACCGAAGTGGGGAAGATCATCATGCGGGCGGCGGCGGAGCGGATTGTGCCGGTGTCGCTGGAACTGGGCGGCAAGAGCCCGTCGATCGTTTATCCGGACGCGGACGAGGACTGGGTGGTGGATGGGGTGATCGCCGGGATGCGCTTCACCCGGCAGAGCCAGTCCTGCACGGCGGGTTCACGGCTGTTTCTGCATGCCGACATCTTCGACAGCTTCCTCGCCAAGCTGACGAAGAAGGTCCAGGCGCTGAAGCTGGGCGATCCATTGGATGAAGCGACGGATATCGGGTCGATCATCAACGAGAAGCAATTTCGGAAAGTGTGCGGATACGTGGATGAGGGGTTGAAGCGCAAGGACGCCCGGCTGGTGTTCGGTGGACTGCCACCGAAAGACGGGCCGCTGAGCGAAGGCTACTTCGCGGTGCCAACGGTATTTGCCGATACCTCGAACGAGTGGCGGCTGGCGCGTGAGGAAATCTTTGGGCCGGTGCTGGTGGCCATCCCCTGGAAGGACGAGGACGACGCGGTGCGGATGGCAAACGACAGCCATTACGGCCTGGCCGCCTATGTCTGGACGCACGAGATCGGCAGTGCGCTACGCACGGCGCACGCCATCGAGTCCGGATGGATTCAGGTGAACCAGGGGCTGGGGCAGCAGCCCGGCCATTCCTACGGCGGCTATAAGCAAAGTGGGATTGGCCGGGAATTTTCGCTGGAGGGAATGTTGGACAGCTTCACCCAGCGCAAGAATGTCACGGTTAACCTGGCTGTGCCGCGCAGGGAGTGAGGGCGTCCAGCAAGGAGGCCGCCAGGGCGAGGCGCGCCGGGATGCGAGGGGCGAGGCGCGCCGGGGTGAGGCCGGCGCGTTATGAGGTGCTGTTGAGGAACGCGTTGAATTCTGTTCCGTAATCCAGGTGCCAGCGCGACAAAGCCGGGCGGTTGTTGGTGATGTCGCCAGCCGCCCAGGCAATGCGGCGGTTGTCGACCTCGCGTGTCACCTCGTTGTCGGGACACAGGATGTAGAAGTCACCCCGGCCCATGCCGTCGACCAGCATGTCGATGACCTGCGAGGGCACCCAGGCGCCGGGCGGCTTTTCCGCGCGGCCCCGGCTGGTCATGCCGGTGAAGGTGGAGCCGGGGATGAGCAGATGCGCGGAGATGCGAGCACCCGGTTCATTCCGCAGGCTGTGCGCGAGGCCTTCCGTCAGCACCTTCACACCGGCCTTGCTGACGTTGTAGGCGGTGTCGCCGGGGGGACAGGTGATGCCCTGTTTCGAACCGGTGTTGATGATGGCGCATGCCGTCTGCTGCCCCAGCATCGAGGGGACGAAGGTCTGGACGCCGTTGATGACGCCCCACAAATTGACCTCCAGAACGCGACGCCACCGATCAACGTGTTCGTAGGCTCCGCCGCCGGGGGCGGTGCCGGCATTGTTCATCAACACGGCAACCTCACCGAAGCGGGCATAGGCGGCATCGCGCAGGGCCTGGACGGATTCGAGTTGGCTGACGTCGGTCGGCACGGTCAGCACATCGGCTGTTCCGAGCGTGGCGGCGGCCTTGTCGAGCGCGTCGGCCGAAAGGTCTGCCAGGCAAAGTTTCAGCCCCAGGCGGGCGAAGCGTTCGGCAGCGGCCAGACCGATCCCGCTGGCCGCTCCTGTAATCACCGCCACCCGACCGGGCTGCAATGCGACGTGTCCGCTCATGGTCGAGCCGCCCTCAGTCCGGGACAAAATTGAGGGCAATGCCGTTGATGCAATAGCGCTGGTAGGTCGGCGCCGGCCCGTCGGGGAAGACATGGCCGAGATGGCTGCCGCAAGTGGCGCAATGAACTTCAGTACGAATCATGCCATGGCTGCGGTCGGTCGTGGTTTCGACTGCGCCGTCGATCGGGTCGTTGAAGCTGGGCCAGCCGGTGCCGCTTTCGAATTTCAGTTTCGAGCCGAACAGCGGCGTGTCGCAGCCGACGCAGGTAAACTTGCCGATGCGCTTTTCCGCCAGTAAGGCACAGGTGCCCGGTGCCTCGGTGCCGTGCCCGCGCATGACGTAATACTGTTCAGACGTCAGGATCCGGCGCCATTCGGCATCGTCGCGGGTCACGGGATAGGTCTTCAGCATCATGTCAGGCTCTCCCTTTGCTGCGCCATGTTGGGGCGCGGAGGGGATTGCACAACGGCTTTGTGTGTTTGACCAGCGCATTCTCAGGCCGATGCGATGCTTGACGGGTGGGGCGGCTGAGCCGGCCTGTCCGGATGGACAGGTCGATGCGGTTGCGAACGATCGTGCCGCGCGGACGGTGGTGAGGAAGCCGCCGACTTCGTGGCGCAACAACGCGGCTTGCCAGGCTTACCGATGTTCCGCGACCCGGGCTGGCATCGCCCCAGGCTGGCATTGCCCCGGGCTGGCATCGGCCCAGGCTGGCATCGCGTTCATCGTGCGCCTGCGCCCGTGATGGTTCCTATTCCGCCGGCTGCACCACGGCCTCATTGGCGTGGGCTGATACACGGGCGGAGCCGGCGCAGAACAGGCTGAGCAGCAGAATGACGGCGACCAGGACCAGCACCAGTTCCGGGTGGCCCTTGTCGATCAGAAGGCCGAACGGCACCGGCGTGACGGCGCTGCCCAGCGGCAGGCCGGCGCTGACGAAGCCAAAGACCTTGCCGATCTGGCCGGGCGGGGCGGCGTCCTTGACCATGACATCACGCGGGGTGCGGCTGGCGCCCAACGCCAGGCCGGAAAGGAAGGTCATTCCAATGATGGCGATGACGGGCAGGTTCAGCCAATCGATCGCTACCATCAGCAGGGCGGACAGGATGGTCAGGCCGGTGACGAACGGCAGCACATGGGCCTTGAACGTGTCGGCGAACCAGCCGCCGAACAGCACGCCGGTGGTGGAGCCGAGCATGTAGGCGGTGAGGGCGGTGGCCGCGACTTCCAGTTCGATGCCCTTGAAGGCGTGCAGGACGGTCACCAGCCAGGACTGCACGCCGCCGCCCGCCATGGCGCCAAGCATGAAGAACAGGAAGAACAGGATCATGGTGCGGGACGTGAGGAGTTCGCGGCCGGACAGGCTCGTCGCCGCATGGGCGGGTTCACGGATCTGGTCGTTCAGGATGCGGCTTTGCAGCAGGATCGACAGGACGACCGGAAGCCCAAGAAGGCCCACGGTCAGCAGCGCCCCACGCCAGCCGATGAAGGCCATCAGAAAGGCGGCGACAGGCGGGGCGGCGGAGAATCCCAGATTGCCGCTGAAGGTGTGCAGGGCGAAGCTGCGCCCCATGCGCTCCTTGTCGACCGACCCGGACAGTATCGCATAGTCGGCAGGGTGGATGACGGAATTGCCGACGCCCGACAGCGTGGCCAGGACCAGGATCTGCCAGAACGACGTAGCCAGGCCCATGGCGGCGAGCGACAGCGACATCAGCAAAGTGCCGCCGATCAGGAAGGGGCGGGCGCCGTGGCGGTCCACGAGAAAACCGACGGGCGTCTGCAGGATGGCGGTGGTGCCGGACATCAGCATGATGGTCATGCCGAGTTCGGCGAAGCTGACATGGAAGGCAGGTTGCCAGGCCAGGAACATCGGCGGCAGGCACAGCACATAGAAATGCGACAGGAAGTGTCCGTTGCCGATCAGAATGTTGACTCGGGTGGTGCGGCTGAATGCCATGGTGTGGATGGCCTTGACATGGATTTTCGGTAATATTGGCCTGGGGCTGTGCGTGGGGTCAACATGTCCAGGCGGTCCGTGCCGAACCCGTGCGGTGCCGGGGTCGTTAACCGGTCACCTTTTGCGGACGCTGGCCGGCCACCGCATCATCCCGATGATCCCTGGAAGTGCCATGTCATGCCATTGACCGTTAGCAAGGTACCCGAAATTACCTTGGTTTTCTGGATCATCAAGATCGCCGCCACCACCTTGGGCGAGACCGGCGGTGACGCGGTGTCGATGACGTTGGACCTTGGATACCTCTTTGGCACCGCGATCTTCGCCGTATTTTTCCTTGGCCTGGCAAGCGCGCAGATCCGTGCCCGGTCGTTTCATCCGTGGCTGTATTGGGCGGTGATCGTGGCAACGACGACTGTCGGTACCACCATGGCCGACTTCGCCGACCGCTCGTTGGGTATCGGCTACACCGGCGGCGCGTCCATTCTGCTCGCACTGACGTTGTTGTCGCTCGCTATCTGGTGGCGCAGCGAGGGCACCGTATCGGTCAACAGCGTCAGCGGTCCCAGGGCCGAGGCGTTCTACTGGGTCACGATCCTGTTTTCGAACACCCTCGGCACAGCTTTGGGCGATTGGGTGGCTGATGACGGGGGCTTGGGATATGAGGGAGGAGCCATGATTTTTGGCGCTGCGATCCTGGCGGTCGCTGTGGGCTACTTCGTCACTCGCATTTCGCGCACGCTGCTGTTCTGGACGGCGTTCATCCTTACTCGTCCGCTGGGTGCGACGTTGGGCGATCTGCTGACCAAGCCGGTGCTGGACGGCGGGCTGCACCTGAGCCGGATCACGTCGTCGATGATCATCGCTTTGTTCATTGTCGCCTGCATCGCGATTCTGCCGCAGCGCGCCGGTCGGCATCCGGGCGAGGCTGCCACCGGTTGACCGTCGGATGCCAACCCGTCACGGTCCTCGCAATCGACAGGAGGGATACCGATGGCGCGTCCGTTTGAAGGCATTCGCATTATCGACATCACCCACGTGCTGGCTGGCCCTTTCGCGGCCTATCAGCTCGGACTGATGGGCGCCGACGTGATCAAGGTGGAGGATCCCAACGATCCGGATCAAAGCCGGGACTCCGGATCGGACAACGATCTGAATCATGGTGGGATGGGAACCGGCTTCCTGACCCAGGGATCGAACAAGCGCGCCATCACGCTGAACCTGAAAACCGAACAGGGGCGGGAGGTGCTGAAGCGGCTGGTAAAGACGGCGGATGTGCTGGTGGAGAATTACCGGCCGGGCGCATTCGACGCATTGGGGCTGGGGTATGAGGACCTGCGGAAGATCAATCCGAAGCTGATCTATGCTTCGTTTTCGGCGTTTGGCCAGGGCGGGCCAAAGCGCGAGCGGACAGCTTATGACCACGTGATTCAATCCACCTCGGGCATCATGGCGATGACCGGGACGCCGGAATGCAATCCGATCAAGATCGGCGCGCCGGCAATCGATTACGCGACCGGGACGATGGGCGCTTATGCGCTGTCGGCGGCGCTGTTTCAGCGCGAACGCACGGGCGAGGGGCAGCAGGTCGATATGGCGATGCTGGATGTGGCGATGATGCTGATGGCGAGCCATGTCACCGGGTATCTGCGCAACGGCAAGCATCCCCGGCCTTCAGGCAACCGCATGCCGCATGCGACATCGATGGCGTACCATACCGCCGAAGGGATGCTGATGATTGGGGCATCGAACCTGCGCCAGCAGAAGCGGCTGTGGACGGTGCTGGAGCGGCCGGATTTGATCAAGCGCACCAATGATGAGCGGGAAACCGATTATGAGCGGGAGGCCCGGGTTCTGTCCGAGATCATGCGGACCCGGACGGCTGCGGAGTGGGAGGAATACCTGCAGGAACGCCATGTGCCGGCGTCGCGGGTGCGCACGATGGGGGAGGCGCTGGCGGACCCTCAACTTGCCTCCCGCGGGTTGCTGCACAAGACGGAAGGCGCGCCGGGGGTGCCGGGGACGTTCACCGTTCCTGTCGCGGCCTTCAAGTTCGGCCATGACGGACCGCGGGTGGATCGGCCGCCGCCGATGTTCGGGCAGCACAACGAGGAGGTGCTGACGGAACTGGGCTACAGCGCCACCGAGATCGCCGGGATGCGGTCGGCGAACGTCATCTGAACGGGGTGTGTGCAATGGAACTGGGACGTCTTGGGGTTTGGTATTCAGCCGATAAGCACGCTGATGCCGGCGCGATCGCAAGCTTCGTGAAGACTGTCGAACGGCTGGGTTACGACACGTTGTGGTATCCGGAATCGCGGGGTTACGAGTCGTTTACTGTCGCAGGCTATATGCTGTCACAGTCATCACGGTTGAAACTGGGCAGTTCGATCGCATCCATTTATGCTCGGGATGCCTTCACTTCGCGACAGGGAATGATCAGCCTGAACAAGCTGTACGGAAATCGTTTCATCCTCGGGTTGGGGGTGAGCCACGTGCCGATGGTGGAGGGGCTGCGCGGCCACGTGTATGAAAAGCCGGTGCCGGCAATGCGGGCCTATCTGAACGGGATGGCGAAAGGGGAGGCGGACGCAGCGTCGTTTCCGGTCTGCATCGCTGCGCTGGGGCCACTGATGCTGAAGCTGGCAGGCCGGATGACGCGGGGCGCGGTGCCATACAATACGATTCCGAAGCATACGGCGGAGGCTGCAAAGATCCTGGGGACCGGAAAGTGGCTGGCAATCGAGCAGAAAGTTACGATTGAAACCGACCCGGTGAAGGCTCGGACGCTGGGGCGCGAGGAACTGTCGCGATACATGGTGTTGGACAACTACCGCAATGCCTGGCTGGGAATGGGCTTCACCGAGGCGGACTTGTCGAACGGCGGGTCGGATGCGTTCATCGATCAGATGGTACTTTGGGGAACGGCGGATCAGGTGAAGGCGAAGCTGCGCGCGCATTTCGACGCCGGGGCAACGCATGTGGCGATCCAGCCAGTGCACGCGGTGGGCGATACGGCCGGGCGAGACGCGATGCTGGCAGCGCTGGCGGATACGTAGCGCTCGTCGACACCGGTGATCGTTACGCTGTCAGTAACGCCGGCTCAGCGGCGTCGCTGATGGCGGCAGGGGTTGCGGGAACCGCCGCTCAGGACCGCCGGACGCTTGCGAGCAAGGCCGGCACGAAGCTGAAGGTGGCGACCAGCGTGCAGCCGAGGCTGACCAGGAGCAAGTCGCCCATGCTGGCGGTGCCGGGATGGCCGGACAGCGCCAGCGAACCGAACGCGGTTCCGGTCGTGAGGGCGGAAAACAGGACGGCCCGCGCGGTGGCGGAACTGAGCGGCGCGGTGCGTCCGGCGCGCCAGTTCATGACGAAGTAGACGTTGAACGACACGCCGACGCCGAGCAGCAAGGGCAGAGCGATGATGTTGGCGAAGTTCAGTCGCAATGGTAGCGTGACCGCAACGATCACTGTCAGCAGCGACGACAGCAACAGCGGCGCGAGCACAAGCAGCGTGTCGAGCACGCGGCGCAGTGCAATTGCCAGGATCACGGCAATGGCCGCCAAGGCACCCAGAGCGGCGGCCTGGAAGGCGGCAACGATGGTATCGGCGCTTCGAACGATGGTGACAGCGGCGCCACCTGCGTCGGGCACGACGCCGGACACCTCCGCCACAAAGCGATGCAGGCCAGCGCTGTCGCGCACCGCATCATGCTTCGGCAGGACCTGAAGTTTCGCTCGGCCGTCCTTGGTGACCCAGTCGATGGCAAGATCCGGCGGGATGTCGGCACGCGTCACCGGTGCCGCCTGCAGCACCGTTTTCAACTGGGCCAATTGCATCGGCAGGAACCGGGTCAGCGCGGCATCGATCGCGAGCAGACGTTGGTCCGGTGCCTCACGCAGGCGTTGCAGGTCCGCGGCGATGGCCTTGATCGGATGGTCAGCGGGTAGGCCTGCGGCGGCGGCGGTCATGGCGGGAAGAGCGTCGGCCACCGCCGCGCGCATTGCCGCAGCGTCCGGACGCGGGCCGGGCGGCACATTCAACGAGGTCATCAGAATGCTGGCCGCGTCGGCGATCATCGGCAGCTTCTTTTGCTGGTCGTCGGGCACCAGGCTGTCAATGCTCAGAACGCTGTCCACGCTGGGTAAAGTGCGCAGGGAGGGTGCCAGTGCCTCGGCCGCCGGTATCGATGGCCGAAGGATTTCCATGCTGTAGGGGCTCGTTACCGGATCCACGATCAGGTCGTTCAGGGTCTGGACCGACTCGGATGCCTGATTCTTGGTGTGCAGAGGATCGCTGTCGAAGCGCAGCCAGGGCAACAGCGCCACACCAAGCACCGCGAGCAATGCGGTCACGACGAGCACGGGCCGGCGATGCCGGACAACGGCCGCGTCTATCGGCCGCGCCCAAACGAAACCGACTTCCTCCGTTTCCTGCGGGGGACGGAACAGCGAGATCAAGGCGGGCAATATCGTCAAGGTACAGGCGAACGCAATCAACATACCCACGCCGGCGATCAGCCCGAGCTGTGCGACGCCGGCAAACGATGTTGGTGCGAAGGCAAGGAATCCGGCGGCTGTGGCCGACGCGGCAACCAGGATTTGGCCGCCGCTGACCCGGCCGGTTTCCCCCAGGGCGCCCACGATATGCCGGGTCCCGACGTTGATGTCGCGGAAGCGGACGGTGAACTGGATGGCGAAGTCGACCGCGAGCCCGACGAACAGGACCGCGAACGCGACCGACACCAGGTTCAGCGTGCCGACAGCCAGAGCAGCGAAGGCGGCTGTCAGATCCAGGCCGAACAGCAGGGTCAGCACGATTGGCAGGATCAGGCGCCAGGTCCGGACAGCGACGAACAGCCACAGCGTGACCAGCAGCAGGCTGCCGATCAGCCCGCCGGCAGCCCCTTGCACGACGGTGGCGAATTCGTCGTCGTCCAGCGCCACAGACCCGGTAACCCGCACCCTGGCGGTGCCGTCTTTGACAAATTCAAGTTTCGCCGCCGCGTCGCGGATCGCCTGGGTGGCCGCGGCGCCGGGCTGCAGCGCGCCGTAATCCGGTATGGGTTTTGCCAGCACGAAGCGGTAGCGCCCGGCAAGTGATGCTACCGGGCCAGCCAATAGGTTCTGCCACGACAGCGGCTTCGGGTCAGGTGCGGCCAGCGCCTGATGGAAGGCCTGCAGTGCGGGGATGAACGGGGTGAGGTTGGCCTGCTTTCGATTGACGCCCTCGGCGATCAGCGACAGTGCCTGCGCCAATCCGCGCAGACTTGGATCTTCCGCCAGGTAGCCAAGGAACGGCTGCGCGTCGATGGTCTTGTCCAGCAGGTCCTGCAGCGGGTCGACATCCAGGAACAGCAGGGCGTTTTTCTGCAGGAAGGGTGAGGCGTCTGGCCGGCGCACCGAACTGAAATGCACCTTGTCGCCGCGCAGGGCCTCGGCCAGCGCGTTTGCGGTGTTATCGGCCTCCTCCGGGATCGCGGCATCGATGACGACCACCAACAGATCCTCACCTTGCGGAAACGCCGCCCGCAATGTCGCCTGACGCTGCTTCCAGGGCAGGCTCGCTGAAAACAAACCGTCCGTGTCGGTCGTGACCCCGAGGTTGGCATAGATCGTCAAGATCCCGGCGACCGCCAGTAACAGCGCCATTGCCGTCACCAGCCAGGCCCGGCCACCACTGGCGGCAGCGACACGGCGAAGAACCATCGGCGTCAGGGCTTTCGTTCGCATCAGCTCACGCAATCCGCTCTTGCTCGTCGCCGGGGCGCGCGATCACCCCTGCCGTGATCCCATTTGCCGTGATCCCATTTGCCGTGATCCCATTTGCCGTAATCCCATATGGGCGGATCACGCTCTATCTCACGCCGACCGTCGGCCTTGCCGCGGCCACGAGGCGGCGCAGGCGCAACCAGGTGATGATCATCATGGTCGTGGTTCCGATGGACGCCGCGACCAGAATGGGACCGAACCAGCCTAACCAGGCGATCGGCGCCATCAAATACAATGCGTCATCGGGATCGAAGCCCCATCGACCGGAATAGGCCCGAGTCTGTGGCGGGCTGCGCTGCTCCAGCTGTTCGGAGAAGATGCCGCAGGCCAGCAGCGAAGCGGCGCTGACGATCCCGAGCGGGATCGCCCAGTTGCCGAGCCAGCTGTGTCGAAGGCCTATTCCGATCGCGGCGAAGAGCAGCGAGTTCACGAAATTATCGGTGTAATAATCGTAGATATGGCCGCTGCGGCTCATCATGTTGCCGATCCGGGCCAGCTCGCCATCGGCACGATCCAGGAACGCGGACAGCAGCCACAGCCCACCACCCCACGCCATGCCGGCGCTTGTTCCGAGTGCGAAGCAGCCGCAGGCGGCAACACCGGTCAGCAGGCGCAGTGTCGTCAGATGGTTCGGCCGCAGCCGTGTGCCCAGGAACGGCTGGATGACGATGCGCGCCAGCTTGTGGGTCCAGGAGGTTCCGATCACAAAATGCCTCCCTGCAGCGGCGAGGTGGGCGTGGTGATGCCTCGCGCCTCCAGCCGATGCCAGGCCAGCAGGCCGGGCACGCCAAGGCAAACCTCGCGCAGTCGCTTCATCAGCGACAACGCGATTGCCAGTTCCGGCGACAGCCCAAATGCCTGGCAAATGATGATGTAGCCGCCTTCCTGAACACCCAGCGCACCCGGTACCGCGAAACCAACGGCCTTCAGCGCCTGACCCAGACTTTCGATAACCAGCCCAGGCACGATGCCGACATCCTGTCCAAGAAAGTGAAGTGCGAGGCAGACCTCGACGCCGCCCAGCAGCCAGGAGACCATCTGCCACAGCGCGGCCCATATCACACGCGCGGGTGAACGATAGCAGGCAATCAGCGCGTTGTGCAGCCCGCTGACGTTGGTTGCCGCAGCCCATCCGAACGACTGTCCGAGCCGCATCAGGCCCTTTTCGATGCCGGCCGCCAGCCCCAGCCACTGCGCGCCGAGAAAGCCGCCGGCGACCAGGGCGGCAACCACCGATCCGCTGATGACGTAACTGGCAATCTCTCCGTTTCCGACGCTGTGCAGCAGCAAAGCCAGGCCCAGCAGCGTGAACAGGATCTGGGTCACCATCTCCATCGTCAGATCGGCGACCGTACCGGCGATGGCCTGGGCCAGCTTCAGGCCGCTGCGATGCAGCAGGCGGGAGACGACGAACTCGCCGCCGATCTGCGCAACCGGCAGCAGGTTGTTCACCGCCTCACGGATCCAGCGCATCACCATGAAGGCGCGCAGGTTCAGCCGCGGCACGGTCGGGCCGGTGATCACCCGCCAGCCCAGCGCCGAAAACAGGATCTGGACCAGGTGGAAGGCAATCACGAGTGCGATCCCGGACCAGCCGGCATGGTGCAGCAGATCGATAATCCGCCCGACCCCGTAGGCTTGCAGCAGCCATGCCGACAGGCATAGGCCGACAATCCCGCCGAGAATGGCTCCGAACTTCATGGACGCGCTGCTTCCTGACTTCCGCGTTGAATTTGCGTTAAGGTTGTGCCGTTCACGTCAAGGTAAAGACACAGCCATGCCGCCTCTGTTGCTCACGCCGGGTCCGCTGACGACATCCGATCAAACCCGGGCGGCGCTCGGCCGCGACTGGGGATCCCGCGAATCCGACTTTATCGCCCTCAGCGAAGGGGTGCGTGCGCGCTTGGCGGCGCTGGCCGGCGTGGAAGCAACGCACGTCGCGGTGCCGATCCAGGGCAGCGGCACGTTCGCCGTGGAGGCGACGGTCCAGACGCTGGTGCCGCGAGAGGGCCGCCTTCTGGTGCTGGTCAACGGCGCCTACGGCCGCCGCGTCGTCGAGATCGCACGCCGGCTCGGGCGCGCCTGTGTCACTTTGGAAGCGCCGGAGGACCAGCCGATCCTGCCTGGCCGGGTCGCCGAGGTGCTGGCAGCCGACCCGTTGATCAGCGACGTGATGCTGATCCACTGCGAGACTACCAGCGGCCTGTTGAACCCGCTGCCCGAGATTGCGGCCTGCGTGCGTCAGGCCAGCCGGCGGCTGCTGGTCGATGCGATGAGCTCGTTCGGTGCGATCCCGATCGATGGTAAGCAGATACCGTTCACCGCGCTGATCGGGTCCGCCAACAAAGGTCTGGAAGGGGTGCCGGGGCTTGGCTTTGTGATCGTCGAGACGGCGTATCTTCAGGCGTGCGCGGGCATTGCATCCAGCCTCAGTCTGGACCTGTTCGACCAATGGCGTGGCTTCGAGGCGAACGGGCAGTGGCGGTTCACGCCACCGGTGCAGGTGGTTGCCGCCCTGGGTGCCGCGCTGGACCAATTGCAGGCCGAGGGCGGCGTCGCAGCCAGACACGCCCGCTATCGCCGGAACTGCGAGGTGCTGGTGGAAGGCATGCGGGCGGGTGGATTTACGCCCTACATCGGCGCCGACCTGCAGGCGCCTGTTATCGTGACGTTCCGCATACCGGCCGGCACCTGGTTCCGGTTCCAGGACTTCTACGACTTCCTGCATGCGCGGGGCATTGTCATCTATCCCGGCAAGCTGACGCATGAGCCCAGCTTCCGGATCGGCTGCATTGGAGCGATCGATTCCGGCGACATGAAACGGGCTTTGGCGGAAATCGACGCCTTTCTCGCGGTGCATCGCAGAAATCAGTCTGCTGCCTGATCCGATCGGGCCAGGAAGCCGCGGAAGCGCTGTGCCACTTCGTGCGGGGCGATCGTGGGGCGGCCCAGTTTTTCAAGCGAGCCCGGACGAATGAGGGCGTGTACCAGGACCGGACCATCGGCGGCCATCGCCTGGCGGAACGCCTCGGCGAACCCGGCGGCGCTGTCGCATGTGAACGCCTGGCGGTAGCCGCAGGCCAGCGCCACGGCGGCGAAATCCACCGATGGCGACACCGTCGTCTGCCCGCCGGTCGAGTCGTGGACGCCGTTGTCGAGCAGCACATGCAGCAGGCCGGCCGGCTGGTAGGCGCCGATTGTCGCCATGCTGCCAAGCTTCATCAGCGCGGCACCGTCGCCGTCCAGCACCACGGTCCGTCGTCCGGTGGTCATCGCAACGCCGAGGCCCATCGGACTGGCGCATCCCATGGAACCGACCTGGTAGATGTGCTGCTCGCGATCCGCGAGGGTGAACAGTTCCCGACCGGCCTTGCCGGTGGTCGCGACGATAGGGACGCTATCCGGAATCGAGGCTAGCACGGTCTCCAGCAGAGACAGCCTTGCGGGCCGGCTGCCGCCCTCGCGCAGATCGACCCGCCGGCCGGGTGCGAGCGGTGCTCGTGGCGGTTCGTCCAGCGGCTCGTCACGAATGGTGTCTTTTTCGAGCACCAGCGCGAATGGCAGGCTGGTTCGGGCCATGATCGAGCGGGCCTCCTGCATCAGCGGGCCAATCGCATCGGGGTCGTCGGGAAAACGGCGATGCGGAACCTCGATCACGTCGAGCAGGCTTTGGGTAATACGGCCCATCAGTTCATGCTGGGGCTCGTCGTTCAGCCCCGGCTGACCGCGCCAGGTAACAATCAGCAGCGTCGGGATCCGAAACGGCGTATTCAGCGATGTCAGCGGGTTGACGGCATTTCCCAAGCCCGAGTTCTGGCACATGACGGCGGTCTCCCGTCCGGCCAGCCAGGCGCCCGCGGCGATTGCCACGGCCTCGCCTTCGCTCGCCGCGCCGACATAGCGCAATGAGCGGTCGCTGGCGGTACGGTTGATCAGCGGCGTCAGGAAGCTGCACGGAACGCCGGTATAGAAGCCGATGCCGATCTGAGCCGCAGCATTCAGGAATGACGTCGCCTCGATCATCAGGAGAAGTTCCGCGCTTCGGCCAGGTCGGCGGTGGTATCGACGTCCAGCCAGTGACCGGTGATGTAGTGCACGGTGATCGGATGATGCTGGCTGATGCGCAGCAGCACGGCCGGCAGGTCGGCCTGGGTAAGGGCGCCCTCTGCCTGCATCGCCTCCAGCTCGGTGCGCAAAAGCTGCGTGCCGTGCGCGCTGAGGTGCATCAATCCGATCCACTGGCCGGAGGCCGCGGCCGGATCCGCCGCGACCCCGGTCAGCAGCGCCGGTTCATCGTCATGATAGCGGCCCGTGTTGCCAATGGTGGCGGTTATCAGGTCGCGTGGGTTCGCCGAGGATACATGGGCTGAATCGACCACGACCGTGATGTCCGCGGATGAATCGAGCAGATCGTCAAGGATATAGCGGCGGAACAGGACATCGCCGTAGACGACCGTCGTCTCCCCCTGCAATTGCGCCATGGCGCACGCAAGTGAGGCAGCCTCGCCGGTATCGGCGTAGGCGTCGTTGTCGACCACGGTGATGCCGCTGGTGGGGATCGTCTCCTTGCGATAGCCGCGCACTACGGTGACGTCGACAATGCCGCATTCTTCCAGCGTGCCGAGCAGCTGATGGAGCAGTGGCTTGCCGCGGATATCCACCATGCATTTCGGCCGGTCGGCGGTGGCCGCCCCCAGATCCGAACCGCGGGACGCGGCCAGCACGATGCCACGGACGGAGCGCGTCACCGGCAGGTAGCGGCGGGAGGCTTCCTCCAGCTCGTCATTGCCGGTGAGGCGGAAGATCTCGCGCACGCTGGTGACGCGGCCCTCGACCTCCAGCAGCGACTCGGTTTCGGCGATATGGAAAGCCGTTTCACGCATGGCCGACACCGAGGCCCGCATCAGGTGGTTGGCCCAGATCACCATCGAGATGCCGGCGCGGCGGAATGTCTCCGCCGGTGTGGCATAGTACATCGTCGGCACGATCACGACCGGGCACCGGCCGTCCCATCGCGCCATGAAGCCGGTGATCTCGGCCGCATCCTTTTTCTTGGAATGCACCAGGATCGCGTCGGCACCGGCTGCGTGGTAGGCCTCGGCCCGGCGCAGCGCCTCATCCATCGAGTGGCCGGAAATCAGCGCCTCGGTGCGTGCCACGATCGAGAAGCTGTCATCCGTCTGCGCGTCCTTGCCCGCCCGGATTCGGCCGCAAAACTCGGCGATATCGGCGAGGGGCTGGCGCTCACCGAGAAAGGAGTTGGTCTTGGGGAACAACTTGTCCTCAAGGCATACGCCGGCAATGCCGCGTTCGCCCAGTTTACGGACCAGGCGGCGCACATTGTTGAAATTGCCATAGCCGGTATCGCCGTCAACGAGGATCGGCAGTGTCGTCGCGTCGGCCATGAATTCAAGCACTTCCAGCACCTGCGTCCATGACGCCTCATTGCTGTCGCGCAGTCCAAGCATGGCGGAGATCGAAAGGCCTGAGGCCCAGACGCCTTCGAACCCGGCTTCTTCCACGACCTTGGCGGAAAGCCCGCTATGAGCCTCCATGATGAAGACCAGGTCGGGCGACGTCAGGCAGGACCGCAACCTGGCGGCCCGCGACCTGAAACCCCCGCCACCTGGCGTCGTCACCGGGTTCATCTCATTCGGCATGGCGTGCTCCCGGAGGGGTCAAATTGACCGAGTCATCAAGACTGCCGTGGTGTAACGTGCCTGTCGCATTTCGACAATCTAAGGAGACGCATTGCATGCCTTCCGAGCCCAATTCGCATAGAGCGTTGATTCTCGCCGCGGGAGTGGGGCGACGTTTGGGTGAGCCGGAAGCCGGCAAGCGCGCGTCACCGAAGGCCATGCTGGATTTCGGCGGCGAAACCCTGATGTCCCGCCATATCGGGATGCTTCGCCGGCTCGGCATCAGCGATATTACTGTCGTAATCGGATTTGCCGCTGCCGAGATGCAGGAAGCGCTGGCGGCGCTGACCGACGGACCGCCGGTTCACCTGGTGACGAATCCGGATTTCCGGGAAGGCAGCGTGGTGTCGCTCTGGACCGGGCGCGACGTGTTGCGCGGCGGAACGCCGGTGATCCTGATGGACGCGGATGTGCTTTACGACGCGCGGATGTTGGCGCGCCTGATACACAGCCCCAATGCCGATTGCCTTTTGCTTGACCGCGAGATTGAACCGGGCGATGAGCCGGTCAAGCTGTGCATCCGCGACGGCCGGATCGTCGACTTCCGCAAGCGGCCTAGCGAGCCGCACGACTGGCACGGCGAGTCGGTGGGGTTTTTCCGGCTCTCGCCGTCTGCCGCGGCGGAGCTTGCCGGCCGGGTGGACGATTACGTCACTACGGGCCGGCGCATGATGGAATATGAGGAGCCAATCCGCGACATGATTATTGCCAGTGCCGCGGACCGATTCGGGTTCGAGGACATTTCCGGTCTGCCGTGGACCGAGATCGACTTTCCTGAGGACGTCGTGAAGGCCCGCGCCCTGCTGGCGGAGCTGGTCCCATGAGTGCTGCCCAGACGCTGATGGTCGGTGGCGCCGACCGGGCTCCGACACCGGCGGAAATCGGCAGCATGGCGCGTGACGGATATCTGTTCGTACGCGGCTTCTTCAGTGCCGATCAGACCGACGATTTACTGCGTTGGACGACGGAGCTGGAGGAGGCGCCGGAGCAGCCGGGGCGGCATTGGGTCTATCACGAGGATAGCCTGACTGAACCGGGGCGATCAGTGATTCAGCGGATCGAGAATTTCTGCCCGTTTCATGCCGAACTGGATGCCCTTGTCAGAGACGGCGCACTGGCGCGATGGACTGCCGCGCTGATGGGCGGGCCGGTCACCCTGTTCAAGGACAAAATCAACTTCAAGATGCCGGGTGCCCCCGGCTTCAAGGCGCACCAGGATCAGCAGGCCGGCTGGGGCCGCTATGCGCCGATCTTCGTGACCGCGATGGTGTCCATCGATCCGGCGACCCTGGACAACGGATGTCTGGAGATCGCGCCTGGCAGGCATCGCGAAGGGCTGCTTGGGGAGGAATGGAAACCGCTGGAGGAGGGCGGCCTCGACCTGCAGGCGGTGCCGACCGGGCCGGGGGACGTGCTGTTCTTCGACAGCTTTGCCCCACATGCATCCAAGCCGAACTTCACTGATCATCCGCGGCGCATCCTGTATCTGACTCACAACCTCGCGAGCGATGGGGATCACCGGGCGCGTTATTATGCTGAAAAGCATGCGGCCTTCCCGCCTGATATTGAGCGGGGCGCCGGCAAGACCTACGTGTTCCGCGTGTAGGTTGGCGTCGTCAGTCAACGCGGCGCCAGGGCGGGGAATGCTTTGGCACTGCTGGCTGAACGAGGTTTGGCGATTGATGGTCAGGATTGTTCAATGACAGCACCATACGTGTGTAGGCGAAGCATTCTTGTGCTGGCGGCTGCGGCCGCTGCGGCCCCGGCTTTCGCCGCTGCGGTCCCGGCTTTCGCCGCCGCGGACAATGCGGCGGTCGCGCCAGTCAACCAACTGGTCGATGGCCTGACGCGGGTCATGAAGGCCGGCCGGGCGGTGCCGTTTGAGCGCCGGTTCGACATGCTCGCGCCGGTGGTCGACAAGACGATCGACCTGAATGCTATCCTGAAGGCATCGGTCGGTGCAGGCTGGGACAGTTTGCCGCCGGACCAACAGGCAACGCTGATCAAGGCGTTCCGCCGCTACACCGTGGCGTCCTACGTCAACGGTTTCGATCAGGATGACGAGCACTTCGTCGTCAGCCCCGACCCGCGGGTATCCGGTGACGAGCAGGTGGTGCGGATCCGGATCGTGCAGAACGACGGCGAGGAGCACCGGTTGGATCACGTGATGCGCCGGGGTCCATCCGGCTGGCGGGTGGTAGACGTTCTGGCGGATGGGGCGATCAGTCGGGTTGCGGTGCAACGCTCAGACTTTCGCCAGTTAATGAGGCAGGGTGGCGCTGCGGCGTTGGCCAAAAGCCTCGACAGCAAGTCGGCCGATCTGTCCGGCTAGAGCCCGTTCAGGCCAACCGTCATCATCGGGTGCGTGCTCGTTTCCTGAGCGGCGCAGCCGCGTAAGCCAAAGGATGCGTCAAGGCCTCTTGTTTCCATTATAATGGAATGTAACATGCCTTGATGAGCAGCTCCGCGCTTGATTGCCGTATTGGTGCCCGCATCCGAGCCCTGCGTGGAGAGAGAAACCTTACCTTGGACGCGCTGGCGCATCAGTCGAATGTAAGCCGCGCCATGCTGTCACGGATCGAGCGCGGTGAATCCAGCGCCACGGCGCAGCTGCTGAACAAGGTCTGCGGCGGCCTCGGCGTCAGCCTGTCGACGCTGTTCGCGGACACGGAAGTTCCGGCCAACCGGCTGTCACGCCGCGCCACCCAGTCGACATGGCAAGATCCCGCGACCAATTACCTGCGGCGCACCGTCTCGCCACCGGGCACCGGGTCGGCGGTCGACATCACCGAGGTCGAATTTCCCGCCGGCGCCACCGTCAGCTTCGACAGCACCCACCTCGTTGAACTGTACCAGCACATCTGGATCCTTGAGGGTGCGCTGGACCTTCAGCTTGGCGACGAGCGACATCGGCTAGAGAGGGGCGACTGCCTGATGATGCGTTTCGACCGCCCGATCCTGTTCCATAATCCCACGGATTATTCGGCTCGCTACGCCGTCATCATCAGCCATGGAGCTGCCGCACCGTGATCCGCGCCCTCGACGCCGCAGCGACGGCGTGCCGCCTGTCCGAGCTGGCCGACATCCTGGTTGACGCTGTGGCCCATGGTGCCTCCGTCAATTTCCTCGCCGGGCTTGGCCGTGATCAGGCTGAAACCTTCTGGCGCGGCCAAATCCCGGCCATCGCCAGCAACAGGACGCAGCTTCTGGTGGCCGATGATGGCAAGACCCTGGTCGGCACCGTGCTGCTGATGTTCGCGTCCCAGCCGAACGCGCCGCATCGGGCTGAAATCGGCAAGATGCTGGTGCACAGCACGATGCGGCGGCAGGGGCTGGGACGCCGCCTGCTCATCGCCGCGGAAACGGCCGCCCGCGCGGCAAGCCGCACGCTGCTGATGCTGGATACCGAATCCGGCGGTGCCGGCGACCGGCTGTATCGAAGCTGCGGCTGGATGCCGGTGGGAAGCGTTCCCAACCACGCCTTCCGTCCGGATGGGCGGCTTGCCGAGACGACCATCTTCTACAAGCAGCTTGCGCCATGATCGGGCATAACGGCGGGCCGCCGCTTGAAGCCGACGACCCGAACACGGCGTGGCGCTTATGGTGCTGGCGACGGGCGAAGAAGCGGGCCTGGTCGGCGCCGCGTGAGGTCGCGCTTCGCCGCTTGGCCAACGCCGAAGCGTGCGGCGTCAGCTATCGCGAATATACGTTGGAAATTCTGGAACGCGGGCGCTTCCTCAAGCCGCCCACGCCTAGGCGCGGGGTGCGACCGACAATCCCTTGACGCCGTGCGCCGCGATGAACTTCGCCACCAGCCCGGACGCCTTCGCTTCCTCGACGAACGCGTGCAGCCAGTCTGCCACGGCCGCCCCGTAGCCTTTTGGGGTGCCGACCGCCTGCTGCACCGCGCTGAACTGCCCATCCAGGATGACGGCGCCCGGCAGCGTCTGCACGTCGGTGATCAGCCGCGGGCGCAAGCCTGCCAGCGCGTCGAGTTTTTCTGCCTTGAACTGCTCCAGCGCGCCGTCGAGGCTGCTGGAGCGCACCAAGGTGGCATGCTTGATGTTGCGTTCCAGCCACAGATCATAGGCGCTGCGTGCCGTAACGGCGATCCGGAT